>NZ_JACARZ010000005.1:0-292464 GCF_013386315.1 Pseudomonas sp. P7779 | reverse complement strand
CCACGCGGAGCGTGGGAACGAGCGACGGTGTTACGCGCCTTTCGCCGAAGGCAGTTTCGATACCAGGCGCAGCGACACGGTCAGCCCTTCGAGTTGGTAGTGCGGGCGCAGGTAGAACCGGGAGTTGTAGTACCCCGGGTTGCCTTCGACGTCTTCCACGATCACTTCGGCGGCAGCCAACGGATGCTGGGCCTTGGTGGTTTCGGTGGAGTGCGCCGGGTCACCGTCGACGTAGTTGAGGATCCAGTCCTGCAACCAGCGTTGCATCTCGTCCTTCTCTTTGAAGGAACCGATCTTGTCGCGCACGATGCACTTCAAGTAGTGAGCGAAACGGCAGGTGGCGAACAGGTACGGCAGGCGCGCGGCCAGGTTGGCGTTGGCGGTGGCGTCCGGGTCATCGTATTCGGCCGGTTTCTGCAACGACTGGGCGCCGATGAAGGCGGCAAAGTCGGTGTTTTTCTTGTGCAGCAGCGGCATGAAACCGTTCTTCGCCAGTTCCGCTTCGCGGCGGTCGCTGATAGCGATTTCGGTCGGGCACTTCATGTCCACGCCACCGTCATCCGTCGGGAAGGTGTGGGCCGGCAGGTTCTCGACTTCACCGCCTGACTCCACGCCACGGATGCGCGAGCACCAGCCGAAGTGTTTGAACGAACGGTTGATGTTCACCGCCATCGCGTAAGCGGCGTTGGCCCAGGTGTACTTGGAGCTGTCGGCACCGTCGGTGTTTTCTTCGAAGGCGAAGGCTTCCACCGGATCGGTCTTGGCACCGTACGGCAGGCGCGCCAGGAAGCGCGGCATGGTCAGGCCGATGTAGCGCGAGTCTTCCGATTCACGCAGCGAGCGCCAGCCGGCGTATTCCGGGGTGGTGAAGATCTTGGTCAGGTCGCGCGGGTTCGACAGTTCCTGCCACGAGCCCATGCCCATCACGGTTGGCGAAGCGGCGGCAATGAACGGTGCGTGCATGGCGGCGCAGACTTTCGACAGCTCCCCCAGCAGCTCCACGTCGGGAGGCGACTGGTCGAAGTAGTAGTCGCCCACCAGGCAACCGTAGGGTTCGCCGCCGAACTGGCCGTATTCTTCTTCGTACATCTTCTTGAAGATCGGGCTCTGGTCCCACGCGGTGCCCTTGAATTTCTTCAGGGTCTTGTGCAGGTCCGGCTTGGAGATGTTGAGCACGCGAATCTTCAGCTGCTCATCGCTCTCGGTGTTGTTCACCAGGTAGTGCAGGCCACGCCAGGCGCTTTCCAGCTGCTGGAAATCCTGGTGATGGATGATCTGGTTGACCTGGGCGGTGAGCTTGGCGTCGATGGCGGCGATGATCGATTCGATCGACTTGATCGCGTCGTTGGACACCAGGTCGGTCTGGGCCAGAGCCTGCTCGGCCAGGGTGCGCACAGCGGTTTCCACGGCTTCGCGGGCACGCTCGGTCTTGGGTTTGAATTCTTGCAGCAGCAGGTTCGCGAACTCGCTGGCTTCTTCGGTGGTACCCAGGATCTGGGTGCCTTCGCGGGCGGTATTGTCAGTCATGATTACTGCTCCCCTGCAGGCTTGGGCGCGCTGGCAAGTGCCTGAAGCAGTGCCGGGTCCTTGATCGCCTTCATGATGATTTCTTCAGCGCCGGTCTTGCCGTCCATGTAGGTCAGCAGGTTGGCCAGCTGGGTGCGGGCTTCGAGCAGTTGCTTGAGCGAATCGACCTTGCGCGCCACAGCGGCGGGGCTGAAGTCGTCCATGCTTTCGAAGGTGATGTCCAGGCTCAGGTTGCCTTCGCCGGTCAGCTCGTTGGGCACGTGGAACGCGACGCGTGGCTGCATGGCCTTGAGGCGCGAGTCGAAGTTGTCGACGTCCACTTCAAGGAACTTGCGGTCGGCCACAGGCGCCAGAGGTTCGGCGGGCTTGCCGGCGAGATCGGCCATCACGCCCATGACGAAGGGCAGCTGGACCTTTTTCTCGGCGCCGTAGAGCTCGACGTCGTACTCGATCTGCACCCGAGGCGCACGGTTGCGCGCGATGAATTTCTGAGAACTTTGCTTCGCCACGTTGCTGCTCCTGGTCGCTTGAGCGACGGTGTTGTAACTGCGCGATCCGTACGCTTATTCGCTGTCCGGCCCGCGCAGATTTTCAAATTGGGACATGCCGTCGGGAATCAGGTTGCGCACGATGGCCGCAAAGTCGGCGTGCACCAGATTCTTCGCCCGGTTCAACAGCACCGGCAGCGGGCTCGAAGGCTCGTGCCGGGTGTAGTACGCAAGGATCTTGTCGAGGCTGCGCAGCACTTCATCGCGGCTTGCGATGTCGCCGGTCGGGCGTGCTGCAACGGGCGCGGCGGCGTATTCAACCGAGGGGGCATTGTCGTCACTGACAACCTCGGGCTCGCTGGCGGCGCCGCTGTGCGGGGCGTATTGGTTAAGTATCTGCACGGCCTGCTTGAGCAGTTGCTTCAAGGGGCCGAGGTCCACGCCCTGGGCGGAACCTACCTGGTCGCTGACGTATTGTTCGATGGCCTCACAGGCGTCGCGGGCGGCGTTCAGCGCGTCGCGGGTGGCTTGCAATTGCTCGGCATCGCTGTCGAGGAATGCGCCGTTAAGCTGTTCGGCACCGAGGTTTTCGCCGGGGAAACTCTGCAGCCCGCTGGCATTCAGCGCGGCGCGCAGGCTGACGGGCCCGAAGGTGCGCGAACGGGTGAGAATGGCCTCACGCAGCAGACGGATGTTCGCGTCGCTGGCCACGCCGCTGAGGGCGTTGATGCGCACGGTGGGGTCGTTGTCGTCATCGGCATCCAGGCGCGGATGCAGGTCGGCCCAGTATTCGCGCAGCAGCGCGTTGATCAGTGCGAGTGCGTCGGCAAGCCCTGCAATGCCCTGGAGGGCGAGGGCGGCTTGCAACAGGAAATGGGTGATGCGCAGGTCTTTGCTGCGTTGCAGGAGGTCGAGACTTTGCTGCTGGATGCTGCGCCATTCCGGAGGTTCGGCAGGCAGGATCGAGTCGCCCATGCTGCGCTCGGGTTGACCCTGTGCGGCACGCTCAAGATGCAAGTAATCGGCGTCATATTCCAAGTCTTCGCCACAGGGCGAAGTCGCGGAAACGGCGGCGAGCAGCAGAGGCACATCCACTAAATTCGATCTCCCTATCAGCCCGTTAGATGACGGGCAACTCATGCATTAGTTGCGCGAGGAACTTTGCATGTTTTCTTGGTCTTATTTAGCGCTTTGACATCATGCTGATTTCAAAGTGCCATCATTGGTGTTCAAGAAGTTGTGCATTTTTGGTGTAGTACTTATGCCTTGTCAAGGTAAGCTATTCGCCCTCTATGACAGATGTGCGGTGCTTAACATCTTGTGCGACTGATCAGTCGAAGCAGGTGCCGAGGCAGGATTTTTGTCATACAGGCCGGTTAAGATCAGCAATTACGCGGGTTGAAGCAGGCTTTCAAGGTTTTGAAAGGATCTGTCGTGGATCTCTCGGAGCATTTCTCCCAGGGAACGGCCGCGCGCGAAGTATCAGCAAGGAGGCAAGATGTCGCTGTGCTTGACTATCACTAGTTATCACAAGATTACCCCTGGCCAGTGTTCTGAAAAGTCCCTGGATCAGGGAGTGATGGCTATTGGCCGCGGTTCCGAAAATGACTGGGTACTGCCTGATCCAGAACGTCTTGTTTCCACGCAACATTGCGTTATTCAGTACAAAGATGGTCGTTACTACTTAACTGATAACAGCACTAATGGAGTTGAGTTAGTGCATGCCGGTATTCGTTTGCGGCGGGGAAGCAGCGAGCCATTGCAGGACGGCGAACTGATCCGCATCGGCGATTACGAGATCCAGGCGCGTATCGATTTCAACCTGAAAGTGACAGATACCCCGTCTTTCACCGGTGACGCTTCCAACAGTTTCGAAGCCCTGATGGGCGCCGCCGTGAAGGCCCCGACGCCACCTCCGGTGATCGCGCCGCAGTTCCAGGGCGCCTCGTCGATGGACACCCTGCCGGACCTGTTCGACTTCCTCGCGCCCACCAGCGTACCGCCGGCCACCGTGCACGATCACGTGCCGGCCGAGCAGCACGACTTCCGCCCGCCGACACCGCTGCCCGTGGCTGAGCCGCCTGCGCCGGTGGTCTCGGGCTCAGTAATACCCGAAGACTGGGATCTGTTCGGCGATGCCCCGGCACCCAGGCCTGTTGCACCGCCGCCGCCAACACCGCCACAGCCGCCGGTCATCGAGCCGCCCAAGGTCGAGCGCCCGCTCCCGGTGGCTGATGCCAGCCAGCCCGACCTGTTGCAAGCCTTCCTGCGCGGTGCGGGCCTCGATCAGTTGCGCCTGGACAAGGCCCAGGCCGAAGCCCAGATGGAAAGCATCGGCCGCAGTTACCGGCTGATGGTCGAAGGCCTGATCGACGTGTTGCGTGCCCGCAGCAGCCTCAAGGGCGAGTTCCGCATGCAGCAGACGGTGATTCAACCGGTGGAAAACAATCCGTTGAAATTCGCCCCGAATGCCGATGAAGCGCTACTGCTGCTCCTACGCCACAGCAATCAGGCGTTTATGGCGCCGGACTTGGCCGTGCGCGACAGTTTCGACGATCTGCGCGCCCACCAACTGGCCGTCATGGCCGGGGTCGAAGCCGCCATCAAGCACCTGCTGACGCGCTTTGAACCGGCGCAGCTCGAAGAGCGCATGGGCAAGCCCGGCGGGCTGTCGAGCATTTTCAACGGCTCGCGCCAGGCCCAGTACTGGCAGCAGTTCACCGAGCTCTACAGCAATATTTCCCGCGAGGCCCAGGAAGATTTCCAGGACCTGTTCGGGCGTGAATTCAGCCGTGCCTACGAAGCGCACAGCAGCCGACAGCGTCACTAACAACGCAGTACATGGAACAACGGATAGCTAAGTACGTCATTGAGGACGCAGGATGATTCCCAGGTTTTTACTCGCAGTCGCCACCGCGCTTCTGCTGACGGCGTGTGCCAAGGATGCGGCCAAGCCCGAGGCCGCCGAAGCTGAGGCAGACACCGCCGCCGTCGAGCTGCATTTCCATGCCATCGCCGGGCTCAACCCCGGCGCCAATGGCCAGGCAGCCCCGGTACGGGTGCGGATTTTCGAACTGAAAAACGCCGCCACCTTCAGCCGTTCCGACTACTTCGCCCTGGCCGATCGCGCACAGTCGACCCTCGGCCTCGACCTGCTCGACCAGGACGAAGTGGTGATCCTGCCCGGCCAGCAATTGAGCATCCAGCGCGACCTCGACCCGTCCACCCGCCAGATCGGCCTGCTGGTGGGCTATCGCGAACTGGACCGCGCCGAGTGGCGCACGGTGCTCAACGTGCCGGCACGCCAATACACCGAATACCAGATCAGCCTCGATGTGCACGCCGTGCGTGCCGACGTCGTGGTTCCCCCATCCAGCCCTGCCCAATAAGAATCGGAGCCCCCATGTCCTGGAACAATCGCGTGGTCTGGTCGGAAGGCATGTTCATCGGAACGCAGCACTTCCAGCAGCATGACCGTTACCTGGAAAACCTGATCGATGCGCGCAGCCGCCCGTTGTCGGCGGGGGCCTGGGGCTTTTCCGAACTGTTGATCGACCAGGGCCTGCTGGCCCAGGGCAAGCTGGCGATCGTCTCGGCACGTGGCCTGTTACCGGATGGCACGCCGTTCAATATCCCCCAGGACGACCTGGCGCCGAGCCCGCTGAATATCGACGACAACTTGCGCGATGGCCTGGTGTACCTGGCGTTGCCCCTCAAGCGTGCCGGCGCCCGCGACACCGTCGACGAAGGCGAGGCCCTGGAAGCCGCGCGCTATGTCAGCCAGGTGCGTGAAGTGCGCGACGACAACGCGCCCTTCGAAAACCGTGCGCCGGTGGCGGTCGGCTCCCGCGCCTTGCGCCTGTTGACCGCCCAGGATGGCATCAGCGATTACGCGGCTATCGGCCTGGTGCGCATCAAGGAAAAACGCGCCGATCGCGCCCTGGTGCTGGACGAGAGCTACATCCCGCCGGTCCTCGACGTGACGGCCAGCAAACCGCTGACCGCGTTTCGCAGCGAACTGCTGGGCCTGCTGCACCAGCGCGGCGAAGCGTTGGCCGGGCGCGTGGTGGCTTCGGGCGCCGGTGGTGCTTCGGAGATTGCCGACTTCATGCTGCTGCAACTGGTCAACCGCGCCCAGCCGCTGATCCAGCACCTGAGTCAGTTGAGCCCGCTGCACCCGGAGCGTTTCTTCAGTGAATTGGTGAGCCTGGCCGGCGAGTTCTCGACCTTCTCCACCACGGGTCGCCGCCCCCACGAATACCCGCAATACCAGCATGACGACCTGGCCTTGAGCTTCACCCCGGTGATGCAGGCCCTGCGCGAGGCGCTGTCGATGCTGATCGACAGCAAGGCCACGCCGATCCCGATTGTCGAGAAAGCCTACGGCGTGCACGTGGCGATGCTGGCCGACAAAACCTTGATCGACAGCGCCAGTTTCATCCTGGTGGTGCGCGCCGATGTGCCAGGCGAAACCCTGCGCGCGCGCTTCGGCCAGCAAAGCAAAGTCGGCTCGGTGGAACACATCCGCGACCTGGTCAACCTGCAACTGCCGGGCATCGGCCTGCTGCCGCTGCCGGTGGCGCCACGGCAGATTCCGTACCACGCAGGCTCCACCTACTACGAGCTGGACCGGGGCAGCGAGCACTGGCAGCAACTGGGTAATTCCGGTGGCTTTGCGTTCCACATCGCCGGCCAGTTCCCGGGGTTGAACCTGGCTTTCTGGGCCATCCGAGGGTAATCCGCGATGCATCCGAATGACGATGACCGCACCCAGTTCATGCCGCGTCCCGGTGGCCGCGCGCCGGAGCCTGTTCGCGCAGAGCCGGCGCCGCTGTCGATGCCCGCTGCGCCGATCCTGACCGGCAAGGCCCAGGGCCTGAACCCGCTGGAAAGCGCTGCCGGCCCGTTGTTGTCGCTGCTGACACGCCTGCGCAACACGATCTCGCACCCTGCGCCAGCGAGCCTGCGTGCGCAGTTGCTGGCTTACCTGCGCCAGTTCGAAGAACGTGCCGAGGCGGCCGGCGTGGCCCGCAACGATGTGCTGCTGGCGCGTTACGCGCTGTGCACCGCCCTCGATGAAGCCGTGCTGAGTACGCCGTGGGGCAGTGCCAGTGACTGGGGCAAGCAGAGCCTGCTGATCACCGTGCACAACGAAGCCTGGGGCGGCGAAAAGGTCTTCCAATTGCTGGATCACTGCCTGCAAAGCCCGCGGGAACGCCTGTACCTGCTGGAACTGCTGTACCTGTGCCTGTGCCTGGGTTTCGAAGGTCGCTACCGCGTGATGAACGATGGCCGCAGCCAGCTGGAAGCCTTGCGCGAGCGTACCGCTGCGGCGATTCGCAGTGCCCGTGGCGAGCATGAGCGCGAGCTGTCACCCCATTGGCGCGGCGTGACCGTGGCCCGTGATCGCCTGGCGCAGTTCATGCCGCCATGGATCGCCGTGGCCATCGGCCTGGCACTGCTGTTGGCATTGCTGTTCGGGTTGCGGATGAAACTGGCGTCGGATGCCGAGCCGGTGTTCAAGAATATTCATGCCCTGGGGGAGATCCCGGTGCAGGCCATCGACCGTCCGGTGGCCCAGCCGAAAATCATTGAGCGACCGCGTCTGGCAGGCTTCCTGGTGGAAGACATCAAGGCCGGTCGCGTAGCCGTGGAAGATGCCGTCGACCGCTCCGTGGTGACCATCCGTGGTGATGAACTGTTCGCCTCGGCCAGCTCCAGCATCGTCGATGACTTCCAGCCGCTGATGCTGCGTATTGCCGACGCCATCCGCAAGGTCAAGGGCCAGGTGCGGGTCACCGGCCACAGCGATAACCGTCCGATTGCGACCCTGCGCTTTCCGTCCAACTGGGCGCTGTCCGAGGCGCGGGCCAAGTCGGTGCTGGAGATTCTCGCGGCCAAGACCGGCCAGCCGGAACGCTTCAGCGCCGAAGGCCGCAGCGACACCGAGCCGGTGGCGACCAACGCCACAGCCGAAGGCCGTGCGCGCAATCGCCGGGTAGAAATCACCGTATTGGCGGAGGGCGTCGAGTGAAGGCGTTTTTCAGTTTTGTGATTCGCTGGGTGATCCCGCTGCTGGGCCTGATCGCCTTGAGCCTGATCATCTGGTTTGTGGGCCCGTTGCTCGATGTGCTGGTGCCTGAAGGGCGCCGCTGGGCGCTGATCATCCTGGTGTTCGCGGTGTGGATTGCCTACCGCGTGTTCCGGATTATCCAGGCCCGGCGCCAGGCTGCCGAAGTGATGCGCAGCCTCGCGGCGGAAACCCCGCCAGACCCTGCCAGCGTCGCCACCGCCGAAGAGCTGGCGACCCTGCGCCAGCGCATGGACGAAGCCCTGGCCCTGTTGAAAAAGGCCAAGCTGGGCGGTGACGAGCGCCGCAACCTGTATGAGCTGCCGTGGTACGTGATCATCGGCCCGCCGGGCTCGGGCAAGACCACCGCGCTGGTCAATTCCGGGCTGCACTTTCCCTTGGCGGCGCAGTTGGGTGCCGGTGCGGTACGGGGCGTGGGCGGTACGCGCAATTGCGATTGGTGGTTTACCGACCAGGCCGTATTGCTCGACACCGCTGGCCGCTACACCACCCAGGACAGCAACTCCACGGTGGATAAAGCCGCCTGGCTGGGCTTTCTCGACCTGCTGAAAAAGCAGCGATCCCGGCGCCCGATTGACGGTGCGTTTATCGCCATCAGCCTCTCGGACCTGCTGCTGGGCAGCGACGCCGAGCGTGCCGCCCATGCCGCCGCGATCCGCCTGCGCATCCAGGAGCTGTACACCCAACTGGGCGTGCGCTTCCCGATCTACCTGATGCTCACCAAGCTCGACCTGGTGCCGGGCTTCATGGAGTTCTTCGACAACCTGAGCAAGGAAGAGCGCGCCCAAGTGTGGGGCATGACCTTCGCCCTGGACGACGGCAAGAACAGCGACAGCCCGCTGGCCCATCTGCAAAGCGAGTTCGCCGGCCTGGAACAGCGCCTCAACGAGCGCCTGGTGGAGCGCCTGCAACAGGAACGCGACCCGGCGCGGCGCGACCTGATCTACGGTTTCCCGCAGCAGTTCGGCGCGTTGAAGGATTGCCTGCAAGGCTTCCTCGAAGGCGTATTCAAACCCAACGCCTTTGAAGAGCGCGTCTTGCTGCGCGGTGTGTACTTCACCAGCGGCACCCAGGAAGGCAGCCCGATTGACCGCTTGATCGGCGCCATGGCCCAGAGCATGAACCTGGACCGCCAGCACCTGGCGCGCCAGACCGGCACCGGGCGCAGTTACTTCATCGAAAAACTGTTCACCGCCGTGGCGTTTGCCGAGCGTGGCCTGGTGGGCGTCAACCCGAAGGTCGAGCGCCGTCGCAAGTGGATTGCCCGGGGTGTGCTGGCCGCAACCGTGGCGCTGGTACTGGTCGTCAGCACGTTGTGGTGGGTGAGTTATCGCGCCAACCAGGCCTACATCGCCCAGGTTGACCAGAAGGTCGCGCCGTTGGGCCAGACCGTGCAGAACCTCAGCCCGGCACAGCGCGAAGTACTCGCGGTGCTGCCCCTGCTTAACGCCGTGAAGAACCTCGCGGGCGACTCGCCGAGCTGGTCCGAAGGCTTGGGCCTGTATCAGGGCGACATGCTCGAAGCCGAATCCGCCAGCGTCTACCGCAAGCTGTTGATCGCCGTGTTCGCGCCCCGTTTGGTGACGCGCATCGAAGAGCAACTGCACGGCGGCGGCAATTCCGACTTCCTCTACGAAGGTTTGAAGGCCTACCTGATGCTCGCCGACAGCGAGCATTACGACCCGGATTTCATCAAGGCCTGGATCGCCCTCGACTGGGACCGCAACCTGCCGCGCGACCTGCCGGCGGACCAACGCCAGGCCCTGATCGGGCACTTGCAGGCCCTGTTCGAGCGGCATCCGCCCAGCGCCCGTCTCGACCCGCGCTTGATCGACGACCTGCGTCGGCAACTGCAGCAACTGCCGGTGGCCCAGCGCGTCTACGACCGCATCAAGCGCCAGAAACTGCCGGAAGGCGTGCCGGACTTTCGCATCAACGAAGCGGCGGGCCGCGATGCCGCGCTGGTGTTCAGTCGCAAGAGCGGCAAGCCGTTGGGCGAACCGTTGAGCGGTTTCTTCACCGCCAAGGGTTATCGCCAGGGCTTCCTGCTGACCAGCCTGAACCAGACCGGCACCCTTGCTGAAGAGCAGTGGGTACTGGGCCGCGAGCAGGCCGACCAACAAAACGTCGTCAGCCTCGCCGCCGACGTGCGCCGCCTGTACTTCCAGGATTATCAACGCCAGTGGGATGCGTTGCTGGCGGATATCGACTTTGTGCCGATCACCAGCGTGGCCCAGGCGGCCGACGTCTTGCGGGTGATTTCCGGGCCGACTTCGCCGCTGAAGAAGCTGCTGGTGGCGGTCTCCAAGGAGACCGACCTGCAGGCGGAAGAACGCCTGCTGGCTGCCAAGGGCGCGCCGGTGGAAGGTGGTGTGGACAAGCTCAAGGAACGCCTCGGCAGCCTGCTTGGCCAGGACCAACCGACCGCAGATGCACCGGCGGCCAGTGAAGACCCGGTGACGGCGCACTTCGCCGAACTCAACAGCATCGTCAGCAAGAACGAAGGCGAACCGGCAGCCATCGATGGCCTGCTGGCGGACATGAATGCGCTGTATGTGCAGGTCAGCGCCATGGTCGGCGCCAGTGGCGATGCGTTGCTCGGCGAAGCGAAAAACCAGGCGGCGGCTGCGGCCACGCGGGTCAGCCTGAATGCCGAACGCCAGCCGCCGCTGGTGCAGGGCATGGTCAAGTCAGTGGTCAACTCCACCACCAACAGCATGATGGGCGGGGTGCGCAACCAGCTGAATGCGGCGTGGGTCAGCGAAGTGGTGAACGTGTATCGCCAGTCCCTGGCCGGGCGTTATCCGATGTCGCCCGGCAGTGCGCGGGACGCGACCCTGGATGACTTCGGCCAGTTCTTCGGGGTGGGCGGGGTGATGGACAATTACTTCCGCAAGTACCTGCAACCTTACGTCGACACCTCCACGCAAACCTGGCGCTGGCAGCCGGGTGCGGCGCAGAAACTCGGCATTGCGCCGGGCGTGCTGCAAACCTTCCAGCGTGCGGCGACCATTCGGGATGCGTTTTTCCGCGCCGGTGGCACCCAGCCGATCGTGCGCTTTGAACTCAAGCCGGTGGCGATGGACGCGACCATCACCCAGTTCCTGCTGGACCTGGACGGCCAGCAACTGAGCTATGACCACGGCCCGAGCCGGCCGGTCGCGATGCAGTGGCCGAATCCCGGCAGCATTGGCGTGGTGCGCATTTCCATCATGCCGCCGTCAGCCAGCGGGCGCTCCGGTGTAACGCTGGACGGCCCGTGGGCCTGGTTTCGCCTGCTGGAGCAATCGGACCTGACCGCCGGCAATTCGCCGGACCGCTTCAACCTGCGTCTGCGGGTCGACGGCGCGAGCATCTCCTACGAGTTGCGGGCCAACAGTGCCTTCAACCCGTTCAAGAGCCGCGTGCTTAACGGCTTCAGCCTGCCGGAGCGGCTATGACCACGCTGGGTTTCTACGGCAAGTTGGCGTGCCGCGGCGACTTTGTCAGCCGCGCGCTGCCCCAGAGTTTTATCGGCCCTTGGGACAGTTGGCTGGCGTCCGGATTGCTCGCCAGCCAGACCCGCCTCGGGGCTGACTGGCTGAATGCTTACCTGGTCAGCCCATTGTGGCGCTTCGTGTTGGCGCCGGGCGTGTGCGGGCCGGACGCGGCGGTGGGCGTGGTGATGCCGAGCATCGACCGGGTGGGGCGCTATTTCCCGCTGACGGTGGCTGCGCTGTTGGATCACGACACCGACCCGGCCTCCGTCGTTGGCGGCCCGGACACCTGGTTTGAACAGGTGGAAGAGTTGTTGCTGAGCACGCTGGACGCCAGCGCCAGCTTCGAAGGTTTCAGCGGCGGGATCGAATCCCTCGGCGCTCCAGCCTGCCAACCTCGCACCTTGGGTAGTCGCTTTGCGGGCTTGCAGCGTGTCAACGCCACAGACCCGCAGGCGCGGATGACTGCGCTTGCCGAACAGGCCTGCGAAGGCGCGAGCCTGTGGTGGGGCCGTGGTTCGCAACAGATTTCTCCCGGTTTAATGCGGTGTCAGGGCTTGCCTGCTGCCGACGATTTTGCGCAATTTTTGCTCGGCCAAGAAGGTGTTGTGTAGATGCGGTCCACGTTCAAATCCGCCAGCAAAAGCCACGTCGGCATGGTTCGCCAAGTCAATGAAGACGCTTGCCTCGACCTGCCGGAAAACGGCCTGTGGGTGGTGGCCGACGGCATGGGCGGGCACGCGGCGGGGGATTACGTCAGCAGCCTGATTGTCGACAGCCTGCGCAGCATTCCCGTGGGCCGTTCTCTTGAGGAATACACGGCGGCGTTGCGTAGCGACCTGCTGCGAGTCAACGGCGCGGTGCGCGAAGAAACCGCCCACCGTGGCGTGACCATGATGGGCAGCACCGTGGTGTTGCTTGCCACCCGGGGCTTGCGCGGCGTGTGCCTGTGGGCCGGCGACAGCCGCCTGTACCGCCTGCGGGACGGCGTGCTGGAAAGCATTTCCCGCGACCACAGCTACGTGCAGGACTTGCAGGACAGCGGCCTGCTCAGCGAAGCCGATGCGCGGGTGCATCCACGGGCGAATATCGTCACCCGCGCGATTGGCGTGGAAGCACAGTTGGCGTTGTCGTCGGTCGACCTGTTGATCGCCCCCGGCGACAGCTACCTGCTGTGCAGCGACGGCCTGAACAAGACCGTCGAAGACTACGAGATCCGTGAAGTACTGAGCCATGCCGAGCCGGACGAAATCGTCCGCAGCCTGGTGCACCTGGGGCTCAATCGCGGCGCGCCGGACAACATCACCGCCATCGTTGTGAAGGTGTCGACATGAACATCATCATTCCCGGCTACGACATCGAAGGCGAAATCGGCGTTGGCGCCATGGCCAGCGTGTACCTGGCGACCCAGCGTTCCCTGGAGCGCAAGGTGGCGCTGAAGATCATGGCGGCGGCGCTGGCGGCCGACCCGAGCTTCTGCGAGCGCTTCCTGCGCGAAGGCAAGACCCTGGCGCGCCTGTCCCACCCGCACACCGTGACCATCCATGACATCGGCAATGTCGGTGAGCTGTACTACATGGCCATGGAATACCTGCCCAATGGCACGCTCAAGGAGCGCATCGCCGCGGGCCTGACGCCGGAGCAAGGGCTGACGTATATCCGCCAGATCGCGTCGGCGCTGGGCTACGCCCACGCTCAGGGTCTGGTGCATCGCGATGTGAAGCCGGCGAACATTCTGTTCCGCGCGGATGGCACGGCGGTGTTGTCGGACTTTGGTATCGCCAAGTCCCTGGATGACCGCACGCAGTTCACCCAGGCCGGATTTGCCGTCGGCACGCCGAGCTACATGAGCCCGGAGCAGGCCCGGGGCCAGGAGATTGATGGGCGCGCCGACCTGTATGCGTTGGGCGTGGTGCTCTACGAAATCCTGGTGGGCAAGCTGCCTTATAACGGCACCGATGCGCTTTCCACTGCGCTGGCGCACCTGACTGAACCGCTGCCGGAGTTGCCGGTGCACCATGGGCGTTATCAGGAGGTGCTGCGCAAGCTGCTGGCCAAAGACCCGGCGGAACGCTTCCCGGATGCGGCGGCGTTGTTGCGGGCGCTGGATCAGTTGCCGAAGGAGGAGCAGGTAGAGGCGACGTTGATTCGGCCCCTGCCGATTCCGGTTGCGGTCTCCAATGACCTGGCCGGACTCACGCCGGTTTCCATCGAAATCCCGACCGAAAAGCCGCAGCCACAACCCGTGCGGCAACCGGTGGTGACGCCGACGCAACACTCGGCCGTGTCCGGACAAAACCGTGGGCCGGTGCTGGCGTTGGCGGCAGTTGCCGTGGCAGTCGCGCTGGCGATTGCGGGCGCAAGTTACTGGTGGTTGAAAGATGACGCGCCAGCCGCCGCGTCGCCGGTTGTCGAGGCGGCCAAGGCCGTCACGCCGCCTGCCGCGCAACCGGTAGCGGCGCAGGTTGACGGCGGTCAACGCCCGTTGCTGATGGCCGGCAAGAAAACCCTGTTCCAGCGGGTACTGAGCAAGCCCGGCGCCAAGCTTTCCCACGAAGCGGGCGGGGCGCCTGGCGAAGGTTTGCCGGCGTTTTCCGTGCTCTATGTCTACCAACGCAAGGACGTCGACGGCAGCCCCTGGCTGCGGGTTGGCGCCGCCACCGACGGGCGCAGCGACGGTTGGCTGCCGGCGGCGCAAGCCAGCGACTGGAAGCAGAGCCTGGTGCTCAAGTTCACCGAGCGTTCGGGCCGGGCGCCGGTGATGTTCCTGCGTCAGTCCGCTGAAGTGGAGAAGCTTTTAGCCGATCCCGCAGCGGCGAAAAACCTGCTGCTCAAGGTGCAGAAAAACACCGAGGACAACCAGCAGGTGCTGGCCCTGGAACCGACCGCCAGCGCCGTCCCGCAGAACCAGTTCTATTTGCTGCCGATCTTCGACTCCAAAGAGAGCTTCGACGAAAACGGCCAGCCGGTGCAGTTGCTCAACGTCGCCTCCATCGACCCGGGCAACACGCCTAATGTCATCGCCAAGGCTGTCGGCCGAACGCCGGCGATCGATGCCAGCGCCGACGCCTTCCGCACTGCGGTGGTGCTGGTGGTCGACACCACGGTGTCGATGCAGCCCTACATCGACCAGGTTCGCGACGTGGTCCACGAGCTGCAAACCCGCATCGCCGAGCGTGGCGAACTGGACAGCGTGAGCTTTGGCCTGGTGGGTTTTCGCAACAGCATCAAGAAAACCCCCGGCCTGGAGTATGTGGCCAAGACCCTGATCACCCTCGACCAAGGTCGCGACCCGCAGCGCTTCCTCGACATGGCGCGGCAGGTCAAAGCGTCGACGGTGTCCAGCCACTCGTTCAACGAAGACGCGTTCGCCGGTGTCATGCAGGCGGTGGAAGGCATGGACTGGTCCGGCTACGGCGGGCGCTTGATCCTGCTGGTGACCGACGCCGGTGCGTTGCGCAAGAACGACCCGTTTGCCACCACCCAGATGAACGAAGCCGAAGTGCGCCAGGCGGCGCTGGGCAAGCAGATCAAGATCTATGCCTTGCACCTGCGCACCGACGCCGGGAAGAAAACCCACAGCGGCGCCGAAGCCCAGTACCGCACCCTGACCGCCGACGCCAACCCGCAGATCGGCGACCTGTACACGCCGGTGCCCGGTGGCGATGTGCGCAAGTTCGGCGAGCGGGTCGACGAGATCGGCACGGTGTTCGCCAACCTGGTGCATCAGGTGCGCAGCAACACGCCGCAGCCGGTGCCGCTGCTCAGTGCCGCGCCGACCCTGGCGGACAAATCCGCCGCCGTCGGTTACGCGATGCACATGGATTTCCTTGGCCGCAAAACCGCGAGCCAGGCACCGCAACTGGTGAGTGCCTGGACCGCCGATCGCGACCTGACCAATACCGCGCTGCCGGCCTTTCAGGTGTGCGTGATGCTGACCAAATTGCAGCTCAACGATTTGCAGCAGTCCTTGAAACTGATCGTCGACGCCGCGCGCAAAACCCAGACCTCACCGAAGGATTTCTTCCAGGAAATCGCCAGCGCCTCGGCCTATATGAGCCGTGATCCACAGGCCTTGAAAAAGGGCGGCAACCTGGCGGACGGCGGCATCCTTGGCGAATACCTGGAAGGCCTGCCGTACCGCAGCAAGTCGCTGAACATGACCCAGGATTTGTGGCTGTCGTTGAGCGTGGCCGAGCAGGAAGACTTTATCGACGAGCTGGATTCGAAGATCCGCCTCTACGAAACCTTCCATAACGATGTGGCCAACTGGGTCCGTTTCGGCGATGCCGAGCCGGGTGATGCGTTGTACCGCGTGCCGCTGTCGACGCTGCCGTAATGCTGAACTTGAGCGCAGTGCACAAGAGCCGGGGCGTTGGTGCCCAGCGCTACAGCCTGGTGATACCGGGCTTGCAACTGCGTGCGGGTGAACAGTTGGCGGTGGTCGGGCCGAGTGGCTGTGGCAAGAGCACCTTGCTGGATTTGCTCGCGCTGGTGTTGGCGCCGGATCAGGTCGGGCAGTTCGATTTCAACCGCGTCGACATTGCCGGGCTTTGGCGTGGTGACCAGCAAAGCGCGCTGGCGGAGCTACGCAGTCGGCACCTGGGTTACGTGCTGCAAACCGGCGGCCTGCTGGGCTTTCTCGATGTGCGCGGCAACATTGCGTTGTCGCGGCAACTCCTGGGTTTGAAAGACGACGGCAGCGTGGCGCGGTTGGCCGAGCAGTTGGAAATCACTGATCAGTTGGACAAGAAGCCGGCGGCGTTGTCCGTCGGCCAGCGTCAGCGGGTCAGTTGCGCAAGAGCCCTGGCCCACGGTCCGCAGCTGTTGCTGGCGGATGAGCCCACCGCTGCGCTCGACCCGTTGAACGCCGAGCGGGTGATGCAGGCGCTGTTGGCCCAGGCCCGGCATAACGGCGCGTGCTGCGTGATTGCTACCCATGATGAACCCCTGGCCCGGGCCAGCGGCTTGCAGGTGCGGCGCATCAGTTGCCGTCGCGACGCCGACGGCGGCGTCACCGCCACCCTTGGGGAGGCGTGCTGATGCGTATCGCCCTGGTGACTTCCCTGGCCTGGCAGGATTACCGCAACGATGCGTGGCTGTCGGTGTGTTCGGTGCTGGCGCTGGTGGCGGTGATCGCGCCGTTGCTGGTGTTGTTCGGCCTGAAATTTGGACTGGTTAGCAGTTTGACCGAACGTTTGGAGAACGACCCGGCCACCCGGGAAATTATTCCGTTGGGCGGTGGTCGATTCAGCAGTGAATTTGTCGAGCAGCTCCGCCAGCGCAGCGACGTGGCGTTCGCCTTGCCGCGCACCCGGCAGATTGCGGCGACGGCGCAGTTGGAGGCGGTGACGGTGGAGATGCTGCCGACCGCCGCCAACGACCCATTGCTGGCCGGCCTGCCGATGCCCAAGGGCCTGGATCAGATCGTGCTGAGCCACACCGCTGCCGAAAAGCTCGGGGCAAAGGCCGGGGATTGGCTGGAGGCGAGTTTTGGGCGCCAGGTGGCGGGGCGCGTCGAGTCGCAACGCCTACGGGTTCAAGTGCTGCAGGTAGCGCCGCTGGAAGCCTTCGCCCGGGATGGATTGTTTGCGCCCTTGGGCTTGCTGGAAGCAGCGGAAGATTATCGCGATGGCCGCGCGGTGCCGGCGTTTGGCTGGGACGGCGATGCGGTGGGCGTCAGCGAGCAACGGGTATACCCGGCGTTCCGTTTGTATGCGCGGCGCCTGGTGGATGTGGAGCCGCTGCGGGTGTATTTCGCCGGGCAGAATCTGTTGGTGTCGACCCAGGCCCAGACCATCGCCCAGGTGCAGTCGTTGAGCCGCAACCTGTCGATCGTGTTCTGGATCATCGCCGGGCTGGCGTTGGCGGGCGCGTTTGCCGCGATCTTTGCCGCGGCGCTGGCGTCGGTTGCACGCAAGCGCCGGGAGCTGTCGGTATTGCGGTTGTTGGGGTTTTCCACCGCCGGGTTGTTGCTGTTTGTGGTGTTGCAGGCGCTCTACAGCGCGGGGTTTGCCGCTGCATTGAGTGGGCTTTTATATGGCTTGGCAGAGTCCGGCCTGAACCAATTATTCGTGCAGGTGTCGGGCGAATACGCCAGCCACCTGCTGGCGCGTCACTACGGCCTGGCCCTGGCAGCTGTCCTCGGCGTCAGCGCCGTGGCGGCGGCGTGTGGTGGTTGGCGTGTGGCGCGTATCCAGGCTTCTGAAGGAGTCAGAGATGTATAAGTTACTGGGCGCCGCCATGGCGCTGACCCTGTCCTGCGTGGCCTGGGCCGATGAGGCGAGCGACAAGCTGGACAACCCCAAGCCGTTGCCGGATGACGTCAGCCTGCCGCTGCCCTGCGAAGGCAACATGGTGTTCCGCTATGCCTACGTGCTGGCCCAGGGCACCCTGGATGACCGCGAGATCAGCCTCGGCTACCCGTTCAGCGAAGGTGAAGCGGGCTATCAGCAGTCGTTCATTTCCGGTTATCGCCGCGACTTCATCAACGGCCAGTTCACCCTCAAGGACCTGCCCAAGGACTGGAACAAGGTCATTGCGCCGCTGATGCCGAAGACCGACGCCAAGACCCCGCTCAAGCCGATGCTGTACTTCATCGGCAAGTACGAAGTCACTGCGCGGCAATATGCGCAGGTCATGTCCCAGGCGCAATCCCTGGCCAGTGGCGAACCCGCCCCGGCGTGCGATGTACCTACCGGGATGGCGGCGCGCTTGCCCAAGGTCAAGCTGTCGCGCTTTGAAGCCGAACGTTTCTCGGCGGTGTACAGCGCCTGGTTGATGAAATATCACCGCGAGCTGCTGCCGGTGAGTGGTCGCGGTGCTTCGGCGGACGACGGCGGCCTGGGCTTTGTGCGCCTGCCTACCGAAGTGGAGTGGGAGTTTGCCGCGCGCGGTGGCCAGGCGGTCAGCCGTCAGGACCTTGAAGGCCGGCTGTTTCCACGGCGTACCGAGGGCAGCGAAAGCGATGGTCCCCTTGCCGATTACGCGGTGTTCAATCAGGTCGCGGGTGGCACCGGTCAGGCCGCACGGCTGATGCCCATCGGCACCAAGCTGCCCAACCCGATCGGCATGTTCGATGTGATCGGCAACGCAGCGGAAATGGTCCAGGAGTCCTTTCAACTGGTGCACGCCGGGCGTCGCCAGGGCACCTATGGTGGGTTCGTGGTCAAGGGCGGCAACTACCTGGAAGGCGAGGGCACGCTGTTCACCGGCATGCGCCGCGAGTACCCGTTGTTCGCCGCCGACGGTACCGAACAAAGCAACGAGACCACCGGCTTTCGCGTGGCGATTGGCGCCTTGTCGGCACCGCGTTCGCGCTACAAGGAACTGTTCGCCCAGTGGCAGAAGGAAGGTCGCCTGGCCTCGTTGACCGATGCCATCGACGACGCCCAGGACCCGACCAAGCGCCTGGACAGCATCATCGCCGCCAGCGTCGACCCGCGCCTGCAAGCCGAACTTGGGCTGGTCAACGAAGAGCTCAAGCGCAACGTCTCGCTGATCGCCCAGCAGCGCGAAGAAGCGGCCGGCAACCTGATTCAGTCCGCGGCCCTGGTGGCCGAGACCATCAACAACTACAACATCCGCCTGATCAATTTGCAGAAGAGCCGCCAGCAGGCCATCGACGCCAAGGACGAGGCCAGCGCGCAGCTGTTCGCCACGGCGATCACCAATGGGCGCAGTGCGCTGGACGGCGCGGTGGCGATCTACATCGACAACCTGGCCACCGGCACGCGCTACACCGATGCGGTGATCCAGGCGCAGTTTCAACGGATCAAGGAAGAGTTGGATCGCAAGCCGGTACTGGGCAAGAGCCTGGTGACGCGTGCGACGTTATTCGTTCGCCATGTGGGCAACTACCGCAAGCAACAGCGGGCCGACCCGGCGACGATTTTGAAGGAATTGCTCGCAGCGAGCGGTCAGCGGTCTTGACCGCTGGTTGTACGGCGAGCTTGGAAGGGACTCAGGCGGCGGTGGGCCGTGCTGGGCAAGTCAAACTTAAAAGAGAACACAACGATGATTTTTTCCCGTAAGGCAGTTTCCAAGCGTCATCTGCTGCTGATTGCCGCAGGCTTCAGCACGGTGCTGACCGGTTGCGCAACGTCGCCGACCAACAAGGTCGCCTCGACCACCAAGGTCGAGTACTACCCGAACTGCTACGAGCCGGTGCAGCACCTGCGTGCTACCGATTCGGACCTGACCAAGTCGGTGGTCACCGGTGCCGCCCTGGGTGCGGCCGGTGGTGCATTGCTGGGCGCCCTGACCGGCGACTCCGACAAGCGCGGCCGCAACGCTGCCATCGGTGCAGCGGGCGGCGCCCTGGCCGGTGGTGCTGCGGGTTACTACACCGAGCGCCAGAAGCAGATCACCGATGACAACCAGCGCATCGCCTCCTACGCCACCGACGTCAACAAGCGCGCTTCGGACATCGACCGCAGCACCGCGTACGCCAAGGCGTCCCAGCAGTGCTACCAGAGCGCGTTCACCAAGCTGGTGGCCGACCGCAAGGCCAAGACCGTCAACGACGTTGAAGGCCGCAAGCGCCTGGCAGAAATCGTCTCGGGCCTGAAAGAGTCCAACGACCTGATCGTCGCGGTGAACGGCAAGGCCAGCGAAGACCTGAACAACTACACCCAGGCGTACGAGCAGGATCTGCAACAAGTGGGCGTACAACGTGCTGACGTGGTCACTGTTGCGACTGCCGATACCACGCCGGTGGTGACGCCAGCCAAAGGCAAGAAGCCGGTAAAAGTCGCGAAAAAGCCGGTACTGCCAACCGTGCCGAAAGAAGCCGTAGCCACCGAGAAAACCATCCAGACCGCCCAGACCAAACAAGCTGAAAGCAAGCAGGTTGCCAGCGCCGGTAAAGCGCAGATCGAAGGCACTTGCCGTGATCCGAACCTGGCGGACTGGGCACCGGTTCCTTGCCCTAACGTCTGAGGAAAGTTGTTGCTATAAGCGTTAAACGCCAGCCGATCTCCTGCTAAAACGGGAGATCGGTAGCGTTATTTGCACAAATCGTTAAACTGCTGCGGCCACCCAATAATTACACTGAGGCCGTGTGCATGAAATTTCGTTTTCTTCTCTGGATGCTTGGCCTGTTGATGGGCAAAGCCAGCCGCACCAACCCTGCGTTCCAGCAGCAGTTGGGTGACAAGGACCTGGCGTTCCAGTTGCAGACCCTCGACGGCAAGGTTGCCCGTCACTTCATCGTCAAAGACCAGCGCATTACCAGCCGCTCGGGTGTTCATCCCGCGCCTGCGTTTGCCATCGCCTTCAAAGACGCCGCCTACGGCTTCGCCACGATGCAGGCGAAGAACAAGCAACTGGCGTTCATGACGGGGATTCAGGACAAGTCGATCCAGATCAAGGGCAACCCGGCGCTGGTGATCTGGTTCCAGGGGTTGACCAAGTATTTGAAGCCGAAGAAAAAGCCCAAAGGCTAGGGGTTCTTCAGCAATACTGCGTCGCCTGCATTCGCGAGCAAGCCCGCTCCCACATTCGACCGAGTTCCAACTTTGGAATGGGATTGAATGTGGGAGCGGGCTTGCTCGCGAATACGGTGTAACAGGCGCCCGATTTATCCCTGGCTGAACTGCGAAGCCAACTCGCGCAACAACGTCTCCGCATCCAGCACCTTGCTCACCACATCCTCTGCCTTGTCCCGGGTCAGCCCCAGGCGCTCAAGCAGTTCGTCCGGGATGGATTCATCCGGCCCCGAGCCGATGCCGCGGCTGCGCAGCAAGCGCACCGCCAGGCACACCAGGTTCGGGTATTCCGCATATTGGCCGTCGTAGGTCGGGTCGTGCTGGAAGCGCAGGGCGGTGGACAGTTCGTCCGGCATGTCCCAGTAGCGCATCAACCACGCACCAATCTGCTCGCGGCTGATGCCCAGCAGATGCTGCTCGATGTAGCTGTGGCACAGGTGCGGGTTGACCTCCAGGTGCCGGCAGATCAGTGAGAAGTGCGGCGGGAAGACGTGGGCCAGCAACAGGTAGCCGAAATTGTGCAGCAGGCCGGCGAGGTACGTCAGGCCGGCTTCCGGGCGCTGGGCGCGGGGCATGGCGCGCGTCAGGCCTTCGATGACGGCGGCGGTGTAGATCGACTGGTGCCAGTACGGCGTGGCCTGTTGCGGGTGGTCCTTGGGCAGGCTCAAGGTCTTGCCCAGGGCCAGGCCGAGTGCGAGGTTGATCACCAGGTCAAAGCCCAGCACGCGCACGATGGCGTCTTCCACCGAGCGGATCTTGCCCGGCGAGGCGTAGTAGGGCGACGCGGCCCAACTCACCACCTGGGCGGCCAGGGCCGGGTCGGTTTCGACCACGCCGGTGATGTCGTCGATGGTGGCGTTGGGGTCGACCCGCAGCTTGATGATCTTTTGCGCGGTATCGGCCAGCGGTGGAATTTCGATGGTCGCTTCCAGGCGTTGCTGGATACGGCGGGCGGTGAACGCCTGCATCGCCTGGGTGATTTCCTCGCGGTCGTCATTGGGGCGATCCAGGTTTGGCCGGATGTTGCTCAGCGGCTCGCCGAAATGCGCGGCGCTGGCCTTGGTCAGCATGCTCTTGAACGCGTCGCTGGAAATCTCCAGCAGCAGCCCGGCTTCGCCCGAGTGCACCAGCACGGTCGGCTCACGCAACAGGCTTTCTTCGTAGAGGCAGGGAGAGCTGGTCAGCGGCGGCAGGCCGGGCAGCAGGCTCAGGCTGTGCTTGCCGAGCATGCGCTCCAGGCGCTCCGGCGACACGGCCGTGAGGCGCCGACCGGTGAGCTCGGCGAGGCGATTAAGGTCCAGCAACTGGTTCTGTGGAAACAGCACCATGAGTGCACCCACGGCATCATCGAGCAGTACGGCTTGAACCTTCTGCGCCGGGTTCAGGCCGGGGCGTTCGGTAACTTCCGTGTAGCTGATGGCGAGCTTTGCAAGCAGCGTCCGAATCACCGAGGGTGCAGTCGGTGGGGCTGTGGCGAGGGCAACTTCTGACATGGCCTGAATCCAATTTCCTACAGTCATTGGAGTATAACCAGCTTGATACAAGTGAGGGTTGTCTAAGTGAGTCAGCCGTCACACTTGGCCGTATTGCTGCCCATGTCTCAGCCAGCGATCCAGCAGCGGGCTGACGTGTTCCGGCCAACGCTCCAGTAACGCCTGGGCCGCGTCGCGCACGGCGGGCAGCAAGTCGGCATCGCGCATCAGGTCGGCGACCTTGAATTGCAGCAGGCCGGTCTGGCGGGTGCCGAGCATCTCGCCGGGGCCGCGCAGTTCGAGGTCTTTTTCGGCGATCACGAAGCCGTCGTTGGTTTCGCGCATGATGCCCAGGCGCTGGCGACCAATCTGCGACAGCGGCGGGTGGTACAGCAGCACACAGTGGCTGGCGGCGCTGCCCCGGCCGACGCGGCCGCGCAATTGGTGCAGTTGCGCTAGGCCCAGGCGCTCGGGGTTCTCGATGATCATCAGGCTGGCGTTGGGGACGTCGACGCCTACTTCAATCACCGTGGTCGCCACCAGCAATTGCAGGTTGCCGGCCTTGAACTCGGCCATTACCGCGGCCTTTTCCACCGGCTTCATGCGACCGTGAATCAGCCCGACCTTGAGTTCGCCCAAGGCGCTGGTGAGGTCTTCGTAGGTGGTTTCGGCGGCCTGGCAGGTCAGCTCTTCGGATTCTTCGATCAGCGTGCACACCCAATACGCCTGACGGCCTTCGGCGCAGGCGCCGCGCACCCGTTCGATGACTTCGACGCGGCGGGTGTCGGTGACGAGCACGGTGTTGACCGGCGTTCGGCCCGGCGGCAGTTCGTCGAGGATCGAAGTGTCGAGGTCGGCGTAGGCGCTCATGGCCAGGGTGCGCGGGATCGGTGTGGCGGTCATGATCAACTGGTGCGGGCTCATGCGGCCGCCCACGCCTTTCTGGCGCAGGGCCAGGCGCTGCTGCACACCGAAGCGGTGCTGTTCGTCGATGATCACCAGCGCCAGATTCTTGAACTTCACTTCGTCCTGGAACAACGCGTGGGTGCCCACCACCATCGGGGCGCCGGCGGCGATCTGCTCCAGGGCGGCTACGCGGTTCTTGCCCTTGAGCTTGCCGGCCAGCCACGCGACTTCCAGGCCCAGCGGTTCGAGCCAGCGCTTGAAGGTGATGAAGTGCTGCTCGGCGAGAATCTCGGTGGGCGCCATCAGCGCCACCTGATAGCCGGCTTCGAGGGCCTGCAACGCGGCGAGGGCGGCGACCACGGTTTTACCCGCGCCCACGTCGCCCTGGATCAGCCGCAGCATCGGTTCTTTCTGGCTCAGGTCGTAGGCAATTTCGTTGCCGACCCGTTGCTGGGCGCCCGTCGGTGCAAACCCCAGGTTGGCCAGGTATTGCGCAGGCAGGCGCTTGGCCTTGGGCATGGCCGGCGCGCGCAGCGAACGCATGCTCTCGCGCAGGCGCTGCTGGGACAGTTGATGGGTCAGCAGTTCTTCGAACGCCAGGCGATGCTGGGCCCAGTGATGCCCGAGAGCCAACTCGTCGACGTCGGCATCGGCGGGTGGGTGATGCAGGTAGCGGATCGCATCATCCAGCGGCGCCAGTTGATAGTCGCGCGCCAGTTCCTGGGGCAGCCAGTCGGGCAGGCTTTTTGGCCCGAGCATCGTCAGAGTCTGCATGCACAGTTGGCGCAAGCGCTGCTGGGTCAGGCCTTCGGTGAGCGGGTAAATTGGCGTGAGGGTGGTGTCTACCGGCGGCGGTTCGTCGCCGGTAATCGCGCGGTATTCCGGGTGATAGATTTCCAGCCCCGAAGCGCCGGGCCGGGCTTCGCCGTAGCAGCGCACGCGGGTACCACGCTTGAGGCCTTCCTTCTGGGCGTTGCTGAAGTGGTAGAAGCGCAGGCTCAGGCCGCCGGTGCCGTCTTGCAGGCGCACAACCAAACTGCGGCGCTTGCCCATCACCACGTCGGCGCCGCTGACGGTGCCTTCAACCACGGCGTCCTGCCCAGGGCGCAAGTGGCCGATGGGCACCACGCGGGTGCGGTCCTGGTAACGCAGGGGCAGGTGGAACAGCACGTCCTGGAGATTTTCCAGCCCGACCTTGGCCAACTTCTCGGCCATGGCCTCCCCGACACCCTTGAGTGCCGTCACCGATACCTGCGACAGCTCAGTCATACCGTTACTTAGCTCGCAGCAGGCGGCTTGGCCACCGAACACAGGCGGATCGAGTCGGCGAGGATTTCAATCGCTTTCGGACGCGGGAAGCTCGCACGCCAGGCAATCGCCACAGTGCGGAACGGTACCGGCGGCGTCAGTGGGCGCACGGCGATCACGCCGGGGGCGTAGTGATGGCTGTCGACCGCCGACAGCGGCAGGATCGAGATACCCAGGCCGGAGGCGACCATATGGCGAATGGTTTCCAGGGAGCTGGACTCCACGGTGGTGTGCTTGGCGCCGTCGTTGCCCTTGGTCAGGGTCGGGCAGGCTTCCAGCACCTGGTCGCGGAAGCAATGGCCTTCGCCCAGCAACAGCAGGCTCTTGTCGTTGAGCAGGCCCGCGTCGATGGTGTCTTTCTGCGTCCATGGGTGGGACGCCGGCATCAGCACGTAGAACGGCTCATCGTAGAGCGGCAGCGTCAGCACATCCGCCTCGTTGAACGGCAGGGCGATGATGATCGCGTCCAGCTCGCCGTTGCGCAGTTTGTCGCGCAGCACGTGGGTGAAGTTTTCTTCGATATACAGCGGCATCTGCGGCGCGACGCGGTGCAGTTGCGGAATCAAGTGCGGGAACAGGTACGGGCCGACGGTGTAGATGGCGCCGACTTTCAGCGGGGCGGTCAGTTGGTTCTTGCCGGCCTGGGCCAGCTCGCGAATGCTCTGGGCCTGTTCCAGAACCTTCTGGGCCTGGGCGACGATGCCTTCGCCGACGGGCGTCAGGCGCACGGCGCTTTTGCTGCGCTCGAAAATCAGCACACCGAGTTCGTCTTCAAGCTTCTTCACACCCACCGACAGCGTCGGCTGGCTGACGTGGCAACGCTCGGCCGCGTGGCCGAAGTGCTGCTCTTGGGCGAGGGTAACGATGTAGCGTAATTCTGTAAGAGTCATAGCGGGCGTCCATGAGGTTGCGGGCCAAGCATACCGGCTGCAATCGATAGACGCACGTTATCAGACAGCGTAGGGGCCGCGACACCGGTTAATCGGGTATCGCCGCCCCGTATTTCACTTTTGCGGGTACTTGAAGGTGAAGGTTTCGGTGAAGGGAGCCCACCATTCAGGCACGCCGGTTTCCTTGTCTACATGGTGGAAGAAGCCCTTGATCTGTGGGCTTTCATAGCGCAGCACCACGGTGTAGGTGCCGGGGCCGTCCATTTTCACGTTGTTGGCGTAGTGGGCGCCGTCTTTGGCCACCATCGGCAACAGCGTGCCGATTTCCTTGTAGTCGGGCGAGCCCTCCTTGACCAGTGAGTAGCTGATGGTCAGGTAGGGCACCCACTCACCGTTGGACAGGCCGTATTTGTTGTCGGCGGTGGCGTGCACATCGGTCTCAAGGTGTACCGAGTCCTTGCTCATCACCATGCCTGGCGGCATGGGCGCCATTTCGATGCCCACCAGGTACGAGGAGGCGATCTCCATGTCATTGATCTGCACCGGTCCGCCAATCGGGTATTCGCGGGCTTGGGCGAGGGAGGAAGCGGCCACGGCGCTGACGAGCAGCAGTGCGGCGGCGAAGGGGTTGCGCAGGTGTTTCATGGTGGGGCTCCTGGGGCGGTTAATGTGATTGTGTCGGGCGTGAATGCAGTAAACGGTTACCCAGCACCAGGAGCGAGAGGGTGACGAGCCACGCCACCAATTGAACGCCCAGAGGTCGGTCGGTGTAGCCCACCAGCGCGGTCAATGCGCGGCCGGTGAGGCTGCCATCGGAGACCAGCCAGGAGGTGTCCCAGAGCTGGTAGCCCCAGGCGGGAATCAGGTCGATACCGGCGAGGATCGCGGCGGCCCGGCCAGCCATGCCGGCGGCAAGCAAGGCGATCATCCAGCCGGTAATCGAGAACAGGCGCTTGAGGCTGATGGCGACCAGGCCGCGGTACATCAGCCAGGACAGCGCGGCGCCGGCGACGATACCGAGCACGCCGCCGGCCAGCATCGACAGTGGGTCTGTCTGGCTGGAGGCGGCGATGCCATAGAGGAACAGCACGATTTCCGAGCCTTCGCGCAGCACGGCCACGGTGATGACCACGGCCAGGGCCCAGAGTGATTTTTCACCCTTGAGTACTGAATTGCCGGCGCTGCGCAGTTGGGTCGCCAGCTCGCGACCATGACTGGCCATCCACAGGTTGTGCCAGCCCAGCATGACCACGGTGACCACCAGGATGGCTGCGTTGAAAATCTCCTGGCCAAAGCCCTGCAGCGCCTGGGTAATTGCGCCGGTAAATAGTGCGAGGATGCCGGCACCGAGCACGCCGGCTGCGATTCCGCCGCCAATGAACAGCCCACGTCTTGCCAGGCCCTGGGTGGCGGCCATCACGATGCCCACCACAATCCCGGCTTCCAGCACTTCACGAAACACGATCAACAGACAGGCCAGCATGGCTTACTCCTTGGCTGCGACGGCGGTGACCGTGCCTTTGGCCTGGTCGGGGTGGTAGTCATCGAAGAAGGTGTAGGTGCCGGGATGCAGCGGGCCGGCAAACACCGTGATGGTGTTGCCGGGGACAATGATTTTTTCGAATTTCATGTCGTAGCTTTCGAACTCGTCGACGCTTTCATCGTGGCTGGTGAGTTGAATGCGAAAGCGCTCACCGGCCGGCACCTCGAACGTCGAGGGGCTGAAGGTGTGGTTCTGAATGACCAGGGTGACCAGCTGGTCCGCCTGTGCAGCGACGGGTAAAGCCAATAGGAGGAGAGCCAGCCGGGCAAGGTTGGGCATGCCGAATGTCCGCTAATGAGAACTATTCGCGGATAATTAGCGTTGTCTTTAAGTGTTACAAGTGAAGATCGAGTTAGGTGTTGACTCGTTCAAGCCTGGTTCAGGTTGCGGTGATGCGGGGGGAGGGAGCAACAGCCGTAGGCACCCGAGAGTGCCCACGGTAGGGTTTAGCGGCGACGTTTTTCGATGTTGTAAACGAATGGTGCAACGATCTCGATGCTTCCGCCTTTCAACATGTCGGCCGGCGGCTTGGGCAGCGGCTGGGCACGACGGATCATGTCGAGGGTGGCGCGGTCCAGGTCGGCGTTGCCGGAGCGGCCCACCAGTTCGTAGGACAGCACGTTGCCATCGGCATCCACCACGAAACGCAGGCGGTTCAGGCCTTCCTTGCCACGCGCCTGGGCGCCCGGCGGGTACTTCTTGTACTTCTGCAGGTGGCCCAGCAGGGTACTTTCCCAGGTGGCCTTGGCCGCGATCTGCTGCGGTGAAGGGCCCGGTTGTGGCTGGGCGGATTTTTCCGTAGGCGCGTTGTTCTGCGGAGTTTCGCTCGGCGGCTCTTCGGAAGGTTTTTCCTTGGGCGGATCGGGCTTCTTCTCCACAGGCTTGGGCGGCTGTGGTTTTGGCTTGGGCTTGACCGGCTTTGGCACCTGGATCGTCGGCTTAGGTGCCTCGGCCAGTTTCGGCAATGGCAGCTCTTCCACTGGCGCAGGCGGCTGTGGCGGCGTGATCACCTTCGGCGGGGCCGGAGGTGGTGGCGCCGGCATCGGTGCCAGGTCGATGACCATGGCGGCCGGAGGCAGCTGGACCATATGTGGCGCCGACCACTGGAGCGCGATGATGATCGCGACGGCGTGGACGCCCAGCACGACGGCAAGGCTGGTGCCATAACGCGTCAGTTTGTGGCGCGTCGTGATCATTTCTTGGCTGCCGTCTCAAGTCCGACCAGGCCTACCTTGAGGTAGCCGGCGGCCCGCAGGGCATCCATCACGCTCATCAGGTCGCCGTAGTCCACGCCCTTGTCGGCCTGGAAGAAGATGGTCGTGTCTTTCTTGCCCTGGGTCTTGGCGTCGAGCACCGCGCCCAGGGTGTCGGATTTGACTTCTTCTTCGCCCAGGAACAGACGCTGGTCCGCCTTCACGCTGAGGAATATCGGTTTCTCCGGCCGCGGCGCAGGTTTCGCGCTGGAAGCGGGCAGGTCGACCTTGATATCCACGGTGGCCAACGGTGCTGCCACCATGAAGATGATCAGCAGCACCAGCATCACGTCGATAAACGGCGTGACGTTGATTTCGTGGTTCTCGACGAGCTCGTCGTCGCCTTGATTCAAATGCAGGCCCATGGCCGATTACCCCACTTTCACCATATGCGGTTGCGAGCTGCGCTCGGAAGGCAGGTGATCGAGGTCACGGCTGACCAGCAACAGGACTTCTGCCGAAGCGTCCGACACCTGCGCCTTGTAGCCGGCGATCGAACGGGCGAAGACGTTGTAGATCACCACCGCAGGAATCGCGGCAACCAGGCCCAGTGCGGTTGCCAGCAGGGCTTCGGCGATGCCGGGCGCCACGACGGCGAGGTTGGTGGTCTGGGTTTTGGCGATGCCGATGAAGCTGTTCATGATGCCCCACACGGTACCGAACAGGCCGACGAAGGGCGCGGTGGAACCGATGGTGGCCAGCACGCCGGTGCCGTTGCTCATGTTGCGACCGCAGGCGGCAACCAGGCGCTCAAGACGGAAACTGACGCGTTCCTTGATGCCTTCCTTTTCACGGGTGTTGGCCGACAGGCGCATCTCTTCGAGTGCGTCGTGAACCAGCAGGTGCGCCAGGGTGCCCTTCTTCGCCGCGCTTTCGCTGGCTTCTTTCAGGGTGGTGGCTTTTTTCAGGTGGACGATTTCAGTGCGCAGGCGACGCTTGGCGCCCAGCAGTTCGAAGCCCTTGGCGATCCAGATGGTCCAGGTGATGATCGAAGCGATGGCCAGGCCGATCATCACGATCTTCACGATGATGTCAGCGTTCTGGTACATGCCCCACGGCGACAGGTCGTGGGCCATGCCCAGGCTGTTGTCTTCTTCCAGCACGACGCCGGATTCGTCAGCCGGTGCGCCTTCGGCGGCCAGGGCCGGGTCGGTCGCGGCCGGTGCAGCGGCTGGCGCAGGAGCGTTTTGCTCTGTAGCTGGCGCGCTCGCTGCAGGCGGGGCGGCCGGCGCGGTGTTGTCGGCGAACGCGGCGGTCGGTGCCAGCAGGACGCTGAACAGCACTGCAGCAATCGCACGCCAGGCGCGGGATGGGCTGTGAGGCTTGGTTGGCGAAGCGGGGGATGTATTGCGTGTCATGCTGGCCGGACCTGAGAGAAAAAAATGAGTGAGCGTCCTTCCAGACCGTAACGGGTCGAGGACAAATGGGCGGTTATTATTGCAAGTAATTCTTGTTAACAGAAGTAATACAGTTACTTTATTTGTCGTTTTGCTGGCCGCTGGTCATCTGCGGGGGCTAACCTTGACCTTTAAGAACGGAGTTTTGTGATGTCTGCGCCTTCTGTGGTGATTGCCGGTTGCGGCGATGTCGGTAGCCGTCTGGCCACCCAATTGCTGGCCCAGGGCTGGGAGGTTCATGGCCTGCGGCGGGATATTTCGCGCCTTCCCAAGGGCGTTATCGGGATTGCCGGCGACCTGTTCAATGAAGACTGCCCCGATACCTGGCCGGTGGGCGGGGTGGATTACCTGGTGTATTGCGCGGCCGCCACCGATCACGACGAGGCGGGTTATCGTGCGGCATACGTGCAAGGGTTGCGGCATGTGCTGGAGTGGCTGAACGACTACGGCCAGGAGCCCAAGCACCTGTTGTTTGTGTCCAGCAGCAGTGTGTATGGGCAGCAGAACGGTGAGTGGGTCGACGAAAGCTCCGAGACCAAGGCAGGCGGTTATTCCGGCCAAGTCATGCTGGAAGCCGAGCAAGTGGCGTTGGATAGCGGCATTCCCGCCAGTGTCGTGCGCCTTACGGGGATTTATGGTCCAGGTCGTGAGTGGTTGTTGAGCCAAGTGCGCCAGGGCTATCGCGTGGCGATTGATCCGCCTTTATATGGCAACCGGATTCACGCGGATGACGCGGCGGGTTTGCTGGCGTTTTTGCTGCAGCACGTGGAGCAGGGGGGTGTGCTGGATAAGTGCTACATCGGCGTCGACGACGCTCCGGCCCCGCTGGCCGAGGTGGTTGCCTGGTTGCGCGAGTACCTTGGCGTGACCGAATGGGCCGAGAGCGCCAGCGTCCGCCGTGCTGGGAGCAAACAGTGCAGCAATGCCCGGGCCAAGGCGTTGGGCTGGGTGCCGCGTTATCCGAGTTATCGCGAAGGGTATGCGGCGATCCTGGAGGGTTGATCGCGGCGTGAAGAAAAAGGAGCCTGAGGGCTCCTTTTTTTGCGTCACTGTTTTTCCAGCAACCACTGTCGTGGCCCGGGGGTAAACGAGGGCACCTCGTCGGCCTGGGCGGTGTTGATCGCCTGGAAGATCTCCAGTTGCTTGCCCTTGCGCGCAAAGATCCACGGGTTGCCCTGGCCGTTCAACTGCAGCCAGATACTGTCGTAGCCGCCGCTCATGGAGGCGCAATCGCCCGCCAGGCACAGCGAGTACTGATCGGCGCCGGGCAAGCCGGTCACCTGGCCATTGGCCTGGAACTGTACGGTGGCGCCTTCGCCAGTGCCGCTGCTGATTTTCCAGGTGCCGCCCATGTAGGCGGCGTACAGGGTGCGTTCGAAGTTGGCACCCAGTGGCGCGCCTTCGGGGGCTGGATCCTTGGCACGGGCGAACAGTTGCTCGGGCTCGTTATCATTGGCCCCTTGCAGCAGCAGCTTGCCTTTACGCTTGAGTTCAGTGGCGGAGCTGCCGTAGAAATCGACACTCCAGGCGCCGGATTTTTCACCCAGCAATTTGCCTTCAGCTACTTCAAAACCGTTGTAGTAGCGGGCCTGGGACGCTTTGGTGTTCACCTCCCATTCGAGGTTCGGACCATAGCTCTGCAGGGCTTCACGCAAAGGGCCGCCCTTGGCTGCCGCGTCGATGGCGGCCTGGTTGATCCAGGTGCCGCTCACATCCAGGTCGGCGGGATTGCTGGCGCAGCCGCCGAGCAACAGGGCGAGCAACGAAGAGGCAACGAGCGCTTTGCGCATTACGAAATCCTTCCAAGAACCAATTCGGCGCAGCCTTCCCGTGGAAGCGCTGCGCCGGATGTTTTACTCGATGACCAGAATGGCGTCCATCTCAACCTGCGCGCCCTTTGGCAGGGCGGCAACGCCGATGGCGGCGCGGGCTGGGTACGGCTGTTCGAAGTACTTGCCCATGATCTCGTTGACCTTGGCGAAGTGGCTCAGGTCGGTGAGGAAGATGTTCAGTTTGACGATGTCCTTGAACGAACCGCCCGCAGCTTCGGCAACCGACTTCAGGTTTTCGAAGACCTGGATGGTCTGGGCTTCAAAGCCTTCAACCAGCTCCATGGTTTTTGGGTCCAGTGGAATCTGGCCGGACATGTAGACGGTATTGCCCGCCTTGATCGCCTGGGAATAAGTACCGATTGCTGCTGGTGCCTTGTCGCTGGTGATAACAGTCTTGGTCATGAATGACTCCTTGTAATGGATGGGCTAGGCGCGCATGCGGGTGATGCGGATGACCCCGGTCAGGGCGCGCAGTTTCTTGATCACGCGGGCCAGGTGCACGCGATCGTGCACGCTGACCACCAGTTGGACCACGCTGATGCGGCCATCGCGTTCGTCCATGCTGATTTTCTCGATATTGCCGTCGGCCGCGTTCACGCTGCTGGCCAGCAGGGCGATCAGGCCGCGCTGGTGTTCCAGCTCGACCCGCAGCTCGACGTTGAATTCGCCAGTGACATCCTTTGCCCACGAAAGCTGGATGCATTTCTCGGGGTTGTGGCGGATTTCACTGATATTGCGGCAGTTGTCCAGGTGCACCACCATGCCTTTGCCGGCGGACAAGTGGCCGACAATCGGGTCGCCCGGGATCGGCGTGCAGCACTTGGCGTAGCTGAGCACCAGGCCTTCGGTGCCGCGAATCGCCAGCGGGCCTTCGGGGCTTGGCAACTGTTCGCCTTCGCCCAGCAGGCGGCGCGCGACCACATAGGCCATGCGGTTGCCCAGGCCGATGTCTTCCAGCAAGTCTTCGATCAGTTCCTGGCGGTACTCGTGCAACATCGCCTGCACGCGTTCGGCCGGGATCTTGTCCAGTGAGCTGTCGAAGCCGTTGAGCACCTTGTTCAGCAGGCGTTCGCCCAGGCTGATGGACTCGGAACGGCGTTGCAGTTTCAGGGCATGACGGATGTGGGTGCGAGCCTTGCCGGTGACCACAAAGTTGAGCCAGGCCGGGTTCGGGCGCGCGCCCGGTGCGCTGACGATCTCCACCGTGGAGCCGCTTTGCAGCGGTTCCGACAGCGGGGCCAGTCGACGATTGATCCGACAGGCTATGCAGCTGTTACCCACGTCGGTGTGCACCGCGTAGGCAAAGTCGACCGCCGTGGAGCCTTTGGGCAGCTCCATGATCCGGCCTTTGGGCGTGAACACGTAGACCTCGTCCGGGAACAGGTCGATCTTCACGCTTTCGATAAATTCCAGGGAGTTGCCGGCACGTTGCTGCATTTCCAGCACGCCCTTGACCCACTGGCGGGCGCGGGCATGGGTGCCTTTTGGCTGCTCGTCGCCGGTGGATTTGTACAGCCAATGGGCGGCGATGCCGTTGTTGGCCATCTCTTCCATTTCGCGGGTACGGATCTGGATCTCGATCGGCACCCCGTGCATACCGAACAGCGTGGTATGCAGCGACTGGTAGCCGTTGGCCTTGGGAATCGCGATGTAATCCTTGAAGCGTCCGGGCAGGGGCTTGTACAAATTATGTACAGCACCCAGCACGCGGTAGCAGGTATCGACCTTGTCGACGATGATCCGGAACGCGTACACGTCCATGATCTCGTTGAAGGCCCGGCGCTTGCCGCGCATCTTCTTGTAGATGCCGTAGATGTGTTTCTGCCGGCCGCTGACTTCGCCCTCGATCTCATCGATCGCCAGGCAATGGCTCAGGGATTCTTCGATCTTGTTGACGATTTCCTTGCGATTGCCCCGGGCGCGTTTCACTGCCTGGTAGATGCGCGCGGAACGCATCGGGTGCATGGCCTTGAAGCCGAGGTCTTCGAACTCGATACGAATGGCGTGCATGCCCAGCCGGTTGGCGATGGGCGCGTAGATTTCCAGGGTTTCCTTGGCGATGCGCCGGCGTTTTTCACCGGACAGCACTTCCAGCGTGCGCATGTTGTGCAGCCGGTCGGCCAGCTTGACCAGGATCACCCGGATGTCCCGGGCCATGGCCATGGCCATCTTCTGGAAGTTTTCCGCCTGGGCTTCGGCCTTGGTCTCGAAGTTCATCTGGGTCAGTTTGCTGACCCCGTCGACCAGTTCGGCCACGGTTTCGCCAAATTGCGCACTGAGCGCTTCCTTGGCAATGCCGGTGTCTTCGATCACGTCATGCAGCATCGCGGCCATCAGGCTCTGATGGTCCATGTGCATGTCGGCAAGAATATTGGCCACGGCAAGAGGATGCGTGACATACGCCTCGCCACTGCGGCGGCGTTGGCCGTCGTGGGCTTGTTCGGCGTAGAAATACGCTCGGCGGACCAGGTTGACCTGGTCTGGGCCGAGGTAGGTCGATAAGCGATCGGCGAGGGCGTCTATGCTCGGCAAAGTATTAACTCCTGCCGTTGGCTGTGACCCCGCGCCGTGCTACGTCGACCAGGCATAGGCTTAGACGGCCTCGTTGGACTCGTCCTCGAACGCTGCGAACAGCGGTTCGTCTTCAACGATTTCGGCGTTGGCGATGAACTCGTAGCTCATCAGGCCTTCAGCGATTTCACGCAGGGCTACAACGGTAGGCTTGTCGTTTTCCCACTGGACCAGGGGCTCTTTGCCGCCAGTGGCCAGTTGACGGGCACGCTTGGTAGAGAGCATGACCAGCTCAAAGCGGTTATCCACGTGTTCTAGGCAGTCTTCAACGGTTACGCGGGCCATGGTATTCCTCGGAGCGAATGCAATATGCGCGCTGCCCGGTTGGGCGAGCGGACTGAACAGTTTAAAAAATCACCAGCGTTTAGGGAAGCGCTGATTTTTCGCAGGCCATCGCAAACGCGCTACAAGTGCCAATGTAAAGCCCCTGCAGCGGTTTTGGGAAGAGCCAATCAGCCGAGCAGTTCGGCCAATAATTTGCCGAAACGCTGCTGCTGACGCTTTTGCTGGAGCTGATTGGCGCGGAAAATCGCTTTCAGATCGTCCAGCGCGTGGGCGAAATCGTCGTTGATGATCAGGTAGTCGTAGTCGACGTAGTGGCTCATTTCACTGACGGCTTCACGCATGCGACCTTCGATGATCTCGTCGCTGTCCTGGCCGCGATTGGTCAGGCGCTGGTGCAACGCTTCCAGCGAAGGCGGCAGGATGAAGATCGAGCGGGCTTTGGGCATCAGCTGGCGCACTTGCTCGGCGCCCTGCCAGTCGATTTCCAGGATCAGGTCGTGGCCTTCGTCCAGGGTCTGCTGCAGGTGGCTTTGCGAGGTGCCGTAGAGGTTGCCGAAGACCTCGGCGCGCTCCAGGAAATCACCGTGCTCGATCATCTTGACGAACTCGGTGCGCTCGACGAAGTGGTAGTGCACGCCGTTCACTTCACCCGGGCGCATGGCGCGGGTGGTGTGGGATACCGAGATGCGGATCTGCTCGTCAGCGTCGGTCAGGGCCTTGACCAGGCTGCTTTTGCCCGCGCCCGATGGGGCGGAAATGATGTAAAGGGTGCCGGTGCTGTGGGTCATGTCAGGGTGCCTTACTCGATATTCTGTACTTGTTCGCGCATTTGCTCGATCAACACTTTGAGGTTGACCGCCGCCTGGGTGCTGCGCGGATCAAAGGCTTTGGAGCCCAGTGTATTGGCTTCGCGGTTGAGTTCCTGCATCAGGAAGTCCAGGCGCCGACCGGCGGCACCGGCAGACTTGAGCACGCGGCGCACTTCCAGGATGTGGGTGCTCAGGCGGTCGAGTTCTTCGGCCACGTCGCTTTTTTGCGCCAGCAGGACCATCTCTTGCTCCAGGCGCACCGGATCCAGTTCGGCCTGCATGTCGGCGAAGCGGTCCAGGACCTTCTGGCGCTGGGTGGCAAGCATCTGCGGCACCAGTTCGCGCAGGGTCACCACGTCTTCTTCAATGGAGGTCAGGCGGTCGCTGATCAGGCGGGCCAGTTCGGCCCCTTCACGCTCGCGGCCGGCCTTGAGTTCTTTCAAGCCTTGGTTGAACAGGGTCAGCGCCTCGGCGTTCAACGCCTGTGGGTCAGTGGCGTCGGCCACCAGCACGCCGGGCCAGGCCAGGACTTCCAGCGGGTTGATGGCGGCAGGCTGCTTGATCAGGCCGGCGATGGTTTCGGCGGCGGCGACCAATTGGGCGGCGCGCTCGCGATCCACCTGCAACGGCTTGCCGGTGGTTTCCTCGGTAAAGCGCAGGGTGCATTCCAGTTTGCCGCGGGAGATGCCCTGGCGCAGTGCCTCACGAACCGCGCCTTCGAGGTCGCGAAACGATTCCGGCAGGCGCAGGTGCGGCTCCAGGTAGCGGCTGTTGACCGAGCGCAATTCCCAGCTCAGGGTGCCTTGGACGCCGGCTTTTTCGACGCGGGCGAAGGCGGTCATGCTGTGCACCATGGAGGTACCTCGCGATGCAGTCCCGCAAACAGGCGGGCTGATGGGTAGATTGAAGCCGACAGGCTGCGAAGGCGCAGGATTGTAGCTCAAGGGGACGGGTGGCCCCAAACAGTGGCTTCGGTGCCCGGGTTTGTAACAGGATTTTTTAGCCGTGCCGATCAGGGCTGGCGGCTCTATAATGCTCGGCAGTTTTTCGTCCTCCGTACAGGTATCCCCTATGAAACGTCCAAGTGGTCGCGCTGCCGATCAGCTCCGCTCGATCCGCATCACCCGCAACTACACCAAACACGCCGAGGGATCTGTACTGGTCGAGTTTGGCGATACCAAGGTTATCTGCACCGTCAGCGTCGAAAACGGCGTGCCGCGTTTCCTCAAGGGCCAGGGCCAGGGTTGGTTGACCGCCGAATACGGCATGCTGCCGCGCGCCACCGGCGAGCGTAACCAGCGTGAAGCCAGCCGTGGCAAGCAAGGCGGCCGCACCCTGGAAATCCAGCGCCTGATCGGTCGCTCCCTGCGTGCAGCCCTGGACATGTCCAAGCTGGGCGACGTGACACTGTACGTCGACTGCGACGTGATCCAGGCCGACGGTGGTACCCGTACCGCCTCCATCACCGGGGCCATGGTTGCCCTGGTCGACGCGCTCAAAGTCATCAAGAAACGTGGCGGCCTGAAAGGCGGCGATCCGCTCAAGCAGATGATCGCGGCTGTATCGGTCGGCATGTATCAGGGCGAGCCGGTGCTGGATCTGGACTATCTTGAAGATTCGGCTGCCGAGACCGACCTGAACGTGGTGATGACCAGCACCGGTGGTTTCATTGAAGTGCAGGGCACCGCCGAAGGCGCGCCATTCCAGCCGGCGGACCTGAATGCCATGCTGGCCCTGGCCCAGAAGGGCATGACCGAAATCTTCGAACTGCAGAACGCCGCATTGGCCGACTGATTCAATCCCAAGGAGCGACGCCATGAGTGACAGCCAACTTCCACTGCCGACACCGTCCAAGGAAGTTCGCCAGTGGGCGATGCTCTGTCATTTTGCGGCGTTCTTCGGGCTGATGTTCCCGTTCGGCAGCCTGCTGGGGCCCTTGATTCTCTGGCAGGTGAAGAAGGATGCAGACCCGTTCATTGATGACCAGGGCAAGGAAGCGCTGAATTTCCAGATCACCGTGGGCATTGCCTGGGCGGTCTGCTTCCTGCTGGGTTTTATCGTGATCGGCTTTGTGTTGATGACCGTGCTGGTGATCGGCGCGGTGGTGATGACGATCATTGCGGGCATCAAGGCCAACAAGGGCGTGGCTTATCGTTATCCGTGGACATTGCGGTTGATCAAATAACCACCGCCCACAAAAAAACCGACAGTGATGTCGGTTTTTTTGTGCCTGGAAAAAGACCTTAGATGGTCAAGGTCCAGTCGTAGTCCACGATCAGCGGCGCGTGCTGCGAGAAGCGCGGCTGGCGTGGCAGACGTGCGCTGCGCACGAAGCGACGCAAGCCTGGCGTCAGCAGCTGGTAGTCAAAACGCCAGCCGAGGTTGAGCATCTCGGCCTGTTCGTTATCCGGCCACCAGCTGTACTGGTCGCCTTCGCGGCTGACTTCCCGCAGGGCATCGACATAGCCCATGTTGCCGACAATCTCGTCCATCCAGGCCCGTTCCGGCGCCAGGAAGCCCGGGGATTGCTGGCTGTCGCGCCAGTTCTTGATATCCAGCTTCTGTTGCGCCACGTACAGCGAGCCACAGTAAATGTACTCGCGACGTTTGCGCCGCTGTTTATCCAGATAACGGGCGAAGTCGTCCATTAGCTTGAACTTCTGGTTCAAGTCTTCATCGCCATTCTGCCCTGATGGAAGCAGCAAGGTCGCAATGCTGACCTTATCGAAATCGGCTTGCAGGTAGCGCCCGTAGCGGTCGGCTGTCTCGAAGCCGAGGCCGCTGATGACCGCCTTGGGTTGCAACCGCGAATACAAAGCCACGCCGCCTTGGGCGGGAACTTCGGCATCACAGGCATAAAGGAAGTAGCCATCCAGTTGGAAGGCTGGGTCGTCCAGTTCAAAGGCGGAGGCGCGGGTGTCCTGCAGGCAGATGACGTCGGCATTCTGGGCTTGCAGCCAACTGAGCAAACCACGCTCGACTGCAGCCTGAATACCATTGACGTTCACACTGATGATCCGCATAAATGGCCCCAAAAATCGCGTGCGTGTATGATACACGCCGTCTACCTAATTAGCTAAATCCGTGGTATCTGAGGCTTTTTTCATGCAGGCGTATCAACGCGATTTTATTCGTTTTGCCATCGATCGCGGCGTATTGCGCTTCGGTGAGTTCACTTTGAAGTCCGGGCGCACCAGCCCTTACTTCTTCAATGCCGGCCTTTTCAACTCGGGTTCTGCCCTGGCGCAGCTGGGTCGTTTCTATGCGGCCGCCATCGTTGAAAGCGGTATTTCTTTCGACGTGCTGTTCGGCCCTGCCTACAAAGGCATCCCCCTGGCGGCCGCGACCGCCGTGGCGTTGGCTGAACATCACGAGCTGGATCTGCCTTGGTGCTTCAACCGCAAGGAAGCCAAGGCCCACGGCGAAGGCGGCAGCCTGGTGGGTGCGCCGCTCAAGGGCGACGTGCTGATCATCGACGACGTGATCACTGCCGGTACGGCGATTCGCGAAGTGATGCAGATCATCGCTTCACAGGACGGCGCCAAGGCGGCCGGCGTGTTGATCGCGCTGAACCGCCAGGAGCGCGGCAACGGTGAATTGTCGGCGATCCAGGAAGTGGAACGTGATTTCGCGATTCCGGTGGTGAGCATCGTGTCCCTGAACCAGGTGTTGCAGTTCCTGGAAGATGACCCGCAGCTCAAGCAGCATTTGCCGGCGGTCAAGGCTTATCGCGAGCAGTTCGGCGTTTAGAAGATCCATGTGGGAGCGGGCTTGCTCGCGAATACGGCTTGTCAGTTGATATATGTGTCGACTGACCCGCCGCTTTCGCGAGCAAGCCCGCTCCCACATTTTTAGACCGAGTACATAGAAAAGGCCCCGTTCAATCGAATTGAACGGGGCCTTTTTGTTTACCAGCGCTTAGGGGCGCTTGCGGTTGCTGATCAGGGTACCCACACCGGTATCGGTGAAGATTTCCAGCAGGATCGCATTCGGCACCCGGCCATCCAGGATCAACGAGCTGCCAACGCCGCCTTGCACCGCTTCCAGCGCGCAGCGGATCTTCGGCAGCATGCCGCCGTAGATGGTGCCGTCGGCGATCAGGTCGTCCACTTGCTGGGTCGTCAGGCCGGTCAAGACCTTGCCTTCCTTGTCCATCAAGCCGGCGATGTTGGTGAGCAGCATCAGCTTCTCGGCCTTCAGCGCCTCGGCCACCTTGCCGGCCACGAGGTCGGCGTTGATGTTGTAGGACTCACCGTTGGCACCGACACCGATCGGCGCGATCACCGGAATGAAATCGCCTTTCACCAGCAGGTTCAGCAGGTCGGTGTTGATGCCGATCACTTCGCCCACCTGGCCGATGTCGATGATTTCCGGCTGGGTCATCTCCGGGGTCTTGCGGGTCACGGTGAGCTTCTTCGCCCGGATCAGTTCGGCGTCCTTGCCGGTCAGGCCGATGGCGCTGCCGCCGTGGCGGTTGATCAGGTTGACGATGTCTTTGTTCACCTGGCCGCCCAGGACCATCTCCACCACGTCCATGGTCTGGGCGTCGGTTACACGCATGCCGTCGATGAAGTGACTCTCGATGGACAGGCGCTTGAGCAGGTCACCGATTTGCGGGCCGCCACCGTGCACCACCACCGGGTTGATCCCGACGGCTTTCATCAACACGATGTCGCGGGCAAAGCCGGTTTTCAGCTCGTCGCTTTCCATGGCATTGCCGCCGTACTTGATCACCAGCGTCTTGCCGACGTAGCGTCGAATGTAAGGCAACGCTTCGGAAAGGACCTTGGCGGTATTGGCGGCGGCTTCGCGTTCGAGGGTCATTCAGGGCTCCGGTAAAAAATCAGAACGGTAATTGGAGATCAGGGGCAACACGTTTCAACTGGGCGTGGAACACGTCCTTGATGCGCTGCAACTCAGCCTCGGTATCCGCCTCGAAACGCAGCACCAGCACCGGTGTGGTGTTGGATGCGCGAACCAGGCCCCAGCCTTTGGCGTAATCGACTCGCACACCATCAATGCTGGTCAGGTCGGCGCCTTCGCCCCATTGCGCATCGTGCAGTGCGTCAATGATGCTGAATTTGCTCTCCTCGGTCACATGGATATTGATCTCTGGCGTAGAAATATCATTCGGGAAGGTCTGGAACAGCTCCTGCGCGGTCGATTTTTCCTTGCTGAGGATCTCCAGCAGACGAGCGGCGCTGTAAATGCCGTCGTCAAAGCCGAACCAGCGCTCCTTGAAGAACACATGGCCGCTCATTTCGCCGGCCAACAGCGCGCCGGTTTCTTTCATTTTCTTTTTGATCAACGAGTGGCCGGTCTTCCACATTAGCGGGCGACCGCCGTATTCCTTGATCAGCGGTGTGAGGCGGCGGGTGCACTTCACGTCGAAGATAATTTCGGCACCTGGGTTGCGCGCAACCACGTCGCGGGCAAACAGCATCAGCAGGCGGTCCGCAAACACGTTTTCGCCGGTGTCCGTCACCACGCCAACGCGGTCGCCGTCACCGTCGAAGGCCAGGCCGACGTCAGCCCCGGTCTCCTTGACCTTGGCGATCAGGTCCACCAGGTTCTCGGGCTTGCCTGGATCCGGGTGATGGTTCGGGAAGTTGCCGTCGACGTCACAGAACAGCGGGATCACTTCGCAGTTCAGGGCTTCGAGCAGTTGCGGGGCGATCACGCCGGCCGCGCCATTGCCGCAGTCCACCACCACTTTGAGGCGGCGCGCGAGTTTGACGTCGCCGGTGATTTGGTCAGAGTAGCGCTGCAGGATGTCGACTTTGGTGACGCTGCCTTCGCCGCTGGTCAGGTCGTTGGTCTTCAGGCGGGTGTGCAGGGCCTGGATCTGTTCGTTGGCGAGGGTATCGCCAGCGATGACGATCTTGAAGCCGTTGTAGTCCGACGGGTTATGGCTGCCGGTGAGCATCACGCCCGACTTGCCGGCCAGTACGTTGGCTGCGTAGTACAGCGCAGGCGTCGGCACCAGGCCCACGTCGCTGACGTGGCAACCGCTGTCGGCCAGGCCCTGGATCAGTTGCTCGACCAGCTCGGGGCCGGACAGGCGGCCATCACGGCCTACGGAAACGTTGGGCTCGCCCTGTGCCAGGCTCTGGGAGCCAATGGCGCGGCCGATCCAGTAGGCGGTCTCGGCGGTCAGGGTCTTGGGGACCACGCCACGAATGTCATAGGCGCGGAAAATGCTGTCGGGAAATGTCGGGGCGACTCGGGCTGGGTTGCTCATTGCGGGGGGGAACTCCATCGATAAGGGGCTGGGCTGGCCTCAAGGGTGCTGACCGGCAGGCTCAAACTGAAGGGTAAGACGGCGTTTTTGGCATAGAGTTCGTGGTGCAAAAGTGCCATCGGCGCCGAAGCTCCGCCCTTTTGCCCGCTTAATGCCCTGATTTCACTGGGGAAACCTTGCTGGTAAGTTCCGCGCATTCTTCATCCTGAAAGGCCATGCGTTGGCATCAGGCCGGGTGAGGCACCCGGCTTGTTCGGCTAAGTCAATTCAGCTTAGTCAGTGGCTGCCGGAATGCCCGAAGCCACCTGCGCCGCGTTGTGTTTCGTCGAACTCTTCGACCAGCTCGAAGTGCGCCTGCACCACCGGTACCAGCACGAGTTGGGCAATGCGCTCGCCGACGGCGATATTGAACGCGGTCTGGCCACGGTTCCAGCAGGACACCATCAACTCGCCCTGGTAGTCCGAGTCGATCAGCCCCACCAGGTTGCCGAGGACGATGCCGTGTTTGTGGCCCAGGCCGGAGCGCGGCAGGATCAGCGCCGCCAGGCCGGGGTCGCCCACGTAGATCGACAGGCCGGTCGGAATCAGAATGGTCTGGCCTGGCTCAAGCACGGTGTCCTGCTTGAGCATGGCGCGCAGGTCGAGGCCGGCGGAGCCTGGTGTGGCGTAGGCCGGCAGCGGGAATTCGTTGCCGATGCGGGGGTCGAGGATCTTGGCTTGCAAAGCGTGCATGGAAATTAAACCTGGTTCAGCCGTTGGGCGATAAAAGAGATCAGTTGGCGGGCAATCTTGCCCTTGCTGGTCTGGGCGAAAACGGTAGCGTGCAACTCGCGGTCGATCACGCTGATGGCATTTTCCTCACTGTTGAAGCCGATGCTCGGGTTGGCGACATCGTTGGCGACAATCAGGTCGAGGTTTTTGTCTTTCAATTTGCGTGCGGCATAGTCCAGCAAATGCTCGGTTTCGGCGGCAAAACCGACGCTGAACGGGCGGTCCTCACGGGTGGCGATGGTCGCCAGGATGTCCGGGTTACGGACCATTTGCAGGAGCAGGCCGTCGCCGCTTGTAGGGTCTTTCTTGAGTTTCTGCGGCGCAACCACCTCGGGGCGGTAGTCCGCTACCGCAGCCGAAGCGATGAACAGGTCGCAGGGAATCGCCGCTTCACAGGCCGCCAGCATGTCGCGGGCGCTGACTACGTCGATTCGGGTGACGCGATCCGGGGTCGGCAGATGCACCGGGCCGGTGATCAACGTCACACGGGCGCCTGCCTCGACCGCCGCTTCCGCCAGGGCAAAGCCCATTTTTCCTGAGCTATGGTTGGTGATGTAGCGCACCGGGTCGATGTTTTCCTGGGTCGGGCCGGCGGTGATCAGCACGTGCTTGCCGGTCAGGGCCAGGTGCTGGAAGCAGTCGGCGGCGCAGTGGGCCAGGTCGGTGGCTTCGAGCATGCGGCCCATGCCCACGTCGCCGCAGGCCTGGCTGCCGGAGGCCGGGCCGAAAACCTTGAGGCCGCGGCTTTGCAGGAGTTGGGTGTTGGCCTGGGTGGCCGGGTCGCGCCACATGGCCTGGTTCATGGCCGGGGCGATCGCGACGGTGGCGTCGGTGGCCAGTACCAGGGTGGTCAGCAGGTCGTCGGCAATGCCTTGGGCCAGGCGGGCGATCAGGTCGGCGGTGGCCGGGGCGATCAGCACCAGGTCGGCCCACTTGGCCAGCTCGATGTGGCCCATGGCGGCTTCGGCCGCAGGGTCCAGCAGGTCGAGGTGAACCGGGTGGCCGGACAAGGCCTGCATGGTCAACGGGGTGATGAATTCACTGCCGCCACGGGTCATGACCACGCGCACTTCGGCGCCTTGGTCGAGAAGCCTGCGAACCAGCTCTGCGCTCTTGTAGGCGGCAATGCCGCCGCCGACGCCGAGAACGATGCGTTTCCGATACAGACGCTGCATTGGCTTGCCTTTCCAGTTCAGTGATGGCGTTGCGATGCCCCCTCCCCAGGTGAAATCGCACGCAAAAAGATGGCCTAAGATACCACAGCGTCCGCCATGCAACAGCGGCGCACATGCACACGGAGGTGCCATGAGTATTCGCGATTGGCCTGCGGCAGAGCGTCCGCGGGAGAAGCTGTTGGAGCTGGGAGCGGAGAACCTTTCCGACGCGGAATTGCTGGCGATTTTCCTGCGCACCGGGGTGTCAGGCAAAAGTGCCGTGGACCTGGCGCGCCATCTGCTGGCGCAATTTGGCAGCCTGCGGGCGCTGATGGAGGCGAGGCAGCCGGTGTTCAGCCAGCATTTGGGGTTGGGGCCGGCGAAGTTCGCCCAGCTTCAAGCCGTACTGGAGATGGCGCGCCGCCATTTGGCTGAACGCCTGCGCAACGATTCGGTGCTGGAAAGCCCGGAGGCCGTGCGCGACTACCTCAAGGCACTGCTGCGCCACGAGCCTCACGAGATATTCGGCTGCCTGTTTCTCGACGCCAAGCATCGAGTGCTGGGTTTCGAAAAGCTGTTTCAAGGCACCATCGACAACGCCATCGTCTACCCGCGACAAGTGGTGAAGCGCGCGCTGGACTACAACGCCGCGGCGCTGATCCTGTGCCACAACCATCCTTCCGGCAGCCCCGAGCCCAGCATCGCTGATCGAAAATTGACCAAGGTGCTGCAAAAGGCGCTGGAGATGGTGGACGTGCGTGTGCTGGACCACATCATTGTGGGGGAGGGTGACCCGCTGTCGATGGCGGAATTTGGGTGGATGTAGGGGCTGGCATGCCAGCCCCTGGCAGGGGTCAGGGCTTGACGCTGACCTTGGAGTAATCCTGGCGCCCGAACGGGCTCACCTGATACCCCTCGACATTCTTGCGGGTCAGCGCAAGCGCGGTCGGGTGCGCCAGTGGCAGCCAGAGCGCCTGTTGCTGGATCTGCGCCTGGGCCTGCTGGTACAGCTTGCTGCGCACGCCTTGTTCGCTGGTGGTCTTGCCGGCGCTGATCAGCTTGTCCAGCGCCGGGTCGCAGTAGCGGGCGAAGTTGGTGCCGGACTTCACGGCCGCGCAGGAGAACTGCGGCGTCAGGAAGTTATCCGGGTCGCCGTTGTCACCGGCCCAGCCCATGAACAGCAAGTCGTGCTCGCCGGCCTTGGCGCGGCGGATCAGTTCGCCCCACTCGATCACACGGATTTCAGCCTGGATGCCGACCTTGGCCAGGTCCGCCTGCAGCAGTTGTGCGCCCAGGCTGGGGTTGGGGTTCAGCAGGCTGCCCGACGGCCGGGTCCAGATCGTGGTCTTGAAGCCATCCTTGAGCCCGGCGCGATCCAGCAGTTGCTTGGCCTTGGCAATGTCCTGCGGATAGCCCGGCAGGTCCTTGGCATAGCTCCAGGTATTGGGTGGGTAAGGGCCGTTGGCGGCTTCGGCGGTGCCTTCGAATACGGCCTTCAGATAGCTGGCCTTGTCGAAGGCCAGGTTGATCGCCTGGCGAACTTCCGGCTTGTCCAGTGGCGGATGCTGGCTGTTGATGGCGACAAACGCGGTCATGAAGGCCGCGGTTTTCTCGATCTTCAGGTCGGCGTCTTTCTGGGCGGCATCAATATCCAGGGGCTTGGGCGACAAGGCGATCTGGCACTCGTCGCGACGCAGTCTCTGCAGGCGCACGTTGGCGTCCGGGGTGATCGCAAAGATCAGGTTATCTACCGCAGGCTTGCCGGCGAAGTAATCCGGGTTGGCCTTGTAGCGAATCGTCGCGTCCTTCTGGAAGCGCCCGAAAATGAACGGCCCGGTGCCGATAGGCTGGCTGTTGAGCTTCTCCGGGGTGCCGGCCTTGAGCAGTTTGTCGGCATATTCCGCCGGGTAGATCGAGGCAAAGCCCATGCTCAAGGCGGCGAGGAAGGTCGAATCGGCGTGGTCCAGGGTGAAGCGCACGGTCAGCGGGTCGAGGGCGTCGATCTTCTTGATCAGCGTGGGCAACTGCAGCGACTGGGCGTGGGGGAAGCCGCTCTGGGCGATCTTGTGCCAGGGGTTGGCCGGGTCGAGCATGCGCTCGAAGCTGAAGCGCACGTCTTCGGCGGTCAGGCTGCGGCTCGGCGTGAAGTAGTCGGTACGGTGGAATTTAACGTCCGGGTGCAGCTTGAAGGTGTAGGTGAGGCCGTCCGGCGACACTTCCCAGCTGTCCGCGAGGCTCGGGACCAGCTTGCCGCTGGTGGCGTCGAAGTCCACCAGGCGGTTCATCAATACGTCTGCCGAGGCGTTGGTGGTGGTCAGCGAGTTGTATTGCACCACGTCGAAGCCTTCGGGGCTGGCTTCGGTGCAGACGCTCAGGGTAGTGGCCGCCTGGGCGTGTGCAGCAATAAAAAGAGGGGCTAGCAATAGCGGTAGGGCAGCGAGGCGCATATTCGGTTTCCTTTGCAGATCGAAGGCCCATCTGCGAGTGCAGTCTGGAAAAGTCCTACCGTAGTGGGCTGATTGACAAATGACTAGCCCATTTTTGCCTGTGCTTTTGCCGCAAATACTGTTTTGATGGCGCCTCAGGTCGTTTTGCCGAGCACTTTGCAGTGCGCGCGGGCGCTGTAAATCATTCTGTGCGACGAGCGGTTAGCTTCTATAGCGGCCCACCCTGGCAACGGTTCAGGCGTCCATGGCCTGGATTTACGCGTATAAAAGTACACGGCCTGTTGTTGCACTGGGGTCTTTCTGGTATAAAGCAGCGCTCTTTTCTAGGGGCCCGGTTCCTTCGCTAGTAGGTGTAGCCGGTAAGACCCTAAAGAAACGCGGCGCCTGGCGCCAAATGACTGAGAGATTAAGCGGCCAACCCATGCCGGGTTGGGCATGTGGTTTTAGAGGGCTGAGGCATGTCGAGAGTCTGTCAAGTTACCGGTAAGGGTCCGGTGACTGGGAATAACATTTCCCACGCAAACAACAAAACCCGTCGTCGTTTCCTGCCAAACCTGCAGCATCACCGCTTTTGGGTTGAAGAAGAGAAACGTTTTGTTCGTCTGCGCGTATCTGCCAAAGGCATGCGTGTTATCGACAAGCGCGGCATCACTGTCGTGCTGGCCGAACTGCGCCGCGACGGCAAAATCTAAGGAGCTAAATCATGCGTGAATTGATTCGAATGATCTCTAGCGCCGGTACTGGTCACTTCTACACTACCGACAAGAACAAGCGTACTACCCCGGACAAGCTCGAAAAGAAAATGTTCGACCCGCGCGTTCGCAAGCACGTGATCTACAAAGAAGGCAAAATCAAGTAATTGGTTTTCTTTCTTGTGAAAAAAAGCCCGTATCTCACGATGCGGGCTTTTTTTTGTGCCTGTTAAATGATCAGGCCTTTTCTTCGAACACCACGTAGATCTTGCGGCAGGGTTCCAGCACTTCCCAGGTGCCGCTGAAGCCGGCCGGAATGACGAAGCGATCACCGGCCCGCAAGGTCTTGGCGTTGCCGTCGGCATCGCGCAACACCGAAACACCCTGCACGATCTCGCAATACTCATGCTCGGTGTAGTTGACCTTCCACTGTCCGACTTCACCTTCCCAGACCCCGGCGCTCATCTGGCCGCACGGACTGTTGTAGTGGTTGTAGACGGTTTGCTCCGGGTCGCCCTTGAGGATTTTCTCCGCAGCCGGACGGTAGCGATCTGGCTCGGTCCTGGCCTGGCTGAAGTCGACGATATTCTGGATGTTCATGGGCGTGTCCCGTCTGGCCTGCGGTTGGAGAGCTCAAAGTCTATGTTTATTAAAATGAACATCGCAAGGGCGTTTGCTGCCGTTATGTCAAATATATTGAAACATCCATCGCCGCTGGTTTAGGGTGGCAGCTGCCTTGAGCCGAACAGCTGGCTGGCCGGGCAAGAATTCTTCGAAGGTGCCTGGGTACATCGCCCGGCCCTTGTATTCAATAAGAGGAGGACACTCGCATGACCACCCTGACCCGTGCCGACTGGGAACAACGCGCCAAGGATCTGAAGATCGAAGGCCGCGCCTACATCAATGGCGAATACACCGCCGCCGTTTCCGGCGACACGTTCGAATGCCTGAGCCCAGTCGATGGCCGCCTGCTGGCAACCGTTGCCAGCTGTGACGTCGCCGACGCCCAGCGTGCCGTAGAAAACGCCCGTGCCACGTTCAATTCCGGTGCCTGGTCGCGCCTGGCGCCAGCCAAGCGCAAAGCCACCATGATCCGTTTCGCCGGCCTGCTCAAGGCCAACGCCGAAGAGCTGGCACTGCTTGAAACCCTGGACATGGGCAAGCCGATCAGCGACTCCCTGAACATCGACGTCCCAGGCGCGGCGCAAGCGCTGAGCTGGAGCGGCGAGGCCATCGACAAGATCTACGATGAAGTCGCAGCCACCCCTCACGACCAGCTGGGCCTGGTGACCCGTGAGCCCGTCGGCGTTGTCGCGGCCATCGTGCCGTGGAACTTCCCGCTGATGATGGCCTGCTGGAAACTCGGGCCGGCGTTGTCCACCGGTAACTCGGTGATCCTCAAGCCGTCTGAAAAATCACCGCTGACTGCCATCCGCATCGCTGCCCTCGCGGTTGAGGCCGGCATCCCGAAAGGCGTGTTCAACGTGCTGCCGGGTTATGGCCATACCGTGGGCAACGCCCTGGCGCTGCACATGGACGTCGACACCCTGGTGTTCACCGGTTCCACCAAGATCGCCAAGCAACTGCTGATTCGCTCCGGCGAGTCGAACATGAAGCGCGTCTGGCTGGAAGCTGGCGGCAAGAGCCCGAACATCGTGTTTGCCGATGCCCCGGACCTGCAAGCCGCCGCCGAATCCGCGGCCGGCGCCATCGCCTTCAACCAGGGCGAAGTGTGCACCGCCGGTTCGCGCCTGCTGGTGGAGCGTTCGATCAAGGATAAATTCCTGCCGCTGGTGATCGAGGCCCTCAAGGCCTGGAAGCCGGGCAACCCGCTCGACCCGGCCACCACGGTCGGTGCGCTGGTGGATACCCAGCAGATGAACACCGTGCTGTCGTACATCGAAGCCGGGCATGCCGATGGCGCCAAGCTGGTGGCCGGCGGCAAGCGCACGCTGCAGGAAAGCGGTGGCACCTATGTCGAGCCGACGATTTTCGACGGCGTGACCAACGCCATGAAGATCGCCCAGGAAGAAATCTTCGGCCCGGTGCTGTCGGTGATTGCCTTCGACAGCGTGGAAGAAGCCATTGCGATCGCCAACGACACCCAATACGGCCTGGCCGCTGCGGTGTGGACGTCGAACATCTCCAAGGCGCACCTGACTGCCAAGGCCCTGCGTGCCGGCAGCGTATGGGTCAACCAGTACGATGGCGGCGACATGACCGCACCGTTCGGTGGTTTCAAGCAGTCGGGTAACGGCCGCGACAAGTCGCTGCACGCGTTCGACAAGTACACCGAGCTGAAGGCGACCTGGATCAAGTTGTAAGCCTCCAGGAACACCGCTGTAAAAAATGTGGGAGCGGGCTTGCTCGCGAATGAGGTATCACAGTCGCTGATGTATTGACTGGTACACCGCATTCGCGAGCAAGCCCGCTCCCACACTGTTTTGTGTGATCTCCAAATCATCCACAGGAGCGTGGAAATGCGTTGGGCGACCTATTTCGCCGTGTTGGCGTCGGTCTTGAGCGTGGGCCTGGCCTTGGGCGTGAGCATGCCGCTGGTGTCCCTGCGCCTGGAAAGCTGGGGCTATGGCAGCTTCGCCATCGGAGTCATGGCGGCGATGCCGGCCTTCGGTGTGCTGCTGGGTGCCAAGGTCTCCAGCGGCCTGGCCTCGCGCCTGGGCACGGCGAACCTGATGCGCCTGTGCCTGTGGGCGGGGGCGATTTCCATCGGCTTGCTGGCGGTATTGCCCAGCTACCCGGTATGGCTGGTGTTGCGGCTGATGATCGGGGTGATCCTGACCATCGTGTTTATCCTCGGCGAAAGCTGGATCAACCAACTGGTGATCGAACGCTGGCGCGGCCGTCTGGTGGCGCTGTATGGCTGCAGCTATGCCTTGAGCCAGCTGTCGGGCCCGTTGCTGCTGGGCGCGCTGGGTACGGACAACGATATTGGCTTCTGGGTGGGTGTCGGTCTGCTGACGTGCTCGCCGATCCTGCTGCTGGGCCGTTCCGGTGCGCCGACTGCCGAGTCTTTCAGCGTGACCTTTGGCGACCTGCTGCGCTTCTGCCAGGGCTTGCCGGCGATTGCCTGGGCGGTGGCGTTGTTCGCCGCATTCGAGGCGATGATTCTTACGTTGTTGCCGGTGTATTGCCTGCAACAGGGTTTCACCGCCGAGATTGCTCTGGCGATGGTCAGCACGGTGGTGGTCGGTGATGCGTTGCTGCAACTGCCGATTGGCGCGCTGGCGGACTACCTGCCTCGGCGCACGCTGTTTCTCGGCTGCGCGCTGATGCTGCTGGTGACGAGCCTGGCGATTCCGCTGTTGCTCGATACGCTGATGATCTGGCCGGTGTGGGTGCTGTTCGGGGCCAGCGCCGGCGGGTTATTCACCCTGTCGCTGATCCTGATTGGCGAGCGCTACCGCGACGACGCACTGGTGCGCGCCAATGCGCATATCGCGCAGCTGTGGGGCATTGGCTGCCTGATCGGCCCGCTGGTGGCCGGTGCCGGCAGCCAGTGGATCAGCGGGCATGCGTTGCCGTTGTTGATGGCGGCGGGGGCGTTGGGGTTGGTGATCCTGTTGCTGCGCCAAGGTGCGTTCGGCGCCGCACAACCCGCCTGAACTTGAAATGCGATCACCTGTGGGAGCCGGGCTTGCCCGCGATGGCGGAGTGTCAGCACCGGATACGTAAACTGACACTCCGCCATCGCAGGCAAGCCAGCTCCCACAGGTCCCGTCGCTGTTCTTAAAGCATGCGTTCCAGCCCGACGGATGTAGCAAACCAGGCATTGAACCGGCGCCACCAACTGCCGGGTTCGCGGGTCAGGGTGTGCAGTTGGCCGTTGTCTTCGGTCACCCATACCACCTGACCATCCTGCAGCTTTGCCTGGTAGCTCAACGGGGGCGCCATGCCCTCCAGTGCCAGGTTGCGCACGTGTTCCGCCAGTTCGGGACTGTCCACCAGCACCCCGACTTCGGTGTTCCACAGCACCGAGCGCGGGTCGAAGTTGAATGAGCCGATGAAGGATTTCTCCCGATCAAAGATGATCGCCTTGCTGTGCAGGCTGGAATCCGAACCGTGGAATGTACCTTTGCGGAACAGATGAGGGCCGCTGCCGCCACCGTCTCCCGGCTGGCGGCGCAACTCGTATAGCTTCACCCCGTGTTCCAGCAGCGCCTTGCGATAGGGCGCATAACCGCCGTGCACGGCCGGTACGTCGGTGGCTTCCAGGGAATTGGTCAGCAGGCTTACCGATACGCCGGCGTCCGCGCGACCGGTCAGGTACACCAGCCCGGGCCGCCCGGGCACGAAGTAAGCCGAAATCATCATCAGCTCATGGCTGACACCTTCCAACTCCGGCGCCAGTTGGGTGGTCAGCAGCAGCCGTGGATCCGGATCGGCCTTGGCCAGCACCTTGCTCGGCGCATCCCACAGCGCCTGGTTCCAGGCCCAGATCAGCTCGCGACGCCAGATGTCCATGCGCGGCTGGGTCTTGTAGGTGCGCAGGCGGTTGTACAGGGCATGGTTTTGTTGGCGAGACTCGGCAAGGGAATCTTCCAGGCGTACGCGGGCACTGGCCAGGTCGCCTTTGGAAGCGCTGCTGACGAAGTCACCAATGGGTTTGCTCAGGGCACTGTTCCAGTACTGATCGAAACTGTGGCCCAGTTGCTCGGCCACCGGGCCCACGCTGAGCATGTCGATATCGGTGAAGTTGAGGTTGGGCTCGGCGTCGAAATACTCATCCCCCAGGTTGCGCCCGCCAACGATGGCCACGCTGTTGTCTGCCAGCCACAGCTTGTTGTGCATGCGCCGGTGTTGCAGCGACAGGTCGAACAGCCGCGCCATGGCCCGCGTCACGCCGGTGCTGCGGCCCAGGTGCAGCGGGTTGAACAGGCGAATCTGGATCTGCGGGTGGGCGGCGAGGGTGGCGATGATCTGGTCCAGGCCGTCGCTCGTGGTGTCGTCCAGCAGGATGCGCACGCGCACGCCACGGTCGGCGGCCTTGAGCAGTTCATCCACGAGCATGCGGGTGCTGATGCCGTCGTGGACGATGTAGTACTGCAAGTCGAGGCTGGTCTGGGCGTTGCGGATCAGTTCGGCGCGGGCCATGAAGGCTTCGCTGCTGTTGGGCAGCAGGCGGAACCCGGAGCGGCCTTTGTAGGGAGCGGCCTGGGCCTGGATCGAGCGGCCGAAGGAAGATTCGCTGGCCGGCAGCGCCTCGCTGGGTGTGCGTGGCGCGTCGATGGTGGCGCAGCCGCCCAGGGCCAGGATGCCCAGCAGGAAAAACGGTAATAGCCGGTGGGTCATCAATGACATGGGTTCCGAATCAGGGCGATTGTCGGCATATGACGGCTATTTCCCGTAAAAGGTCAGTCCATCGCTTCGGCCAGCAACCGGATGGCGGTCGCGCCGACCTTGCGTACAGCCTCTTCAATCTGCGGCGTTGGTTTGGCAGCGTAGTTCATGCGCAGGCAGTTCCTGTACTTGCCGGAGGCGGAAAAGATACTTCCCACGGCAATCTGTACACCTTCATCCACCAGCAGCCGGTTGAGTTTCAGGGTATCGAAGCCTTCCGGCAGTTCCACCCACAGCATGAAACTGCCCTGGGGGCGGCTGGCGCGGGTGCCTGCCGGGAAATAGCGGCTGACCCAATCGAGCATCAGGTCGCGATTGCGCTGGTATTGCGTGCGCATCCGCCGCAAATGTGGCTCGAAATGCCCACCTTTCAGAAACTCGGCAATCGCGATCTGCGGCTGGGTCGCGGTGGAGCCGGTGCTGATGTATTTCATGTGCAGCACACGCTCCAGATAGCGACCGGGTGCGACCCAGCCAATCCGCAGGCCGGGTGCGAGGGTCTTCGAGAAAGAGCTGCACAGTACGACGCGGCCATCTTCGTCGAAGGACTTGATGGTGCGTGGCCGCGGGTAGCTGTAGGCCAGTTCGCCATACACGTCGTCTTCGATGATCGCCACGTCAAAGCGCTGGGCCAGGGTCAGCAGTGCGCGTTTGCGCGACTCCGGCATGATGTAGCCCAGTGGGTTGTTGCAGTTGGGGGTCAACTGTATGACTTTGATCGGCCATTGTTCCAGTGCCAGTTCCAGCGCTTCCAGGCTGATACCGGTGAGTGGGTCGGTGGGGATTTCCAGGGCTTTCATGCCCAGGCCCTTCAGGGTTTGCATGGCGCCGTGGAAGCTTGGCGAGTCGACGGCAACGATGTCGCCGGGCTCGCAAATGGCGTGGATGCTGGCGGACAGGGCCTCGTGGCAGCCGGTGGTGATCACCAGGTCCTGGGGCGTCAGTTGGCAGCCTGAATCGAGCATCAGGCGGGCAATCTGTTCACGCAGGTCCAGGTTGCCGTGGATAGTGTCGTAATACAGCCCCGGCATGTCCTGGCGCCGACTGATCCGGGCGAGGCTGCGTAGCAGGGGTTTCATGGTCGGCGACAATACATCCGGCATGCCCCGGCCCAACTGTATGGCGTCTTTGCGTGGCACCGCGCGGATCAGCTCCAGCACTTGGTCCCACTGGGAAATTTCCACCGGGCGCTGGGCCGGGCGGCCTACGGCGGGCAATGCCGGCAAGTCGCGGCCCACCGGTACGAAGTAGCCGGATTTGGGTTTGGGCATCGCCAGTCCGTTGTCTTCCAGTAAGCGGTAGGCCTGCTGCACGGTGCTCAGGCTGACCCCATGCTCCACACTCAAGGCCCGAACTGACGGCAATCTGTCGCCCGGGCGATAGAAGCCCTGCTCGATGCGCGTGCCCAACAGTTCGGCGAGGTTGACGTATAGGGTCATGGCGGTGCTTCCCGGTTACCAGTACAGATAGGCCGAAAATACAGGATTCAGCGGCGGATAGGCAGTATCTGTATGGATTTAATACAGGGTGGTTGAATCTGTCATGGTTTTACGCGCCGGCTCATCCTACGTACTCATGGCAACACGTTAATGAGGGGCAGAAAATGAGCGGTATGAGCGATGTGCGGTTGGCGTTACACAGTCAGGAACTGGAAGCCGGGCAGGAGCGGCGCATGGCGGCGCGTACCAAGGTCCCCACACTCAGTTCATGGGCGTTGTTCTGGCACCGCATGCATACGCGCAAAACCTTGCTGGAGCTGACCCCCGAGCAACTGCGAGACGTGGGCCTGAGTGCCGAGCAGGCGCGCCGGGAAGGCTTGAAGCCCTTCTGGCGCGGCTGATTCAGACCAGTTCTTTCAATCGGTGCCAGAGCATTCCCAGCGCCAGCAGCGGCGAGCGCAAATGCTTGCCGCCCGGGAAAGTGATGTGCGGCACCTTGGCAAACAGATCAAAGCGCCCGCTTTGCTGGCCGCTGATGGCTTCGCCCAACAGCTTGCCTGCCAGGTGGGTGGCGTTGAGGCCATGGCCGGCATAGGCCTGGGCGAAATACACATTGGGCTGGTCGGCCAGTCGGCCAATCTGCGGCAGGCGGTTGGCGCCAATGCCGATCATCCCGCCCCACTGGTAGTCGATTTTCACGTTGGCCAGTTGTGGGAACACCTGCAGCATTTTCGGACGCATATAGGCACCGATGTCCTTCGGATCCCGTCCGGAGTAATGGCAGGCACCGCCGAACAGCAAGCGTCGGTCGGCTGACAGCCGGAAGTAATCCACCGTCACCCGCTGGTCACACACCGCCATGTTTTGCGGCAGCAACTCGGCTGCCTGGGCTTCGCTCAAGGGCTCGGTGGCGATGATGTAGCTGCCGGCGGGCAGCACCTTGCCGCTCAGATGCGGGTTGAGGCCGTTCAAATAAGCATTGCAGCCCAGCACCAGGGTCTTGGCGCGCACATTGCCCTGGGCGGTGTGAACGTTGACCTCCGGGCCGTAATCGATCCGCACCGCCTCGGAATGCTCGAACAACTGGACGCCCAACTGCTGTGCAGCGGCTGCCTCGCCGAGAGCCAGGTTCAGCGGGTGCAGGTGGCCGGAGCCCATGTCGATCATGCCGCCAACATAGCGGTTGGAGCCGATCACATTGCGCATCTCGCTGGCTTGCAGCAGGCGCACTTCATGGCGATAGCCAAGGCCTTGCAGCTCTTCGGCGTCGGCGGCCAGGTGTTCCAGGTCGCGGGGTTTGTTGGCCAGGTCGCAGTAGCCCCAGGTCAGGTCGCAGGCGATCTGCGAACGTTCGACCCGCTGGCGCACGATTTCCACGGCTTCCAGGCCCATCAATTTCATCTGGCGCACGCCCTCGGTGCCGATGACGTTGGTGAACTGATCCAGGCCATGACCGACGCCACGAATCAGTTGCCCGCCATTACGCCCGCTGGCGCCCCAGGCAATCTTGCGGGCTTCCAGCAGGACCACGCTGAAACCCCGTTCGGCCAGTTCCAGAGCGGTGTTGAGCCCCGAAAAGCCGCCGCCGACCACGCACACATCGGCCACGATTTCACCTGTCAGCACCGGATAATCAGGCTGCGGGAAACTGCTGGCGGCGTAGTAGGAATTGGCGTGCCGGGCGCTGGCGGTCATGGGGAGCATCCCTGTTTGGAAAATTTGACGCAGGATACAGCGGTCGGGCGAAGCTGTCTCACCGGGGGCTTTTAGGGCAGAATCCACGCCTATTCGCCGTTCGGTCCCTGTGTCGATGAGTTGCAACAGTCAGAAAGTCAACGCGCTGCGCCGGCAGATTCCCTCGTTCGAGTGTGTCCCGGGTTGCCACGACTGCTGTGGGCCGGTGACCACGTCCACCGAGGAAATGTCGCGCCTGCCGCGCAAGACCGCTGCCGAGCAGGAAGCGGCGATGGACGAACTCAACTGCGTGCACCTTGGCCCCAATGGCTGCACCGTGTACGACGAGCGCCCGCTGATTTGCCGCTTGTTCGGCACCACGCCGACCTTGCCATGCCCCAACGACCGCCGCCCGGTGGAGCTGATCCACCCACGGGTGGAAAAGCAGATTCATGCGTACATGGCGTCGACGCGTCAGGTATTGGTCTAGCGGATGTCCCCGCTCCCACATTGGCCTGTGGTGCTGTCTTAATCCGGGATCGGCAGGTTCAGGCTCTCTTTCACCTCTTCCATCACGATATAGCTCTTGGACTCCCGTACGTGGGGCAGCTTGAGCAGGATATCGCCGAGCAATTTGCGGTACGACGCCATCTCCGAAATGCGCGCCTTCACCAGATAGTCGAAATCCCCCGACACCAGGTGGCACTCCAGCACGTGGGGCAGTTTCAGCACGGCGCGTCGGAATTCTTCAAAGGTGTCGCCGGACTTGTAGTCGAGGCTGATCTCGACAAACACCAGCAGGCTACCCTTCAAATGCTGCGGGTTGAGCCGGGCGTTGTAGCCCATGATGATCCCTTCGCGCTCCAGGCGCCGGACCCGCTCGGTGCACGGCGTGGTCGACAGCCCGACCTTTTCCCCCAGTTCAGTAAACGAAATTCGCCCGTCGGCCTGCAGGATGCGCAGGATGTTGCGGTCGATCTTGTCCAGCTCCCGCTTGGTCTGAGTGTTGGTCCGCATAGGGGATGCTCCTCCGTGAAAAGGGTTTTTGCCGAGAATTGTCGCCAAATATAGGCAGTTATATAGTGAAATGCACTGGTGATTGCTTTTTATACTGCCCACATCTTTGTGCTGAACAACAAACGTCAGCGGTCAAGCCGTGATGAGGGAATAAAAATGCGCGTTCTGGTCTTGGGTAGCGGTGTCATTGGCGTGGCCAGTGCCTACTATTTGGCACGAGCTGGTTTTGAAGTGGTCGTGGTCGACCGTCAGCCGGCTGTGGCCATGGAGACCAGTTTCGCCAACGCCGGGCAGATCTCGCCAGGCTACGCCTCGCCATGGGCTGCGCCGGGTGTGCCGCTCAAGGCTATCAAATGGCTGTTGGAGCGCCATGCGCCCCTGGCGATCAAGGCCACCGCCGATATCGACCAGTACTTGTGGATGGCGCAGATGCTGCGCAACTGCACCGCCAGCCGTTATGCGGTGAACAAGGAGCGTATGGTGCGCCTGTCCGAATACAGCCGCGATTGCATCGACGAGCTGCGTGCCGAGACCGGCATCGCCTACGAAGGGCGCACTTTGGGGACTACCCAACTGTTCCGTACCCAGGCTCAGCTGGACGGTGCTGCCAAGGACATCGCCGTGTTGAAAGAGTCCGGTGTGCCTTACGAGCTGCTGGACCGCGCCGGCATTGCCCGGGTTGAACCAGCCCTGGCCAGCGTCACCGATATCCTCGCCGGTGCCCTGCGCCTGCCGAACGACCAGACCGGCGACTGTCAGATGTTTACCACCCGTCTTGCCGAAATGTGCAAGCAACTGGGTGTCGAATTCCGCTTCGAGCAAGATATCCAGCGCCTGGACTACGCCGGTGACCGGATCAACGGCGTGTGGATCGACGGCAAGCTGGAAACTGCCGACCGCTACGTGCTGGCCCTCGGCAGCTACTCGCCGAAATTGCTCAAGCCGCTGGGAATCAAGGCGCCGGTGTACCCGCTCAAGGGTTACTCGATGACCGTGCCGATCACCAACCCGGCGATGGCCCCGACCTCGACCATTCTCGATGAGACCTACAAGGTCGCGATCACCCGTTTCGACAACCGTATCCGCGTCGGTGGCATGGCTGAGATAGCCGGTTTTGACCTGTCGCTGAACCCGCGTCGGCGGGAAACCCTGGAGATGATCGTCAACGACCTTTATCCTCAGGGCGGTGATTTGAGCCAGGCCAGTTTCTGGACCGGCCTGCGCCCGACCACGCCAGACGGCACGCCGATCGTGGGTGCTACCCCGTTCAAAAACCTGTTTCTGAACACCGGCCACGGCACCCTCGGTTGGACCATGGCCTGTGGCTCTGGTCGTTTGCTGGCCGACCTGATGGCGAAGAAAACCCCGCAAATCAGTGCCGAAGGCCTCGATATTTCCCGTTATGGCAACCACCAGGAGTCTGCAAAACATGTCAATCCAGCGCCAGCTCACCAATGAGCGCATGAGCCAGATCGTTGTTCACAGCGGTACCGTGTATCTGGCAGGGCAGGTCGGCGACGACATGAGTGCCGGGATTGAACAGCAGACCCGCGAAACCCTCGTCAATATTGAGCGTTTGCTGGACCTGGCCGGTACCGACAAGACCAAGCTGCTGTCGGTGACCATCTACCTGAAAGACATTGACGCCGATTTCGCCGGGATGAACGCGGTATGGGACAAGTGGCTGCCAAAAGGCGTCGCGCCGGCCCGTGCCACGGTTGAAGCGAAACTCTGCGAACCGGAAATCCTGGTGGAGCTGTCGGTTGTGGCCGCTCTGCCGTAAGCAAAAAATCCTCTCCCGGTGCCTGCGTTGTCAGCGGGTACCGGTTTTTTCTTCCCACCGCCGCCTAGAAGCCTGCCGCCATGCGTCCTGCCCGTGCCCTGATCGACCTCCAAGCCCTGCGCCATAACTACCAACTGGCCCGTGAAGTCACGGGTGGGGCCAAGGCCCTCGCCGTGATCAAGGCGGATGCCTACGGCCACGGTGCCGTGCGTGTTGCCCAGGCGCTGGAAGCCGAGGCGGACGGGTTTGCCGTGGCCTGCATCGAGGAAGCGCTGGAGCTGCGGGCCGCCGGGATTCGCGGGCCGGTGCTGTTGCTCGAAGGTTTTTTCGAAGCCGACGAGCTGCCGCTGATCATCGAGCATGATTTCTGGTGCGTGGTGCATTCGCTGTGGCAGCTGGACGCGATTGAACAGGCGCAACTCAGCAAGCCGCTGACCGTCTGGCTCAAGCTTGATTCGGGCATGCACCGCGTTGGCTTGCACCCCAAGGATTATCACGACGCTTACCAGCGCCTGCTGGCCAGCGGCAAAGTCGCGAAGATCGTGCTGATGAGCCACTTCGCCCGCGCCGATGAGCTGGACAGCACCAGCAGCGAAGAGCAAGTAGCGGTGTTTGAAGCGGCGCGCCAGGGCTTGTCGGCCCAGGTCAGCCTGCGCAACTCGCCGTCGGTGCTGGGCTGGCCGAACGTTTCCAGTGACTGGGTACGCCCGGGCATCATGCTCTACGGCGCCACGCCGTTTGGCGAAGACCAGGCCATCGCCGCGCGTTTGCAGCCGGTGATGACCCTCGAATCGAAAGTCATCTGCGTACGTGAACTGCCGGCCGGCGAACCTGTGGGCTACGGCGCCAGGTTCATTACCCCGAAACCGATGCGCATCGGGGTAGTTGCCATGGGCTACGCCGACGGCTACCCGCGCCACGCACCCACCGGCACCCCGGTGCTGGTGGCCGGCCAGCGCAGCCAGTTGCTGGGCCGTGTGTCGATGGACATGCTGTGTGTCGACCTGACCGACGTGCCCCAGGCCGGGCTCGGTTCCACCGTCGAATTGTGGGGCAAAAACATCCTCGCCAGTGATGTTGCCACCGCCGCCGACACCATTCCGTACCAGATCTTCTGCAACCTGCGCCGAGTGCCACGGCTCTATTCCGGCGCTTGAGCGGCACCCACGAATGGCAGATCCCGGGATTTAGGCCAAAGTGTTGTAAATACTGAACGCTGTCGCCATGATAACGCTCAATTACAACAACGCCTGAATCCTAGGAGGCTCCTGCATTGGACGTCGGCGAACGACTGCAATCCATCCGTAAACTGAAAGGTCTTTCCCAGCGTGAGCTAGCCAAGCGCGCGGGCGTCACCAACAGCACCATTTCGATGATCGAAAAAAACAGTGTCAGCCCCTCCATCAGCTCCTTGCGCAAGGTGCTGGGCGGCATTCCCATGTCGATGGTGGAGTTCTTTTCCGAGGAGATCCTCCAGGAAAAACCGACCCAGATCGTCTATAAAGCCAATGAGCTGATCGATATCTCCGACGGCGCCGTCACCATGAAACTGGTGGGCCGCGCGCACCCGAGCCGGGCGATTGCGTTCCTCAACGAGATCTACCCGCCAGGTGCTGATACCGGCGAAGAGATGCTCACCCACGAGGGCGAGGAAACCGGGATCCTGGTAGAAGGTCGCCTGGAACTGGTGGTCGGCCTTGAAACTTTTGTGCTCGAAGCCGGCGATAGCTACTACTTTGAAAGCACCAAGCCGCACCGTTTTCGCAATCCGTTCGAAGTGCCGGCGCGACTAATCAGCGCAGCCACACCCGCGAACTTTTAAGAAAAGAGGCGTCCTGCCTATGTCGCAGAGACGCCCGCAGCAGCATTCTGTCTTGCTGAATCTCCCCTTGGTTAATAGGGTTGTTTCGGCGGGGCGGGCTAACCGTTATACTTTCGCCGCCTGCGAAACCGTGGCCGCAGGCGTGAATAGCCACCATTGAGGGTGAACGCGTGAACCTAATTATGAAAATGCTGGCTGCACCAGCAACCGTACTGGCCCTATGGGCTGTCAGCGCTCAAGCTGCGACCAATGATGAAATTGCCAAGCGCCTGGAGCCTGTAGGCCAGGTGTGCGTCCAGGGGCAAGAGTGCAAGGGGATGGAAGTGGCAGTGGCTGCGGGCGGCGGCGGCGGTGCGAAATCGCCGGATGACGTAATCGCCAAGCACTGCAACGCTTGCCACGGTACCGGCCTGTTGGGCGCACCGAAAATCGGTGACACCGCCGCCTGGAAAGACCGCGCGGACCATCAGGGTGGCCTCGATGGCCTGCTGGCCAAGGCCATTACCGGCTTGAACGCCATGCCGCCAAAAGGCACCTGCGCCGATTGCTCGGATGCCGAGCTTAAAGGTGCAATCGAGAAGATGTCGGGTCTTAAATAAACCGATCTTCGCCAAAAGAGCCGCTGACCAGCGGCTTTTTTGTGCCCGCGATTTGCCTTTTGAGGCTGTTCTTTGCAGCAAAGACCCGGCAAGCTCGGTCCAACCCCAATTCATGGAATGTTCGGGAGAAGTCGGATGGTGCAGTTGTGTTCAATCGAGCAAGCAGTCGACGACGTACTGGCACGGCTGCCGGCGCATATTCACATGGGCATGCCCCTGGGCCTGGGCAAACCCAACCTGTTCGTCAACGCGCTGTACCGGCGTATCGCCAAGTTGCCGGACCGGGCGCTGACCATCTACACCGCCCTGGCCCTGGGTCGCCCTACCTTGGGCGATGGTTTGCAGAAGCGCTTTCTCGAGCCCTTTATCGAACGGGTCTTCGGTGACTATCCCGAGCTGGACTTCCTCGCCGCACTGCGCAAGGACAGCCTGCCGTCGAACATTCACGTGCAACAGTTCTTCATGCAGCCCGGCAGTTTGCTCCACAGCCTTTCGGCGCAGCAGGATTACGTCAGCAGCAACTACAGCCACGCCGCCCGTGATATCAATGCCGCCGGCCTGAACCTCGTCGCGCAACTGGTGGCCAGCAGTGCCGAACATCCGGATCGCCTGAGCCTGAGCTGCAACCCCGACATCACCCTCGACCTGTTGCCGATGATCGCCAAGCGCCGCGAGGCCGGTGAAACCATCCTGGTGGTGGGCCAGGTTCACAGTGATTTGCCCTACATGCCCGGCGACGCCGAGCTGGGCATGGATGAGTTCGACTTCCTGATCGACGAGAAGGACAGCACCACGCTGTTCTCCACCCCGAACATGCCGGTGGGTTTCCAGGATCACTTTATCGGTTTGCACGCCAGCACCCTGGTGCGCGACGGCGGTACCTTGCAGATCGGCATCGGCTCCATGGGCGATGCACTGACTGCGGCCTTGCTGGCGCGCCAGGCCGATAACGAGGCGTATCGCCTGTTGCTCACCGACCTGGATGTGTACCAATGGGCACCGCTGATCAGCCACGAAGGCGGCGTCGCGCCGTTTGCCCGTGGCCTGTACGGTTGCAGCGAAATGTTCGTCAATGGCCTGCTGGTGCTGGCCGATGCCGGGATTGTGCGGCGCAAGGTATACCCGGACGTCGCGACCCAGGAGCGGGCCAACGCCGGCACCCTGGACGAAGCGGCACAGACCGACGGCATCTCGGTGCATGGCGGCTTCTTCCTCGGGCCTCGTAGCTTTTACGAGCGTTTGCGGGACTTGCCGCAGAGCAAGCGCCTGGAATTCAACATGACCCGCATCAGCTACATCAACGAGCTGTACGGCCAGGAAGAACTCAAGCGTTTGCAGCGCCTGGATGCGCGCTTCATCAACAGCGCGTTTACCGTGACCCTGTTGGGCGCGGGCGTGGCCGACCAGTTGGAAGACGGCCGCGTGCTCAGCGGTGTTGGCGGGCAATACAACTTTGTCGCCCAGGGCCATGCGCTGGAAGGCGCGCGTTCGATCCTGATCCTGCGCAGCTGGCGCGAATCGGGCGGCGAGGTCAGTTCCAATATCGTCTGGGAATACGGCCACTGCACGATCCCCCGGCACCTGCGAGACATCGTCATCACCGAATACGGCATCGCGGATTTACGCGGGCAGACTGATGCCAGGGTGATCGAGGCGCTGCTGAATATCACCGACTCACGGTTCCAGGAAGATTTGATCGAACAGGCGCAGAAGGCCGGGAAGTTGCCGAAGGATTTCCAGCTGGATCCGCGGTTTGCCGACAACACGCCGGAGCGTCTGCAGGGGATTCAGGCGCGGCATCCACGGCTGTTCCCGGAGTATCCGCTGGGCAGTGACTTCACCGATGAAGAGCGGGATTTGTTGCGGGCGTTGAACTGGCTCAAGAGCAAATTCAAGCTGACGGAGATTCTGGAGCTGGGCAAGGCGGCGCTGGATGCACCGGAGCCGGAAGCGTTTCCCGAGCATTTGGTACGGATGCGACTGGATAAGCCGGAGGGGTTGAAGGAGGACTTGTATCAGCGCCTGTTGCTAGCGGGCCTACAAGCTACCGCGCACTAACAAACACAGGAGATCAAATGTGGAAGCGGGCTTGCTCGCGAAAGCGGTGTGTCAGTCACCGGATAGGTCGACTGATCCACCGCTTTCGCGAGCAAGCCCGCTCCCACATGTTTAACCGTACCCGCACCGATTACTCGATAAAGGTCACAACCCCACCCGCCAACGACTGCACCCGCGCCAGCGACTCAACCCGGTAACCCTGGGCATCCAGCTCCGCACGGCCACCCTGGAACGACTTCTCGATCACAATCCCCAAACCTGCAACGGTCGCGCCGGCCTGTTTGATGATCGAGATCAGCGCCTGGGACGCCTTACCGTTGGCCAGGAAGTCATCGATGATCAGCACGCGGTCGCTGCTGGTCAGGTGGCGCGGGGAAATCGCCACGGTGCTTTCGGTTTTCTTGGTGAAGGAATACACCGTCGCCGACAGCAGGTTTTCGGTCAGGGTCAGGGACTGTTGCTTGCGCGCGAAAATCACCGGTACGCCGAGGTTCAGGCCGGTCATGATCGCCGGTGCAATGCCCGAGGCTTCGATGGTGACGATCTTGGTGATCCCCGAATCCTTGAACAACGCAGCGAACTCGTCGCCGATCAGTTTCATCAGCGCTGGGTCGATCTGGTGGTTCAGAAAGGCGTCGACCTTGAGTACCTGATCGGAAAGCACGATGCCTTCTTCGCGAATTTTCTTGTGCAGTGCTTCCACGAAAGCTTCCTCTGTTGGCGCAACACGCGCCGAAAGTAGATTAAAAAGTAGTCGATTCTAGCGCTTTAACATCGCGCGTATATCCGCCAGGGCGGTATTGCCGCGAACGGCTTTGACTTCGGTTGGTGTGTCGTCGTTGCCTTCCCACGCCAGGTCATCCGGCGGCAGTTCGTCGAGGAACCGGCTCGGGGCACAATCGATGATCTCGCCGTACTGCTTGCGCTTGGCGGCAAAGGTGAAGGCCAGGGTCTGACGCGCGCGGGTAATGCCCACGTAGGCCAGGCGCCGTTCTTCCTCGATGGTGTCGGCTTCGATGCTGGAGCGGTGCGGGAGGATTTCCTCTTCCATGCCCATGATGAACACGTAGGGGAATTCCAGGCCCTTGGACGCATGCAAGGTCATCATCTGCACGCCTTCGGCGCCGTCTTCCTCTTCCTGCTGGCGTTCAAGCATGTCCCGCAGCACAAGCTTGCCGATGGCGTCCTCGACGGTCATCTCGCCTTCTTCGTCCTTCTCCAGGGTATTTTTCAACGCCTCGATCAGGAACCACACGTTGCCCATGCGGTAATCGGCAGCCTTGTCGCTGGAGCTGTTGGTGCGCAGCCAGTTCTCGTAGTCGATGTCCATGACCATGCTGCGCAGGGCGCTGATCGGGTCTTCGCCGGCGCACTGCTCGCGCACCTTGTCCATGAAGCGCTTGAAGCGCGCCAGGCGGTCGGTGAAACGAGTGTCGAGGTGCTCGCCCAGGCCGATTTCGTCGGTGGCGGCGTACATCGAGATCTTGCGTTCGGTGGCGTAGTTGCCGAGCTTTTCCAGGGTAGTCGAACCGATTTCCCGGCGTGGGACGTTGATCACCCGCAGGAAGGCGTTGTCGTCGTCCGGGTTCACGATCAGCCGGAAGTAGGCCATCAGGTCTTTCACTTCCTGGCGTCCGAAAAAGCTGTTGCCGCCCGACAGGCGATACGGAATCTGGTGGTGCTGCAGCTTCAGCTCGATCAGCTTGGCCTGGTAGTTACCGCGGTACAGGATCGCGAAATCGCTGTAGGGCCGGTCGGTACGCAGGTGCAGCGTGAGCAGTTCGACGGCCACGCGCTCGGCTTCGGCGTCTTCGTTGCGGCAGCGGATCACGCGGATCTCGTCGCCGTGGCCCATCTCGCTCCACAGTTGCTTTTCAAACTCGTGGGGGTTGTTGGAGATCAGCACGTTGGCGCAACGCAGGATGCGGCTGGTGGAGCGGTAGTTCTGCTCCAGCATCACCACTTTCAGGGACGGGTAGTCGTCCTTGAGCAGCATCAGGTTTTCCGGGCGGGCGCCGCGCCAGGCGTAGATCGACTGGTCGTCATCGCCCACCACGGTGAACTGGTTGCGCTTGCCGATCAGCAGCTTCACCAGCAGGTATTGGCTGGCGTTGGTGTCCTGGTATTCGTCCACCAGCAGGTAGCGGACTTTGTTCTGCCACTTTTCGAGGATGTCGGCGTGTTCCTGGAACAGCTTCACCGGCAGCAGGATCAGGTCGTCGAAGTCCACTGCGTTGAACGCCTTGAGCGTGCGCTGGTAGTGGGTGTAGACAATGGCGGCAGTCTGCTCCTTGGGGTTGCGCGCAGCTTCCAGGGCTTCGGCGGGCAGGATCAGGTCGTTTTTCCACGAGCCGATCATGTTCTTGATCTCGTCGACGCCGTCGTCGCCCGCGTATTCCTTCTGCATGATGTCGGTCATCAGCGCCTTGACGTCTGTCTCGTCAAAGATCGAGAAGCCCGGCTTGTAGCCCAACCGCACGTGCTCCTTGCGGATGATGTTCAGCCCCAGGTTGTGGAAGGTACACACGGTGAGGCCACGGCCTTCGCCACCCTTGAGCAGGGTGCCGACGCGCTCTTTCATTTCCCGCGCCGCCTTGTTGGTAAAGGTCATGGCGACGATGTACTGGGCACGGATGCCACAGCTCTGGATCAGGTGCGCGATCTTGCGGGTGATCACGCTGGTCTTGCCGGAACCGGCACCGGCGAGCACCAATAGAGGGCCGCCGACGTAGTTCACGGCTTCTTGCTGCCGGGGATTGAGTCGGGACATACGAAATTCAGGAGGTCATTGATCAAAAGGGCGGGCATTTTAACAGGCTGGCAAGATTCTGCTGCCTCTGAACGACAGTGTGACGTACCACTCGATCTAAATTTGCCGGTTTTGTTACTTTGCCGCAGGATGTGCAGGGTATTTAGGACTATTGTTCGGTCTAGAGCTGCACAGTGCGCATTTGATAACCCATATCATTGGTCATTATCGGGGCGCACGTCATAATGCCCGCCGCCAACGAAATTTTGCAGAGTCTAGGGAGCTAGCTTGTCTACGCCTGTCGAACCCTTGCGTTTGCTGCTACTGGCCGATGAGCCAGCGTGGGCAGCGTTATTGCGCGAGTGCCTGGCGCCGATGGGCGACGGAGCTGTGCTGATCAGCGCGCCAAACTGGGAGTCTGTGAGCAACCTGTTCGACGACGATCACAGCGCGGTGCTGTTGACCACGGCCAACCTTCAGCCCGGCCCCGGTCGCTGCAGCTTGCCAACGGTATTGCTGTTGGAAGAGGAACCCCTGGTTTCGCCCCTCGGCGTCAGCGACTGGCTGATCCTGAATGCATTGGATGTCGATACATTGCGCCGTTGCCTGCGGCATGTGCGCGAGCGCGGTGTACTGGAAAACACCCTGCAACGCCTGGCCGAACAGGACCCGCTGACCGGTATCGCCAACCGCCAGGGCTTCCAGACCCTGCTGACCGCCCGCCTGGCGGAAAACGAAGGCCGTGGCGTTGCCCTCGGCCACCTCGACCTGGACAACTTCCGTCACGCCAACGACGCCCTCGGCCACCAGGCCGGCGACCGGCTGATCCTGCAAGTGGTCTCGCGGCTCAAGAGCCAGCTGGAGGCCGGCGATCAACTGGCGCGCCTGGGCAGCGACGAATTCGCCCTGCTGATCGACACCCGTCGTGCGCCCCAGCGCGCCGAATGGATGGCCGAGCGCATCGTCGAAGCCATGGCCGAACCCTATTGGGTCGATGGCGAAAGCCTGCTGATCGGTTGCAGCCTCGGCGTGGCCCATGCCCGCGCCAAGGCCGGCGCCGACCCGTTGATGTGGCACGCCCACATCGCCATGCAGCAAGCCAAAAGCACCCAGGGCTGCACCTTTCATATCTTCAACGAACGCATCAACCGCAATGCCCGCAGCCTCGCCGACCTTGAGAGCGAACTGCGCCGGGCGTTGCGCCGTGACGAACTGGAACTGCATTACCAGCCCCGCCTGGACCTCGACGATGGGCATATCGTCGGCCTGGAAGCACTGGTGCGCTGGCGCCACGGTGAGCGCGGCCTGTTGCCGCCGAGCGAGTTCGTGCCGCTGGCCGAGCAGAGCGGCTTGATCGTGCCGCTGGGCTACTGGGTGATTTCCCGGGCCCTGCGCGACATGCAGGACCTGCGCGAACGCGGGATTGCGCCGTTGCACATGGCGGTCAACCTGTCGTTCCGCCAGTTTCAGGACAGCCAACTGCTCAGCACCCTCAGCCGGCTGATTGCCGAGCGCGGCGTGGAAGCCCAGTGGCTGGAATTTGAGCTGACGGAAACCGCCGTGATGCGCCGCAGCGACCTGGTCAAGCAGACCATGGATGCGCTGGGCCGCCTGGGTGTGCGCTTTTCCCTGGATGACTTTGGCACCGGCTTTTCGTCGTTCGTGCACCTCAACAGCCTGCCGATTGCCTTGCTGAAGATCGACAAGAGCTTTGTCGGCGGCATGGAAGAGCGCGAAGAGAATCGCAAGCTGGTGCACGCCATGATCAACCTGGCTCATAACCTGAACCTGGAAGTGGTCGCCGAGGGCGTGGAAACCGCCGAGCAACTGGCGTTGCTGCGGTTGTTCGGCTGCGATCAGGCCCAGGGTTACCTGATCAGCAAGCCGTTGCCGTTGGCGGAACTGGTGGACTATCTGACGTTTGGTGACAGCCAGGAACTGGTGGGCGGCGTGATCTGATGTTGTGAACCCGATCAAAAATGTGGGAGCGGGCTTGCTCGCGAATGCGGTATTTCAGCCAACCAATTCATGGCTGACCCACCGCATTCGCGAGCAAGCCCGCTCCCACATTTGACCGAGTACAGCCGTTACTCCGGCTGCGCGGCTTGAAATCCTTGGTGGGTTTCAGGCTCCTGGCGAATCATCCGCTTCATCTTCCGTTCAAACGCCCAGGTCAGGCTGACTGCCGCGCACGCCAGGCCCAGGGCCAGGCCCCACCAAACGCCCGTCGGCCCCCAGCCGAGATTGAACGCCATCAACCATGCGGCCGGTGCGCCGATCAGCCAGTAGCAGCCCAGCCCGACCAGGAAGGTGGTCTTGGCATCCTTGAGCCCGCGAATGCAGCCCATGGCGATGGTCTGCACGCCGTCGAACAGCTCAAACCATGCGGCCACCGCCAGCAGGCTGACGGCGAGGTTGATCACGTCGCGAAACGCTGGGTCATGCTGGTCGAGGAACAGGCTGATCAGTGGGTGCGAGAACAACCACAGCACCGCTGCAAAGCCCAGCATCACCACCGCGCCAAAGCCTATGCCAACTCGCCCGGCCAGCCGCGCTTCCAGCAACTGCCCGGCACCATAATGCTGGCCGATACGCATGGTGATCGCGTACGACATGCCCGCCGGCACCATGAACGCCACCGACACGATCTGCAGGGCGATCTGGTGCGCAGCCAATTGCGTACTGCCCATGGTGCCCATGCACAGCGCGGCGAACGCAAACAGCCCGACTTCCACCGCATAGGTGCCACCAATCGGCAGGCCCAGGCGCCACAGTTCCCGCAGGTAATGCAGGTTGGGCCGCAGCAGACCCTTGCGCAGCGGATACGCGTCGTAGGCACGGTTGTATTTGATGTACCAGATCAGCGCCAGGGCCATGCAGTTGGCAACGATGGCGGTGACCAGGCCAATGCCCACCAGCCCGAGTTTCGGCAGGCCGAACATGCCTTCGATCAACGCGTGGTTGAGCAGGTAGTTGATCACCGTGCCGCCCAGGCTGATCACCATCACCGGCGTGGCCTTGCCGATAGCGCTGGTGAAGCCGCGTAGCGCCATGAACGTCAGGTAGCCGGGCAGGGCGAACGGCAGGATGGTCAGGAACTGGCCGGCGGACGCGACGTTGGTTTCGGTCTGGCCGAACATCAGCAGCACTGGCTTGAGGTTCCACAGCAGCAAACCAGCCACCAGCGCCATCAACCAGGCCAGCCACAGCCCGGCCTGGGTCAGGCGGGTGGCGCCTTCGATGTCGCCGGCGCCCTGGCGGATCGCGACCAGCGTGCCCACGGCAGCGATCACGCCGATGCAGAAAATCGACACGAACGAATAGCTCGCCGCCCCCAGGCCTCCGCCGGCCAGGGCCTCGGGGCTCAGGCGGGCCATCATCAGGGTGTCGGTCAGCACCATCAGCATGTGGGCCAACTGTGAGGCAATCAGCGGCCCTGACAGCCGCAGAATGGCCCAGAGTTCGGTACGTGCCGGATGCTGCATGATCATCACGCTCAAAAAGTCAGGGAAGGGTGGAAGGGTTGATTCTCGGCGCTCACAGCGCATTGCACAAAGGGATAAATCCGATGGTTCGCATGATTAAAACTCATGCCTGAATGATTCTGGTAGGGTTTCGATATTGCGCCGTCGGAGTTTTCGCCATGTCTCGTCGTCTTCCTCCTCTTTACGCCTTGCGCGCGTTTGAAGCTGCGTCCCGCTACAACTCGTTCACCCGGGCGGCGGAAGAGTTGTCGATCACCCAAAGTGCGGTGAGCCGGCACATTCGTACCCTGGAAGAGCATTTCGCCTGCCGCCTGTTCCAGCGCAGCGGCCGCACCTTGCAACTCACAGAGGCAGCGCGCCTGTTGCTGCCGGGCGTGCGTGAAGGCTTTGCGGCCCTGGAGCGCGCCTGCCATACCTTGAATGCCGAGGACGACATCCTGCGCATGAAGGCGCCGTCCACCCTGACCATGCGCTGGCTGCTGGCGCGCCTCAGTCGCTTCCGGCACCTGCAGCCGGGCAATGAAGTGCAACTGACCAGCGCCTGGATGAGCGTCGATGAGGTGGATTTCAACCAGGAACCCTTCGATTGCGCGGTGTTGCTGAGCAACGGGCATTTCCCGCCGGACTGGGAAGCCAGCTACCTGTTTCCGGAGTTGCTGATTCCGGTGGGCGCGCCGAACCTGTTGAGCGACGGGCCCTGGGACGTTGCACGCCTGGCCTCTGCCGAACTGCTGCACCCGACGCCGGACCGGCGTGACTGGCGCAACTGGCTGGAGCGCATGGGGCTGTCATCCCAGGTTTCGCTCAAGGGCGGGCAGGTGTTCGACACCTTGGAGTTGGGCATGATCGCCGCCGCCCGAGGGTACGGCGTGTCCATGGGCGACTTGCTGATGGTGGCCGAAGACGTGGCCCAGGGCCGCCTGAGCCTGCCATGGCCCACCGCTGTGGCCAGTGGGGAAAATTACTATCTGGTGTGGCCGAAGACCCGGCCGGGTGGCGAGCGTTTGCGACGGCTGGGTGACTTTCTCCAGGGCGAAGTGCAGGCCATGGAATTGCCCCAGGTCGAGCGCCTCGACTGAGTGGATTGCGCACCGGCCAGCAATCGTTTGCGCGATACCCCTGTGATTCGCTCAAGTATTGAGCCTACCCGCCGAAGTAGGGTTGTTGGAACTACCGTTCTGCAACGTTTCCCCTATTAGAATTTTGCCGAGCAGCGCTATGAGATCAGGATGATCCTGGCCTCGGCCAGCAGCCTTCATGTCTCAACCTCGCGCCCGGATTGCCTCTCAACTGGGGCTTGCCCTCGCCGTGATACTGGCTGTCGTCATCAGCGGCAGCACGGTATTCGCGTTGCGATCGCTGGACTCCGCCAACCTCGACACCCGCGAGGAGCACCTGGCCAGCGAGGCCCGCTTGCTGGCCGACCAACTCAATACCTTCCACAGCACCTTGCGCGAAAGTACCCAGCGTTTGAGCGGGCTGTTTGAAAAGCGCTTCAGCGCCGGCTTGAGTACGCGCCCTGAGCAACCGGTGACGGTGGCGGGCGTGCAGACGCCGGGCCTGTACCTGGGCGAGGAAGTGCTCAACAACAACTTCGCTGAAGTCGATGAGTTCAAGCAGATGTCCGGCGGCGTGGCGACCTTGTTCGTACGCAGCGGCGAGGACTTTATCCGCGTCAGCACCTCCCTGACCAAGCAGGACGGCAGCCGCGCCATCGGTACGGCGCTGGATCACCAGCATCCGGCCTATCAACGCTTGCTGGGCGGGCAGGGCTACGTTGGCCGTGCGGTATTGTTCGATCGCTCCTACATGACCCAGTACAGCCCGGTGCGGGACGCCAGCGGCAAAGTGATTGCGGTGCTGTTTGTCGGCTTCGACTACACCGATGCGCAGAACGCCCAGTTCGACAACCTCAAGCGTTTCCGCATCGGCCAGACCGGTTCCCTGGCGCTGCTGGACGAACAGAAGCACTGGCTGGTACCGCCCGCTGGCGTGCAGGCGCTGGATCAGTCGATTCCGGTGATGCTCGACCTGGCCGCCAAACCTGGAAAAGGCCGTTTCTGGAGCGACAAGAACGAAGACTTCTACAGCGTTGCCGTGCCGTTTGAAGGCGGCCCGTGGTCGGTGGTGGCGAGCATGCCGAAAGCCGAAATTCGCGCGGTGACCTGGTCGGTGGGGATTCGCCTGGCGATCGGCAGCTTGCTCGCGATGCTGCTGGCGGTGGGCGCGGCGGTCTGGTTGCTGCGCAGCAAGTTGCAGCCGTTGGGCGACCTGGTGCGTCAGGCCGAAGCCCTGGGCGCCGGTGATTTGAGCGCACGGCTGAACGTTTCCAGCCATGACGAAATCGGCCAACTAGCCCGCAGTTTCAACCAGATGGGCGAAGCGCTGTCGACCATGGTGTCGCATATCCGCAAGGCGGCTGAAGACGTGAACAGCCGCGCCCAGGCATTGTCGGGGTTGTCCGGCGGTGCGTATGAAGGCATGGAGCAACAGTCCGGCGAAATCACCAGCATGGCCGGCGCGGTGGAGGAGTTCAGCGCCACCTCGCTGAATATTGCCGACAACATGGGCAACACCGAGCGCCTGGCCCAGGACAATGCCCAGCAAACCAGGATCGGCCGCACCTCGATGCAAGAAGCGTCGTCGTCCCTGGAACACATCGCCACTGCGCTGAACAGCACGGCCACGGTGATCAACACTCTGGGCCAGCGCTCCCAGGAAATCGGCGGGATTGTCGGCGTGATTACCGCGATTGCCGAACAGACCAACCTGCTGGCGCTCAACGCCGCCATCGAAGCGGCGCGGGCCGGTGAGCAGGGCCGTGGGTTTGCGGTGGTGGCCGATGAAGTGCGCAACCTCGCATCGCGCACCCGTCAGGCCACGGATGAGATTTCCGGGATGATCCAGAGTATCCAGCAGGAAACCGGCAACGCCATCAGCACCATGGAGCAAGGCAACGTGCTGATGCAGGAAGGCCTGGCTCGCAACGCTGACGTCGCCTCTGCGCTGGCGCGGATCGACGAGCAAAGCCGCTCGGCGGGCCAGCAGTTTGCGGCCATTACCACGGCGACCCAGGAGCAGAGCAGCACGGCGACCCTGCTGAGCAGCAACTTGCAGAGCATCGCCCTGGCCAACAGCGAGCAGCGTGAAGTGGTGTCCAACCTTGCGATCACCGCCAAGGAACTGGAGACCCTGGCGGCGGGCTTGCGGCATGAGGTTGACCGGTTTCGTTGATTGACTGTTCGGGCCTCATCGCGGGTAAGCCCGCTCCCACAGTTGACCGTGTTGTTCTGGAGTACGCGGTCCACTGTGGGAGCCGGGCTTGCCCGCGATGACGGCCGACCCGACGCCTCAAACGTCGGATCGGTCGCCCAGCCCCGGGTCCACACGCTTGCCAATGTCCTTGAGTCGCGCCAGTTGATCAACCATCCCTGGCGCTTCATCCAGGCTGCTGACAAAGGTCCACAGGTAAGTCATCACCGCATACACATGGCCGGCCTTGACCGCCGGCGACAGCGCCAACTGGCTGATGGCGACCACAAACAACAGCGCCGCCAGCGTGCCGATAAACAGGAACGCTGCGGCCTCGCGGTCCGACAGCCAGATGCGCAGGCGTGACAGCACCTGGTAGTGGCGCTGCAAGGTCTGTGCGCCGACCTTTTCCACCAGGCCGATTTCCTTTTCCAGGCGGTCATTCAAGCGCTCATGCAGTTCCTGATTGCGCCGGGCGAAACGTGGCAACAAGGTTGTGCACAGCACCAGCGCGGTCAGGCACGCCAGGCCGATCCACGGCTCGATCACCAACAGCATCACTGCCGCACCGACGATGGAAACCAGCGCCGTCGCGATGATCGGCACGTGTTTTTCGAAGAAATCCACAAAGTCCCGCGCCAACACCACCCGCGCAGCCGCCCGTGAGGTGCTGTGGTTTTGCAGGCGCTGGTTGAGAATCACCGGCACCGCCAGGTCCGCGTAGATACGGGTGAAGGTGCGCGTATCCAGCGCCCGTCGCGCCGCCCCGACCACCCAGAACGCCAGCACCACGGCGGCGTAGAACAGCGCGCTGCCGGCATCGCCGCGGATGATCGAGTCCACCGCGAACCCCGCAAACAGTGGGTAGGCCAGCAGCAATGCGTTCTCCAGGGCCACCAGCGACAAGGTGCAGAACAACTTGCCGGGATAGGCCTTGGCGATCGCCTTGAGGGTTTGGCTGGCGGATTGTTGCCCGATCTTTTTGCTTTCTTCGATCAGGATCTGGGGTGTTACGGATGACATGGGGTGCACCGAGAGTGAGATAAACGCTATTATTGAGCGACTGCTCAAGTATCATTGAGCGACCGCTCAAAAAGCAAGCGCCGTCGATCTGCCGGTGCCTGAAGGAAAAGCCTCATGTCGCGTATCGACCGTAAAGACCAGATCATCGCCGCCGCCCTGGAGCTGTTTCGCAGCAAAGGGTTTGCCGATGTTTCCACCCGCGACCTGGCGGAGCATGCCGGGCTGTCCCGCAGCCACGTCTATCACTACTTCAGCGACTGGAAAGAACTGCGCCGCGAAGCGTTCGTGCGGTTCGCCAACGAGCAACTGGACGAGGTGAGGGCGCCGCTGGTGGATCTGCCGCCATTGGAAGCCCTCGAAGGGTTCCTGCGTGACTGCCTGCCCTCCACGGCAGACGCCGGTTGGGCGCTGTGGCTGGATGCCTGGGACGAAGCCATGCATGACGAGCCATTGGCCCAGGCCTACCTGGTGATCAACGCCCAATGGCAAGCCATGCTCGCCGAGATCATCGAGCACGGTGTAGCGGCCAAGGTGTTTCGCTGTGAGTCGCCCAAGCGCGCTGCGCGACAACTCTTTGCCGTAGCGATGGGCTATGCCGATGACTTGTTGCTCAAACCCTCCGTTGAATCCGCTGAAGCGGTGATGGATGAGGTGATGGAAGTGGCGGGGCTGCTCCTGGCGTTGCCTAGGACGCGCTAGCAGGGCGGTACTGCAAGGCCTCCGCCAGATGATGGCGGGCGATGGCTTCCACTTGTTCCAGGTCGGCCAGGGTGCGGGCGACCTTGAGCAGGCGATGGGCTGCCCGCAACGACAGCGTCAGCCGTTCGCAGGCGCTTTCCAGCCAGCCTTCATCAGCCTTTTTCAGTTTGCAGTGCTGGCGTAGCCCCGGCAGGTCGAGAAACGCATTGGCGCAGCCCTGGCGCCGTTGTTGGCGGTCCCGGGCATCGGCGACGAGGACGGAGGCGCTGGCGGTATCATCACCGGGCTGTATGCCCGGGTTCAGCGCGGTGCTTTCCCGGGCGACGGTCACGTGCAGGTCGATCCGGTCCAGCAGCGGCCCCGAGAGTTTGTTGCGATAGCGCTGAATCTGCTCCGGCGTGCAGCGACAGCGCCCACTGGGCTCGCCCACATAGCCGCAAGGGCAGGGGTTCATTGCCGCCACCAACTGAAAGCGCGCCGGGAAACGCACCCGGTCGCGAGCGCGGGAAATCACGATATGCCCGGACTCCAGCGGCTCACGTAGCACCTCCAGGACCTTGCGATCAAACTCCGGCAACTCGTCGAGAAACAACACACCGTGATGGGCCAGGGTTATTTCCCCCGGCTGCGGTTTCGAGCCGCCGCCCACCAGCGCCGGGCCGGATGCCGAATGATGCGGCTGGCGAAATGGCCGGTGTGGCCAATGGCTCAGCGGCGCCAGGCTGACCACCGATTGAATCGCCGCCACCTCCAGCGCTTCCTGTTCACTCAAGGGCGGCAACAACCCCGGCAGACGGCTGGCGAGCAAGGTCTTGCCGGTGCCCGGTGGCCCGCTGAGCAACAGGTTGTGGGCGCCCGCCGCAGCGATCAACAGCGCACGCTTGGCCGCCAGTTGGCCCTGCACTTCACTCAGGTCCGGGTAGGGTTTGTTCAAGTACATCAGGCCACTGGAAACGAAGGGCTCTATCGGCACGTGACCGTTCAGGTGCGCCACCACTTGCAGCAGGTGATCCACCGCAATCACCTTCAACCCCGAGGCCAGGCAGGCTTCCTCGGCATTGGCCCGCGGCACGATCAAGGTGCGCCCGACCTTGCGCGCCGCCAGGGCTGCCGGCAACACACCTTTCACCGGCCGCACCTCACCGGACAGCGCCAACTCGCCCAGGCATTCCACGTTATCGAGGGTCAGCGCCGGTACCTGCACGCTGGCGGCGAGAATCCCCAGGGCAATCGCCAAATCAAAGCGCCCGCCGTCCTTGGGGAGGTCGGCGGGCGCGAGGTTGAGGGTGATGCGACGGGACGGGTATTGCAGCGCAGAGTTGAGGATCGCACTGCGCACGCGGTCTTTGCTTTCCTTGACGGCGGTTTCCGGCAGGCCCACCAGCGTCAGCGACGGCAAGCCGTTGGCCATGTGCACCTCGACAGTGACGGCGGGCGCTTCGACGCCTATCTGGGCGCGACTATGGACGATGGCGAGGGACATGCTGGTTCCTTGAAATGAGTGGCCGCTTCCTGCGGTTTTTCAAGGGTAGTCGAGTGAGGGCGGCGCGCGGCGGCGAGGTTTTACAGAACGTATCGCGCTAACGGTCCGACGGCGGCACACATAGAAACTCCTTCGCCAACGTCAACCACGCCTGCGCCGCAAACGACAATTTGCACTGCCGACGCCACGCCAGCATCAATCTCCAGTTCAGCGCCGGCGACTGTATTTCCGCGATGCTGAACTGGCTCGCATCAAGGGTTTCGCAGAATGCCCGGGGCAGCAGGGTGATGCCCACGCCCAGTCGTACCAGGGAGGCAATAAAGTCCCATTGGCTGCTGCGGCCACTGATCCGCGGCTCAAAACCGGCTTGTGCACAGGCATCAAGTACGAATTGGTTCAGGGTGAAGGTGTCATCGTAAAAGATGAATTCGCAGGCTTGCAGTTCGCTCAACTCCACCGAGCTGCGGCCTTGCCAGGGCGAGTCATGGGGCGCGAGCAGGCACAGTGGCGATTCGAACAAGGGCATGGATTCGAATTCGGACCAGATATCCGCCACGCGCGGCGAGTCCAGGATGGTGCCGAACTCCAGCGTGCCCTGGCGCAGATCCTGGATGGTGATATTGCCGCCGCTTTCGAACAGTTTCAGTTCGATCTTCGGGTAACGGGCGTGATACTCCGCAAAAATCGGCGCCAGTGCGAGGTGGGTGGAGGGCGAAAGCCCCATGCGCAGGGCGCCGCGCCCGACATGCTGCAAGTCTTGCAGCTCTACCGTCATTTCATCGTGCAGCGCGATCATTTCCTTGGCGCGCTTGAGCACAATTTCCCCGGCGTCCGTCAGGGTGAAGCGTTTTCCCATGCGGTCGAGCAGCTTCAGGCCCAGGCTCGACTCCAATTGCTGCACCATCTTGCTGACTGTTGGCTGGGTCAGGTGCAGCTTCACAGCGGCTTTGGTAAAGCTCTGCTGGTCGACGACTTCTACGAAATAACGGAGCGCCCGGATGTCCATCTTGCATTCCAATTTTGCATGGTTTTCATAATATTAATTCATTATATCTTTAAAAAATGGCTGGATAAGATTTGTTACATCTGTTCCCAGCCAGCGCTTCCATGACGCCTTAAGGGCCTTGCCAGACGCTTCCATGGCCAGATTTCTCGCAGTGTATGAATCAAAGGCAACGCTATTTCTGGAGAGCAACTGTGCTTAACAAAACGCGTCATTCTTTTTCCGGTTCTGATGAGATGTCTCAGGGAGCGCGCTTCGTTAAGGAGTTGCTGGCGCAGGCGCAGATCGAGGTCAACGGGCCATCGGCTGCCGATATGCAATTGCACCACAGTGCCACATTTGATCTCGCCCTGGCCAAGGGCAATCTGGGCCTTGGCGAAGACTACATGGATGGCGGCTGGGACGCCGAGGCGCTGGATGAGTTTTTTTTCCGCCTCATGCGCTCCGGCGTGATCGACCAGGCTAACCCGGCCACCTTGTTGTTTCACGCGTTCAGCTCCCGCTGGCTGAACCTGCAAAACAAGAAACGCGCCTGGCAAGTCGGCGAAGCACATTACGACCTCGGCAATGACTTCTACGCACGCATGCTCGACTCGCGCATGACCTACACCTGTGGCTACTGGAAAGATGCCACCACCCTGGAGCAGGCGCAGTTCGCCAAGCTGGACCTGATCTGTAAAAAACTGGGGCTCAAGCCGGGCATGCGCGTGCTGGATATCGGCTGTGGCTGGGGCAGTTTCATGAGTCATGCGGCCGAGCACTACGGGGTCGAGTGTGTCGGCGTGACCATCTCCAAGGAGCAGGCGGAGTGGGGGCGGGCCAAGTATTCACATCTGCCGATCGAGTTTCGTCTGCAGGACTATCGGGATATCGACGAGCAGTTCGACCATATCGCCAGTGTCGGCATGTTCGAGCATGTGGGGCGCAAGAACCATCGGGCGTATATGGAGGTCGCCAACCGCTGCCTGAAAGACGATGGGTTGTTCCTGCTACACACTATCGGCAAGAACCAACGCAACAGCACGCCGGATCCGTGGATCGACAAATACATCTTTCCCAACGGTGATTTGCCCTCGATCGGGCAGATCGGCGACGCCATGGACGGGTTATTTGTTGCCGAGGATTTGCACAACTTTGGCGCCGACTACGACAAGACGCTGATGGCCTGGTGCGAAAACTTCGAACTGGCGTGGCCGGATTTCGCAGACACCTTTGGCCAGCGTTTCTACCGGATGTGGCGCTATTACCTGCTGTCGTGTGCAGGGGCGTTTCGCGCGCGGGATATCCAGCTGTGGCAGTGGGTATTGTCGAAGAAGGGGGTTGTCGGCGGGTATCAGCGGGTGAGCTGAGGGTTGCAACGGTTTAACGGGGACAGGCGAAACCTGCCCCGGTTGGGCCGGCTTATTCGGCGGCAGGCGTCAATCGCGCTTCCAGCTCCGCCACCTTGGCCTCAAGGCTTTCCAACCGCGCCCGAGTGCGCGCCAGCACCACCATCTGGCTATCAAACTCTTCCCGGCTTACCAGGTCCAGCTTGCTGAAACCGCTTTGCAGCAGTGCCTTGAACTGGCTTTCAATTTCATTGCGTGGCAGCGGCGTGTCGCTGCTGAACAGGCGGGAGGCGTGGCCGCTCAGGGCGTCGAGGAGGTCTTTGGGCGCGAGCATGGGAAATAGTCCGGAAAATCTGTTGGCCGGCAGTGTATCACGCAGCGTCTATAGTCTTTTCCAGCCCCTGCGGCGCACGCTTTTCGCGCATGAGGACGGGCGGTCGCGCACCGTTTTCGTGCGTATCTTCGCTGTCGTGGCGCCCGGTAGGTGGGCACAGGCGAACAAAGGACTGATTTCAGTGATTTTTACGGAGCTGGCAAGCTTTCTGCTTAGACGATCATGACCCATGCACTGATGCAGTCGCTGTGACGATGCAGTGCGCCGACGGACCAGCGGTACATGTTTCGTCACCAGTGGTTAGCGAGCGTCGCAATGGCAAATGCCAGGGCGACGAAGCGTTACAAAGCCAGGCACTGCGCTTAGACTTGAGACGGGTTTGTTTTCCTGGGGCAAGTCCACCAATTCGGGAGAGAGTTTTCATGAAGCTAGTCACTGCCATCATCAAGCCGTTCAAGTTGGACGATGTACGCGAGTCACTGTCCGAGATCGGCGTGCAGGGCATTACCGTTACTGAGGTCAAAGGCTTCGGTCGGCAGAAGGGTCACACCGAGCTGTATCGCGGCGCGGAATACGTGGTCGATTTCCTGCCAAAGGTGAAGATTGATGTCGCCATTGACGACAAGGATCTTGACCGGGTTATCGAGGCGATAACCAAGGCCGCCAACACCGGCAAGATCGGTGACGGCAAGATCTTCGTGGTCAATCTGGAACAGGCTATTCGCATCCGTACCGGCGAAACCGATACCGACGCAATCTAAGCCGCCAAACCCCAACGCCCCAGGAGAAAACAATATGACTCTGCGTAAATTCGCAGGGCTAGGAGCCCTGTTGTCCCTCGTAATGCCGGCCCTGGCCATGGCGGCGGACCCAGTACCTGCTCCAGTCCTCAATTCCGGCGACACCGCGTGGATGCTCACGTCCACCGCGCTGGTGCTGTTCATGACCATTCCAGGCCTCGCGCTGTTCTACGGCGGCATGGTTCGCTCCAAAAACATTCTTTCCGTGATGATGCAGTGCTTTGCCATCACCGGCCTGATCACCATCCTGTGGTTCGTGTACGGCTACAGCATGGCGTTCGACACCACCGGTATGGAAGCAGGCGTCGTCAACCTCAACTCGTTTGTAGGTGGCTTGTCCAAACTGTTCCTCTCGGGTGTGACCCCGGCCAGCATCACCGGCCCGGCGGCGTTGTTCCCTGAGGCCGTGTTCGTGACCTTCCAGATGACCTTCGCGATCATCACCCCGGCGCTGATCGTCGGTGCATTCGCCGAGCGGATGAAGTTCTCCGCGATGCTGATCTTCATGGGCGTCTGGTTCACCCTGGTCTACGCACCGATCGCCCACATGGTATGGGGCGGTCCGGGTTCGTTGCTGGGCGACTGGGGCGTGCTGGACTTCGCAGGCGGCACCGTGGTGCACATCAACGCCGGTGTGGCCGGCCTGGTAGCGTGCCTGGTACTCGGCAAGCGTAAAGGCTTCCCAACCACCCCAATGGCCCCGCACAACCTCGGTTACACCCTGGTGGGCGCGGCCATGCTGTGGGTCGGCTGGTTCGGCTTCAACGCCGGCTCCGCTGCTGCGGCCAACGGCACTGCCGGCATGGCGATGCTGGTGACCCAGATCGCTACCGCTGCTGCGGCCCTGGGCTGGATGTTCGCCGAGTGGGTCACCCACGGTAAGCCAAGCGCACTGGGCATCGCCTCGGGTGTGGTTGCGGGCCTGGTGGCAATCACCCCAGCCGCTGGCACCGTGGGCCCGATGGGCGCCCTGGTGATCGGCCTGGCTGCCGGTGTGGTGTGCTTCTTCTGCGCCACTACCCTGAAACGCAAACTGGGCTACGACGACTCCCTGGACGCCTTCGGCGTGCACGGTATCGGCGGTATCCTCGGCGCGATCCTGACCGGCGTGTTCGCCGCACCGTCGATGGGTGGCTTCAACGCCGCTACTACCGACATTGCCGCACAGGTCTGGGTTCAGGCCAAAGGCGTCGGCTTCACCGTCATCTACACCGCTATCGTGACGTACATCATCCTCAAGGTGCTGGACGTGGTGATGGGCCTGCGGGTGACCGAAGAAGAAGAGGCGGTTGGCCTCGATCTGGCGCAACACAACGAGCGCGGCTACAACTTGTAAGTACGCGAAAAAAAGATGCCCGGCTTGCCGGGCATTTTTTTGCCTTGGGTTTGTCTGTGGCTAAAGGTGTATGGGTTTTTTTGCGACTTTGTGATGGGATCCGCACTGCACTTTTCAGTGTGCGAATGTCTTACAGGCATGTAGGCGTATTCGGCACTTTGTTTTTTCCCTGAGCGCGCTAGAATGCGCGCCGATAGGCGGAGAACTGTATGTGGCAACAGACCCTGATAACCCTGCGGGCCAAGCCCCGGGGCTTTCATCTGGTGACGGACGAGTTGCTCGCCGGCCTGCCTGAATTGAAGGCCTGTCGGGTGGGACTGTTGCATTTGTGGCTGCAGCACACCTCGGCCTCGTTGACGGTCAACGAGAATGCCGACCCGGCGGTTCGCCGTGACTTCGAGCGTTTTTTCAATGCGCTGGTGCCGCAAGGCACGGCGGGATATGAACACAACGACGAGGGTCCGGATGATCTGCCGGCGCACTTCAAGGCCAGTCTGCTGGGCTGTCAGCTGAGTTTGCCGGTAAGGGCCGGCCGCTTGGCGATGGGGACCTGGCAAGGTGTTTATCTGGGCGAGCACCGTGATCATGGCGGTGCTCGTAAAGTCCTCGCCACCTTGCACGGTGATGGGGCATAAGCCACTGGTTAACCGGTGGATGTTGATTTTTTTCCGGCGGCCGTCGACAGGCGGCGAAGCTGGGCTATAACTAATCTGCTTTTCGCAAGTCATGAGGTAGAACATGAGCGACGATGATCTGGAAAACGACGACCTCGAAGTAGGCGACGACGACGAAACCGAAGAAGGTCTTGAGGCGGCTGCCGAAGACGTGGCTGACGACGACGGTGGCGACGATGCACCGGTCCCGGCAGCCAAGGGCAAGGCCAAGGCTGCAGTGTCGGTTGACGAATTGCCGAGCGTAGAAGCCAAGAACAAAGAGCGCGATGCGCTGGCCCGGGCGATGGAAGAATTCCTCGCCAAAGGCGGCAAAGTGCAGGAAGTCGAGGCTAACGTGGTGGCAGATCCACCGAAGAAGCCGGATAACAAGTACGGCAGCCGGCCTATCTAAGGCCTGCTGTTTGCTTGCTGAAAAAGCCCGCCGTCGCTGCGGGCTTTTTCATGGGCGCTACAAAATGGTCAGGGCCAACACCCATCCAAGGATGAAGAGCGTGTGTGGCGAGGGAGCTTGCTCCCGTTGGGGCGCGAAGCGGCCCCTGGTTGGGTCGACGCGGTCTTTCAGAAAGGCCGTCGTGGCTGGTTCAGGGGCCGCTTCGCAGCCCAGCGGGAGCAAGCTCCCTCGCCACAAAAGCCCTTCATCATCAGGTTATGCTTTCCAGCGGGCTAGCACGTCGGGTAGCTCGGTCAGGCTGCGAATCTCGGCATCCGGCAATTTCTCGGCCTCCCAGGCCTTGCCTGCCGGGTTGAACCACACCGCCCGCAGCCCCGCCTGCTGCGCACCGGCAATGTCATCCCCTGGATGGTCACCCACATGCACTGCCGCGCCCGGCGCTACGCCACCGCGCTGCAAGGCTTCCTGAAACAACCGCGCATCCGGCTTGGCAATACCAATGTCTTCAGCCCGGAGTGCAAAGTGGAAGTAGTCCGCCAACCCCACACGTTGCACATCGGCATTACCGTTGGTAATCACCCCCAGCAGATAGTCGCGGCGCAGTGCTTGCAGCATCGGTTCCGCTTCGGGGAATACGGTGAGTTGATGCCGGGCATGGATGAACGCTTCAAAGCACACATCCGCCATCTGCGCCGCTTCCGGCAACGGGTACCCGGCTTCCTCGAAGGCGTATTGCAGCACCTTGTGACGCAACACGCTGATGCGATATTTCAGCTCGGGATGACGCTCCAGCACCTGCTGGCGCAGGCTGGCAAACTTCTCCAGGGGCAAGTCGCCCACCTTGGTGGCGTGGGTCGCCAGCCACTCGCGCATCGATGCCTCGGCGCTGATGATGACCGGCACGTTATCCCAGAGCGTATCGTCCAGGTCGAAGGTGATCAGCTTGATGCTCATGAGTCACTGCCCTTAATGCGTTTGGCCCGTGGATGGGCGCTGTCGTACACCGTTGCCAGGTGCTGGAAGTCCAGGTGGGTGTAGATCTGGGTGGTCTTGATGTCGGAGTGGCCCAGCAGTTCCTGCACCGCACGCAGGTCCTGGGAGGACTCCAGCAAGTGGCTGGCAAAGGAGTGCCGGAGCATGTGCGGGTGCAGGTTCTGCCCCAGCTCGCGCTCGCCGGCGGCCTTGACCCGCACTTGTATGGCCCGGGGCCCGAGACGCCGGCCTTGCTGGCTGATAAACACCGCGTCGTCCGCCGGGTTGGCCAGGGCGCGCAGCGGCAGCCATAGCAGCAAGGCTTCGCGGGCCTTCTTGCCCACGGGTAATACGCGGGTCTTGCTGCCTTTGCCGAGCACTTGCACCAGGCCATCCGCCAGGTCCAGTTGATCGAGGTTAAGCCCGGTCAGTTCCGACAGGCGCAGGCCCGAGGAGTAGAAGAGTTCGAGGATTGCCTGGTCGCGATGGGCCAGGAAGTCGTCCTCCACGGCGCCATCGAGCAATTGCAGGGCGCGATCCGTGTCGAGGGTCTTGGGCAGGCGGCGTTCACCCTTGGGCGGCGCCAGGCCGTTGGCCGGGTCGTGGTCGCACAGGCCTTCGCGGTTCAGGTACTGATAGAGGCCGCGTACCGCCGATAACAGGCGCGCCAGGCTGCGGGAGGATTGGCCTTGCTGGTGCAGGCGGGCGATCAGGCTGCGCAGACCCTGGATGTCCAGGGCCTTCCAGCTGCCGATGTGTTGTTTCTCGCAGAACGCCAGGACCTTGTTCAAGTCCCGCCGGTAGGCTTCCAGGGTATGCGGCGACACCTGGCGCTCGCTGCGCAGGTGAGCGCAGTAGGCGTCCAGTTGTCGTTCCATGGCTAGCGCACCGCGCGCAATGCGCTGGTGAAGCGTGGCAGGACGCGGCCCAGCACTTCGGCGATGTAGCTCAGGAACAGCGTGCCCACCGAGCTTTTGTAATGCTGCGGATCACGGCTGGCGATGGCCAGCACGCCATGCAAACCTTGATGACTGAGGGCAACCACGGCGGTGGAGCCGATCTGCTGGCGCTGCTCGGCGCCAAACAGGAAGTCCAGCTCATGTTCGCGCAAGGTGCCGCTGATGGTCTTGCCTTCGGACAGCAGGCCGCCAATCGCGGTCTGGGCATCGCTGCCGCTGACCCAGCGACCCACCGGCATCGGGTTGTCGCTGAACAGGATCAGGCTGACAAAGGGCACCTGGAAGTCCTGGCGCAGGCTGTCTTCGACGGCAATCACCGCTTCTTCCAGGCTGGCGGCGTCCATCAGGGTCAGGACCAGGCGGCGAGTCTTGTCAAACAGGCGGTCGTTGTCACGGGCCACGTCCATCAGCTGCGAGAGCCGATGACGCATCTCGATATTGCGCTCGCGCAGGATCTTCATCTGCCGCTCCACCAGCGACACGGTATCGCCACGCTGGTGGGGAATACGCAGGGCCGGCAACAGCTCTTCGTGTTCGACGAAGAAGTCCGGATTAGCCTCCAGATACGCCGCAACGGCTGCGGCCTCCAGACTTTCGCTTGGGGATGCTTTCGCGGGTACTTGAGGCTTATCAGTCATTAGATTTGCTCACTCATAGACGGACCTGTCCTTCGTAAACGCGGGTGGCCGGGCCGGTCATTTTCACCGGTTGGCCAGGGCCTGCCCATTCGATGGACAGACGTCCGCCGGGCAGGTCGATCAGCAGTGGCGAATCCATCCACCCCTGGCTGATCGCGGCTACGGCAGCGGCGCAGGCACCGGTACCGCAAGCCTGGGTTTCGCCGGCACCGCGTTCCCAGACGCGCAACTGCGCACGGGAACGGTCGATGACCTGCAGGAAGCCCACATTGACCCGCGCGGGAAAGCGCGGGTGGTTTTCGATCTTCGGCCCCAGTTCGTGAACCGGTGCGCTGTTGATGTCATCGACCCGCAGCACGGCATGGGGGTTGCCCATGGACACGGCAGCCAGGTTGACGGTCTTGCCGTCCACATCCACCGCATAGCTCAGGGCTTGCTCGGTGGCCTGGAACGGAATGTCCGCCGGCACCAGCCGTGGCGCGCCCATGTTGACGCCGATCTGGCCGTCGCTGCGAATATCCAGCTCGATGATGCCGCTTTTGGTCTCGACGCGAATCTGCCGCTTGGCGGTCAGGCGCTTGTCCAGGACAAAACGGGCGAAACAGCGGGCACCATTGCCGCACTGTTCCACTTCGGAGCCATCGGAGTTGAAGATCCGGTAACGGAAATCCACTTCCGGGTTACTCGGCGCTTCCACCAGCAACAATTGGTCGAAGCCGACACCGGTGTGCCGGTCGCCCCACAGCTTGGCGTGCTTGGGCAGGATGTGCGCGTGCTGGCTGACCAGGTCGAGGACCATGAAGTCATTGCCCAGCCCGTGCATCTTGGTAAAACGCAGCAACATGACCTTACTCCGGCAGCAGGCTTTCGCCAGCAAACAACTCGGCTACCGTCTCGCGGCGACGCACTTCAAACGCTTGATCACCGTCCACCAGCACCTCGGCGGTACGCCCGCGGGTGTTGTAGTTGGAGCTCATGACAAACCCATAGGCACCGGCCGAATGCACGGCCAGCAGGTCGCCTTCTTCCAGGGCCAGCTGACGTTCCTTGGCCAGGAAGTCGCCGGTCTCGCAGATCGGGCCGACGATATCGTAGCTGCGGCCTTCGCCTGCGCGTGGCTTGACGGCCGTCACATTCATCCAGGCCTGGTACAGCGCCGGACGGATCAGGTCGTTCATCGCCGCGTCGACGATGGCGAAATCCTTGTGCTCGGTGTGCTTGAGGTACTCGACCTGGGTCAGCAGCAGGCCGGCGTTGGCGACGATGTAGCGGCCCGGCTCGAACATCAGCGTCAGGTCGCGGCCTTCGAGGCGCTCGCGCACGGCCTTGATGTAGTCGGACACCAGCGGCGGCTCTTCATCGCGATAACGCACACCCACGCCGCCACCGAGGTCGATGTGGTGCAGGTAGATGCCGCACTCGCCGAGGCGGTCGACCAGCGCCAGCAGGCGGTCGAGGGCGTCGAGGAACGGTGGCAGGCTGGTCAGTTGCGAGCCGATATGGCAGTCGACACCCAAGACTTCCAGGTTCGGCAACTGCGCGGCGCGGATGTACACGTCCTCGGCGTCGGCAATGGCGATGCCGAACTTGTTCTCTTTGAGACCGGTGGAAATGTACGGGTGAGTGCCGGCGTCGACGTCCGGGTTGACCCGCAGGGAGATCGGCGCGCGAACGCCCATCTCGGCGGCCACCACTTGCAGGCGCTCCAGCTCGTCGGTGGATTCGACGTTGAAGCAGTGCACGCCAACTTCCAGGGCGCGGCGCATGTCTTCGCGGCTCTTGCCGACACCGGAGAACACAATTTTGTCAGCCTTGCCGCCGGCGGCCAGTACACGCTCAAGCTCGCCCCGGGACACGATGTCGAAACCGGCGCCCAGGCGCGCCAGGACATTGAGTACACCCAGGTTGGAGTTGGCTTTTACGGCGAAGCACACCAGGCTCGGCGTGCCTTCCAGCGCATCGGCAAAGGAGCGGTATTGCGCTTCGATGTGGGCACGGGAGTACACGTAGGTCGGGGTACCAAAGCGCTCGGCGATGGCGGACAGCGCGACACCTTCCGCGAACAGCTCGCCGTCCCGGTAGTTAAAAGCGTCCATGATGTTCCCTTAGTAGGTGTCGTGCTTGTGCGCTTTGGTTTGCGACGATTGCGCCTGTTCATTCGGGTCTTTGCTGTCATCGGGCAGATACAGCGGGCCTTTTTGACCACAGGCACTAACGAGGCAAGCGACCGCGACGAGCGCAGCAAGGGAAGAGATCAGGCGCTTCATGGCGAAATCCTTGAATATGCATTAATTGCGCCCGAGTATACCGACCACCCGCCGGATTGCCTATGCGCCGAAATACCCGTCCGGCGGGGCTTTGCCGAGTTTGTTGCGATTGTGCTTACACCAATCGAGGATAATTCACACGGCTGTGGGTAATGAAATCGGTATCCTTTGCAATCATGATGGCGCGTCCGTATTGTGCGGCGCTTGAGCGAGACCAGACACTTTTCGAGGTTCCCACAATGAGTTTGACCGAAGCGCGTTTTCACGACCTGGTGGATGCGACCCAGCAAGCGCTGGAGGATATTTTCGACGACAGCGGTCTGGATGTGGACCTGGAGAACTCGGCCGGTGTGCTCACCGTCAAGTTTGAAAATGGCACCCAATTGATTTTCAGCCGCCAGGAGCCCCTGCGTCAGCTATGGCTGGCGGCGCGTTCCGGTGGTTTTCACTTCGATTACGATGAAGAAGAAAAACGCTGGACCCACGACACCACCGATGAGCTGCTGAGCGAAATGCTCGCGCGCCTCACCCAGGAACAAGCCGGCGTCGAGCTGGACTTCGACGAGATCTGATCGTGACGCAGCCCGTTCCCGTACGCCCGCCCAAGCCGCTGTTCAGCAATGTCAGCCCGGCGGTGCCGTCACCTTGTATCAGTTTATGTCGGCTGGATGAGCACAAAGTCTGCCTCGGTTGCTTCCGTCATGTGGAAGACATCCGCGAATGGCGCTCTGCCGACGATGCGCGACGCCGCGTGATCGTCGCCCAGGCCGAGCAGCGCAGGACCTGCGCCTGAGGCCGTCTTGTTTATTTATTGTGCTGTGGTAGTGTCCGGATACACCTCAACTCATCGAGGTCCGTGAGAACCCCGCCTTTTCCTGGCGGGGTTTTGCTTTTTTGTGCAGAAAAAAGGAGTCTGCCTGAATCATGACCGCACCTTCCATCATCCTCACCCGTCTTGACGTGCAGCGTCTTGAGCAACTGATCGACCGTGTCGGCGAGGCGTCGCCGGGCGTTGAAGCCCTGCAACACGAACTCGACCGCGCCGAAGAAGTGGTTGGCCACGATGAAGTGCCTGCATCTGTCGTGACCATGAACTCCAGCGTGCATTGCCGTGAACAAGGCAGTGGCAAGGACTATCACCTGACCCTGGTCTACCCCAAGGACGCGAACGCCGACGAAGGCAAAATCTCGATCCTGGCGCCGGTGGGCAGTGCATTGCTGGGCCTGCAAGTCGGCCAGCACATCGACTGGCCAGCACCGGGTGGCAAGACCCTCAAGCTTGAATTGCTCGGCGTCGAAGGCCAGCCGAAAGACGGTGGCGCCTTTCCTCTCTAAACCTGGTTCAGCGCTTCATTGAGCGCCAGTTCCAGATCAGCCTTGTAGCGCAGGTACAGATTGCTCGGGCTTTGAACATCACCGAGCAGGCCGGACAGGTCCAGATCGGTGATGTAGCAGCGGTAACGCTCGGCTTCCCGGCGTTGCCCGACGATTTGCTGGGCGACCACCGCAAACAGTTGGTCGCCAAATTCCAGCTCGGAAAACTCCCGTTGATTGCAGTACAAGGTGATCCCCACCTGGCCCGGTGCTGCCTTGCCGATAATCGCCTGCACGTCGTAGAACGGCTTGTTGGCCGGGGTTTGCGGCGCTGGGCGCGGTTCTGCCCGACGTGCGCGGCCGCTGCCTGACGGCAGCAACTGGTAATACAGGATTTGCACCGCGCCGAAGGGCTGTTGCGGATCCAGCGGCAGCAGCGCGTCGCGGCGATAAATGATCGACTGCAGGAAGCGCTGCAACGGCACCAACAGGCTTTGCTCGTCGTGGAACGGCAGGCGCTGCTGCCAGAGCGCGTTGAACTCATCCAGCACGTACAGCTCGGCAACTCCGTCGTTGATCCGGTAGAACACCTGCACACAGTCGGGCAGGCCCATGGGCAGCAGCAGCGCCAGGTCGTGGTCTTCCAGGGCCATGGTGTCCAGGTGCAGCGGGCTGTAGCTGGCCAGTTCCTCACTGAGGTAGGCGATCAGCGCGTCCTGGGTCGCCAGTGACACATGGTTGGCCTGGCCGGGTGTCAGCTCCATCACGTGGTAGTGCTGCTGCACCTGCACCAGGTAGCGATGGTTTTCCTGGCCCAGCAGCAGGTTTTGCGCAGTGTCGAAGATTTCTTCCACGCGCTGGGCAATGAACTGCGCGCGGTTGTGGCAGAAACAGCGCACCCGCAAGCGCGGCAAGTGATTGGGCGGTAGCTGATTGAGGTAGTCGCGCAGGCAATCGAGCAGCGCGTGGGGGCCGTCATAGCGGCTGACCATCACCTCGTTCCAACTGTTGAGCGTGACCTGGTCCAGGGTCAGCACCAGGTTTTCCCGTACGCCCGCGTAACTCAGGGAGTCGGTGCGCTCGGTGGTCATCAGGATGTTCAAGTCCCGGTGATGCTTGAGCGGGTCGACGCCGACGTTGATCAGCAGCAGCACTTCCTCGGGCACTGCCGAGCGCAGCAGGCGGTCTTCATCGACGCTGGCCAGGGGCAGGACGACAGTTTGTTGCAGGCTGCCCAGCAGGTTGAACAGCTCGAATTCGGTCATGTCACTGCTGCCGGGATGCAGCGCCAGGCGGGTACTGCTGTCGATCACGCCGTTGCGGTGGCACCAGGTGAGCATTTCCAGCAAATCGCGGCTGCGCTTGATCGGCGCGAAGTGTTCCCATTCCAGGGCGGTCAGGCTGCCGTTGTACAAGCCCCAATGATGCTGGCCGGGCTCTTTGCGGTTGGGCGACTGCACCAGGGTCAGGGTGTCTTCGGCAAGGTCGGGCGCAATGCCGGGGTTGATGAACTCGACCTTGCCGGCCTTGCGCTCGAAGGCGGCGTACAGGCGCCGGCCCAGCACATTGAGGTCGCGCTTGTTGATCAGGCTGACGGTCTGTTCGGTGCGGGCAAACTGGGTCAGGAAGCGATAGCTGTAGTTCAGCTCGTTGACCAGCGCCCGGCGTTCGGAGGCCACCTGGCGGACTTTCCATTGGCTGCGGCTGTCCAGCAGGGCCAGTTGGCGCTGGTCCCAACCCCATTCGCTGGCCAGGCGCTCCAGCAACAAACGCTGCCACCCGGTGCGCTGGCCCGCGCTGAGCTTGCGGTTGACCTTCAGGTACAGGCTGCGCCGCACCAGTTCCAGGCGTTCCGGCTCATTACGGGCCTTGAGGTACTCCTCGATCCGGCGGTAGACGACGATGTACGGGTCCAGCTCGTCCAGGTCCAGCTGATTGGCAAACACAGCGCGCTTGAAGCGCAGGCTCAGGCACTGCACCTTCGGGTGCTCGCTGGCGTAGACCTCGGTCAGCAGGAGTTTCAGTACTGATTTGTAGGGCGATTCGATGCCCTTGAACAACTGCCACAAGCCGGCACCGATAAATTCACCCGGCGGGATGTGCGCCAGGTGGCCCAGGTCGAGGGTTTCATCGGCGCGAATAAAGCGTTTGGAAATCAGCGCGTGGGTGAAGTCGGCATAGCGGGTTTCTTCGTACACCGGCACCAGCCACCAGATCGGCGTGCGCCCGGCCAGCCAGATGGCGGTGCGGTAGAACTCGTCCAGCAGCAGGTAATGCTGGCTGGTGCCGCAGTCTTCTGAACTCAGTTGGCTGTCGCGCTCGCCCTGGATAAACCGCGTCGGCTCGATCAGGAAGAAGTGCGCCTCGGCGCCCATGCTCAGGGCCCAGGTTTCGAGCAGTTGGCATTTCTTGCGCAACTCGGCCAGCTCGTTCTCGCTGAGATCGGCCGCATGGCAGACCCACACGTCCATATCACTTTGATCGGCCTGGGCCAGGGTGCCCAGGCTGCCCATCAGGAACAGGCCATGAATCGGCCGCGGTGGGTTGCCGTGGCGGGGCTTGTAGGAAAACGTGCGGGTCAGGCGCTGGGCCTCGGCCAAGGCTTGCGCGTCGGGTTCAAAATTCGACAGGCCGGCCGGCGTGCTGCCCGACACATAGCCCGGCAACAGCGGGTGATTTACGTGGAAAAACAGCGGCAGCAGGGTCAATACGCTTTGCTGGCGTGGTGTCAGTCCTTCGACGGCCCGGGCCATGCGGCCTTCGTTCAGGGCCAGAAACCGCGCGCGTAACTGGGCCAGCACCTTGCGGTCGATGCCTTCGTCCAGGTCGGGGCGGATTTCGTGGGTGCGGGTCATGTCGAACTCGGTGGCTCGCAGGGCCCGACGTGGGCGGCCGTGTGGGAGTTTACAGCCAGTAGCGTAGGAGGTTTAGAGGGAATTTGTTTTTGACGCCGGAATTTTATCCCGGGCGCGGGAATGCCCGCGGAATCCGTGAAAAGAGGATCCCGTGGGCGATACGAGGTGTCAGGCGGCTTCTTTGGCGGTCGTCAGAATAGTCAGCAGGCTTTGTGCGTGTTCGGCAGCGTCCCGGCCGAGGCTGGTGAGGTAACCACCGTCTGGCTGGTCGATCAGGTCTTTATCAAACAGGCGCAGGGCGGCGGCAATGGCAGTGGGAGCGGCAGTCTGATGAACTTTCAGACCTTCCTGGGAGCTGCCCAGGTTGAAGAGTGCAAGGATTTCCAGTTCGGCAACCAACTCAGGGGTATACGACATAAGGACTCCAGACTTTCTAGGAATTTTTAGACGTTAGCAGCCATAAGGTGAACGCACTTGGGCGAGCTGTCCAGTCGGAACTCATGCGGTGTTGATGTGGGGCAGGATTGTGGCCAGCAAGAGTTTGCTGGCCAGCGCGGTGTGAGGCTTATTGCTTCTCGGGCGGCAGCTCCGGCAGCGCACGCAACGCAGTTTCATACCATTCGGTATTGAAGGCGCGATCTTCTTCGAGCAGCGCGTCAATTTCGATGGCGAGGACGTGGGCCATCATTTGCAGGATGTCTTCGCGCTCGTAGCCCACCAGGGTCAGCTTGTTGAACGTGGCCTTGGCGGCGGGCGGGTTGTCGCTTTCGATCTGGTTCTCGATCGCTTCAATCAAGGTGGTCTCGGCGAACTCTTCTTCGTCGTTGTCGATATCGGTTGGCTCGCTCATGGCAGGCTCCTGGAGGAAAGGGCGCCAGTCTACCCCCATTCACTCGGCTGATGCTGCTGGCCAGGCGCGGCCTCCCGATCTATAACCACTGCTGCCAACCCCGTACACGGCCTGGAGGCTTTGTGATGCTCAAGCTTTATGGATTTTCGGTCAGCAACTACTACAACATGGTCAAACTGGCGCTGCTGGAGAAAGGGCTGCCCTTCGAAGAGGTGCCGTTCTACGCAGGCCAGACCCCTGAAGCCTTGGCCGTGAGCCCGCGGGGCAAGGTGCCGGTGCTGGGTGTCGAGCAAGGGTTTATCAACGAAACCAGCGTGATCCTCGAATACCTCGAACAGACCCAGGGCGGACGATCGCTGCTGCCGAGCGAGCCGTTCCAGCGCGCCCAGGTGCTGGCGTTGTGCAGGGAAATCGAGCTGTACATCGAGTTGCCGGCCCGGGCGTGTTTTGCCGAGGCGTTTTTCGGAATGCCGGTGCCGGAGGCGATCAAGGAAAAGTCCAGGGCGGAGTTATTGCTGGGGATCGCATCGCTGGGGCGGCACGGGAAGTTTGCGCCGTATGTGGCAGGAGACAGCTTCACGATTGCGGATTTGTATTTTGTGTACAGCGTGGACCTGGCCTGTGCCGTGGCCGGGAAGCTGTTCGGGCTGGATCTGTTGGCTGAGTTGCCGAAGGCCAAGGCGTTGCTGGAGCGCTTGCAGGCGCTGCCGAATGCCCAGCGGGTGGCGGCGGACAAGGAAGCGGCGATGCCGGCGTTTATGGCGATGGTTGCTGCCAAGAAATAGATCTTGGGTGTTTGTGATGAGGCTTTCGCGAGCAAGCCCGCTCCCACATTTGACCGAGTTCCACCTTTGGAATGCAGTCGAATGTGGGAGCGGGCTTGCTCGCGAAGCTTTTAGCGGCTGGCGAGCAATGCCTGACCGCGAACCACGGCAGCCTTCACCTGCGCCGGCGCAGTCCCGCCGACATGGTTACGGGCATTCACCGAGCCTTCCAGGGTCAGCACCGCAAACACGTCCTGCTCGATCTGGTCGCTGAACTGGCGCAGTTCTTCCAGGCTCATTTCCGCCAGGTCCTTGCCGGTGTCCACGCCGTACTTCACGGCATGCCCGACGATCTCGTGGCAGTCGCGGAACGGCAGGCCACGGCGTACCAGGTAGTCCGCCAGGTCGGTGGCGGTGGAGAAACCGCGCAGGGCCGCTTCACGCATGATGGCGTGCTTGGGCTTGATCGCCGGGATCATGTCGGCAAAGGCACGCAGCGAGTCGCGCAGGGTATCGGCGGCGTCGAACAGCGGTTCCTTGTCTTCCTGGTTGTCCTTGTTGTAGGCCAGCGGTTGGCCTTTCATCAGGGTCAACAGGCCCATCAGCGCACCGAATACACGGCCGCTCTTGCCGCGTACCAGCTCCGGCACGTCGGGGTTTTTCTTTTGCGGCATGATCGAGCTGCCGGTGCAGAAGCGGTCCGGCAGGTCAATGAACTGGAATTGCGCGCTGGTCCACAGCACCAGCTCTTCGGAGAAGCGCGACAAGTGCATCATCGCAATGCTGGCCGCGGCGCAGAATTCGATGGCGAAGTCACGGTCCGACACGCCGTCCAGGGAGTTGCCGCCCACGGCGTCGAAACCCAGCAGCTGCGCGGTGTATTCGCGGTCGATCGGGTAGGTGGTGCCAGCCAGTGCAGCGCTGCCCAGAGGCATGCGGTTGGCGCGCTTGCGGCAGTCCACCAGGCGCTCGTAGTCGCGGCTGAGCATTTCGAACCAGGCCAGCAGGTGGTGGCCGAACGTCACAGGCTGTGCGGTCTGCAGGTGGGTGAAGCCGGGCATGATGGTGCCGGACTCACGCTCTGCCTGCTCCAGCAGGCCTTTTTGCAGGCGGGTGATTTCTGCCAGGATCAGGTCGATCTCGTCCCGCAGCCACAGGCGGATATCGGTAGCCACCTGGTCGTTACGGCTGCGACCGGTGTGCAGTTTCTTGCCGGTCACACCGATGCGGTCGGTGAGGCGGGCCTCGATGTTCATGTGCACGTCTTCCAGGTCGACGCGCCAGTCGAAGGTACCGGCTTCGATCTCGCCACGGATGGTGGTCAGGCCGTCGATGATGCTGTCGCGCTCGGCGTCGGTCAGCACGCCGACCTTGGCCAGCATCGTGGCGTGGGCGATCGAGCCCATGATGTCGTGGCGGTAGAGGCGCTGGTCGAAAGTGACGGAGGCGGTGAAGCGCGCGACGAAGGCGTCGACGGGTTCACTGAAGCGGCCGCCCCAGGACTGGTTGGTCTTGTCGGTGCTCATGGATTCGCTCGTGATCTGCTGGAAAGAGGGCATGAAAGTGTGGCGCCGATAATAACAGGGTTGCCCCCGGAGGCGACGATGCCGGGGCGGGGCATTTTTATTTGTTTCCAAGATGGCTAAGTGCCTTGCCCCCGGACTCGCGCAGGACGAGACTGGAGCCAGGACTGATCGGGGGGGAGACTTGCGGTCCTTGGTCAAACAAAGCGTGTTTATTGAAACGATATTTGACGATTGAGCAATATCGTCTTCGCCAGCGTCTACAGTTGCACTGATAGAGCTTCGCGCTGACGGAAGGTGCACTGCACCAATGCCGGGCGATGAGGTCGAACTCCAGGCTATCCATTAGAGAGGGGGTGTTCGTATTGTGTATCAGCAAACCCTACGACGATGCCCGAAGGCAGCAGGCTTTGGGCGCGATTGAACAGGTCCGGGTAAATATTGGTGCCACTCTCGGGGCACTTTTTGCCGCTCGCGCTAGTCTTAGCGTGGATCGCCGTGACGGAAGTCACCGCACCTGTCTACGCTATCCTTGTGCGAGACTCACGCAGGAATCCAGCGCAATATGAATGTCCTGATCGTTGATGACGAACCCCAAGCCCGCGAGCGACTGAGCCGTTTGGTCAGTGAACTCGAGGGTTACAATGTCCTTGAGCCGAGCGCCACCAGTGGCGAGGAAGCCTTGGCCCTTATTGACAGCCTCAAGCCGGACGTCGTGTTGCTCGACATCCGCATGCCGGGCCTTGATGGCTTGCAGGTGGCTGCCCGCCTGAGCGAGCGAGAATCGCCGCCTTCGGTGGTGCTGTGCGCCTCCCAGGATGAGTTCTCTTCCGAGGCCCTGGATGCCAGTGGCGCCAGTTTCCTGGTCAAGCCGATCAATGCCGATGCGTTGCTTCGCGCCTTGAAAAAGGCCGAGCGTCCCAATCGTGTCCAACTGGCAGCCTTGACCCAGCCCGCAGCCCAGGGCGGCAATGGGCCACGCAGCCATATCAGCGCCCGTACCCGCAAGGGCATCGAGTTGATTCCTCTGGACCAGGTGGTCTACTTCATCGCCGATCACAAGTACGTGACCTTGCGTCACGAGGCTGGTGAAGTGCTGCTCGATGAGCCACTCAAGGCGCTGGAAGACGAATTTGGCGACCGCTTTGTGCGCATCCACCGCAATGCGCTGGTGGCACGGGAGCGCATCGAGCGCCTGCAGCGCACGCCGCTTGGGCATTTTCAGCTGTTCCTGAAGGGCCTCAACGGTGACGCGTTGATCGTCAGCCGGCGCCATGTCGCCGGTGTGCGCAAGATGATGCAGCAGCTTTAGCCCGAGGGCTGACGCGAGCTTCACCGCCCATATCCCGGTGCGACGCGGCCAGGGAGGCCCCGCACTTGCTGATTCAAATCAAAGCGCATTTGCCTGAGCTGTTATTATCTGCCGTATCTATTCAGTACGGATTGATCCATGTCCTCTCGCGAAATCCGCATCGCCACCCGTAAAAGCGCCCTGGCCTTATGGCAGGCCGAATACGTCAAAGCACGCCTTGAGCAGGCTCATCCTGGCCTGAAGGTGTCCCTGGTGCCCATGGTCAGTCGCGGCGACAAGCTGCTTGATTCGCCATTGTCGAAAATCGGCGGCAAGGGCCTGTTCGTCAAGGAACTGGAAACCGCTCTGCTGGAGAACGAAGCCGACATCGCCGTGCATTCTATGAAAGATGTGCCCATGGACTTCCCCGAAGGCCTGGGCCTTTTTTGCATCTGCGAGCGCGAAGACCCCCGCGATGCCTTCGTTTCCAATACCTACGCCTCCCTGGATGAGCTGCCGCTGGGCAGCGTCGTCGGCACCTCCAGCCTGCGTCGCCAGGCGCAGTTGCTGACCCGCCGCCCGGACCTGCAAATCCGCTTCCTGCGGGGCAACGTCAATACTCGCCTGGCCAAGCTCGACGCCGGTGAATATGACGCGATCATTCTCGCGGCAGCCGGCTTGATCCGCTTGGGCTTTGAAGACCGCATCACCTCGGCCATCAGCGTCGAAGACAGCTTGCCGGCCGGCGGGCAGGGCGCTGTGGGCATTGAATGCCGCACCGCCGACAGCGAAATTCATGCGCTGCTCAAGCCGCTGGATCACCAGGACACCGAAATTCGCGTCACCGCCGAACGTGCCCTGAACAAGCACCTCAATGGTGGCTGCCAGGTACCGATCGCTTGTTACGCCGTGCTTGAGGGCGAGAACCTCTGGCTGCGTGGCCTGGTGGGCGACCCGAGTGGTGGGTTGTTGCTCACCGCAGAGATTCGCGGGCCGCAAAGCGAGGCCACCAGCCTGGGTATCAAGGTCGCCGAGGAACTGCTGGAAAAAGGCGCCGGTGCCATTCTGCAAGCGGTGTACGGCGAGGCCGGGCCGCAGTGATGCAATGGCGTGTGCTGCTGACGCGGCCTGCCGAGGAGTCGGCGGCCCTGGCGGCGACGTTATCCGAAGAAGGTGTTTTCAGCAGCAGCCTGCCGTTGCTGGAGGTTGAAGCGCTGCCTGTCACGCCTGAACAACAGACTGTTTTTCGCGAGCTGGACCGCTATTGCGCGGTGATCGTGGTGAGCAAGCCGGCCGCGCGCCTGGGCTTGCAGTTGTTGGCTCAACACTGGCCGCAACCGCCGGCGTTACCGTGGTTCAGTGTCGGCGCTGCTACGGCGCAGGTGTTGGCCGAGCATGGCCTTGATGTCAGTTATCCCCACGACGGCGACGACAGTGAAGCCTTGCTTGAACTGGTCGCCTTGCGCGAGGCTATCTCGAAGCCCTGCGCCCGGGTGCTGATCCTGCGGGGCGAGGGCGGGCGAGAGCTGCTGGCTGAGCGTTTACGCGAGCAAGGTGCTAGTGTCGACTATCTGGAGTTGTATCGCCGTTTCCTGCCGGACTACGACCATGCAACGCTGACCCAGCGCATAAACGTGGAACGCTTGAACGGCGTGGTGGTCAGCAGTGGGCAGGGTTTTTTACACCTGCAAGCGCTGGCCGGTACAGATTGGCCCCAGGTGGCACAGCTGCCGTTGTTCGTGCCCAGCCCGCGAGTCGCCGAGATGGCGCGTGCCGCTGGCGCGCAAGAAGTTGTGGATTGTCGTGGCGCCAGTGCCGCGGCTTTGTTAGTGGCGTTACGGAGTGTTTCCGTTCCCACTCTCTAATACGCAAAGGATGGATACGTGAGCGAAACAGCCTTGCCTAAAGATGAAGCTCAGCCCGCGCTTGATGCGCCTGTTGAGACACCGGTCACCACCGCCCCGCGCCGTGGCAACGGCCTGGCCATCGTGGCCTTGTTGCTCGGCGCCGCCGGCGTTGCCGCCGGTGGCTGGGGGATCTGGCAGGTCCGCGCACTGCAGGCGAGCAGCCAGCAACAGCTGGGCCAAGTGCAAACCCTGGACGACCAATCCCAGAGCCTCAAGCAGAGCCAGCAGCAGCTGTCGGCCCGTCTGGGGCAACTGCCCGGCGCCGATGAGCTGGAAGAGCGTCGCCGGCTGGTGGCGCAATTGCAGGGTGATCAACAACGCCTGAGCCAGCGCCTGGAAACCGTGCTGGGGGCCAGCCGCCAGGACTGGCGCCTGGCCGAGGCCGAGCACTTGATCCGCCTGGCCAGCCTGCGTCTTTCCGCCTTGCAGGACATCAACAGTGCCCAGGCACTGGTCCAGGGCGCTGACGAAATCCTCCGCGAACAAAGTGACCCTGGCTCCTACGCCGCCCGTGAGCAGTTGGCCAAGAGCCTCGCCGCGTTGCGCAATATCGAACAGCCCGACCGTACCGGGCTGTACCTGCAACTGGCGGCATTGCGCGATCAGGTCGTGCAGTTGGCGGCCATCGCGCCGGAATACCAACTCCCTGAAGCGGCCAATGATGGGCGTCCGACCACCGACACGGACAGCCGTTGGAGTCAGTGGTGGGCGCAGATCTCGCGGTATTTCCGCATCGACTTCAATCCTGATGACAACATTCGCCCGCTCCTGGCAGGGCAAGGCCTGAACCAGGTGCGCCTGGCCCTGAGCCTTGCGCTGGAGCAGGCGCAATGGGCGGCGCTCAACGGCGAGCCGGCGGTGTACAGCCGATCCCTGGGCGAGGCTCGCAGCGTGTTGCAGGACAACTTCAATCAAGACAACCCGCAAAGCAAAGCCATGCTGGCCCGTATTGCCGAGCTTGAGCCCAAGGCCGTCTCGGTGGTCACGCCGGACCTGGCCGCGAGCCTGGCTGCCGTGCAGGCTTACCTTGACCGTCGCCACCTGTCTGCCGAGGAAGCCAAGGCTTCCGCTGGCAAGCCGGCGACCCAGGAGTAAAGCCGATGAAGCGCTTCTATGTGATCCTGGTGCTGGCGATTGCGATCGCCCTGGCACTGGCCGTGGGCATTTCGAAACATACCGGCTACGTGCTGATTACCTATCCCCATGTGCTGCATTACGAGTCCGGGCTGTGGTCGACGCTGGTGGCGTTGTTTGCCATCGGCCTGGTGATCTATTTGGCCAGGGTGCTGGTGGGCCTGGTGCTGACCTCGGGTGGCGTGGTCAATCCGTGGTCGCGGCGCAACCGCAGCCGTCGGGTCCAGGTTGCCATCGAGCAGGGCCAGATGGACCTCGCCGAAGGGCGCTGGGCCAGTGCCGAGCGTCACTTGCACCGTGCGGCCGAAGCCGAACGCCAGCCATTGCTCTACTACCTCGGCGCCGCCCGTGCGGCCAACGAACAGGGCCGTTATGAGGAAGCGGATGGCCTGCTGGAACGCGCGCTTGAGCGCCAGCCCCAGGCCGAACTGGCGGTAGCCTTGAGCCATGCGCAGTTGCAGATGGACCGCGGTGACACCGATGGCGCCCTGGTCACCCTGCAGGCCATGCATGAGCGTCATCCGCATAACGTCCAGGTATTGCGCCAACTGCAGCGGCTGTATCAACAGCGTGGCGATTGGTCTTCGGTAATCCGGCTGTTGCCGGAGTTGCGCAAGGACAAGGTGTTGCCGCCTGCCGAGTTGGCCGACCTGGAGCGACGCGCCTGGGGCGAGAACCTGACCCTGGCTGCCCAGCGCGAAGAGCAGGGCGAGGCCGGGCAGCAATCCTTGGAGCTGGCCTGGCAACAACTGACTTCGGCCCAGCGCCAGGAGCCGCAACTGGTGCTGGCGTACGCCGAACAACTGCGCCAGTTGGGCGCGGACGCCAAGGCCGAAGAAGTGCTGCGCGGTGCCCTCAAGCGCGAGTACGACAGTCATCTGATCCGGCTCTACGGGCTGCTGCGTGGCAGCGATCCGGCGAAGCAGTTGAAGTTCGCCGAAGGCTGGCTCAAGGACCATCCAGGCGATGCCAGCCTGCTGCTGACCCTGGGGCGCCTGTGCCTGCAAAACAGCTTGTGGGGTAAGGCGCGGGATTACCTTGAAAGCAGCCTGCAGGTGCAGCGCAACCCTGAGGCCTGCGCCGAGCTGGCACGCCTGCTGGCGCAGTTGGGCGACACCGAGCGCAGCAACCAGTTGTTCCAGGAAGGCCTGGGCTTGCTGGACAAGCGTTTGCTGGCGTCACCGTTGCCGGTGCCGGCACGGGTTTGAAGTAGGAAACATAGTAAGGGTTGCCTCAGAATTGTCTGGTGGCCAACCCTTCAATAACGCCCAATAGCTGTAGTCAATACGGCTTGTAGTAAACTCCTACGTAGACGCGCGTTTAATCGCTCGCCTTCTGACGGGATATCCCTACGCTCTCGCGGAATCGTCTGCTCTGGCGCGTATTGAAAGGGGTAAGGTCTTTCCTCTACCGTAACTACCTATCTCTTGCGTTGCGGATAAACAATGTCTTTGGCCCCCTCACGCTCCCTGTTCCTCCTGGCGTTCCTGGCTGGTGCGCTGACGCTGGGCGCGTCCTTTTACCTGGAATACGCCGCGTTTTTGCGGCCTTGTTTCCTGTGCCAGGTGCAACGAATTCTTGTGGCTGCCTTCACGCTGATCAATCTCGTGGCGGCGATTCATGGGCCGAAGCGGTCCGGGATCTACCTGTATTGGGCGGCGAGCATGGGGTGTGCAGTGCTGGGCGCCATTACCGCCGTACGCCAGGTGCTGCTGCAAAATACGCCGCCGGAACAGTTGCCTGCCTGTTGGCCCGGCCTTCAATCCATGATCGAGAACCTGTCGCTGAGAGAGACGTTGGCCTTGATCTTCAAGGGCACCGTCGACTGCGTGGAAATCAACTGGACGCTGTTCGACTTGAGTATTCCCGAGTGGAGCCTGCTGTTCTTCGTAGCGATGCTGATCCTTGGCATCGCGCAGTTCTCGCGGTTGCTGCTGAGCCAGCGTTTTGGCCTTGCACGGCACTGACAGGTAACCGCAGGTTGTAGGAAGGGATTAAACACTTGTATGAACTTTCTCTCCTGCGTACCTTGATGACATAGTCGTGCGGGCATAATCTGGCCCGCACGCGTTATTGAAACAGACTGTTCGATGCACCTTTGCCCGGTTGCCGCTTTAACCTTGAAGTGTTGCGCGGGCAGCGTGCGGCGCCCCTATAGGGAAGAGAGATCATCATGCTGGAAAGTTGTCAGAATGCTCAGGAACGCTGGGGTGGGGTGCACAAACTGATCGATGGTTGGTTGAAAGCGCGTCACGAACTGGTTCGGGCCTTTGATGCTCTCGGTGCCAAGCCCGAAGCGCTCAGCGAGAACCGCAAGCCGTTGCAGGAATTCTGCGGCGTATTGGTGGACTACGTATCGGCGGGGCACTTCGGTGTCTACGAGCAGTTGACCAAAGAGGCCGAGGCTTTCGACGATCAACGTGGCCTCGATTTGGCGGAGACGATTTACCCGCGCATCGATGTCATCACCGAGAAGCTGCTGGCGTTCAACGACCTGTGTGATGCCGGCCAGTGCGTTGCAGAAAAATTCAAAGAGCTGGGTGGTTTGCTTCACGAGCGTTTCGAGCTGGAAGATTGCCTGATCGAAGTGCTGCACAACGCTCACAAGGAAGAGTTGACGGCTAAGGCCTGACTCCCCCCGGCACAAGAAAACGGTGCGCATTGCGCACCGTTTTTCGTTTGGGCTCAGGCGCCCGCCTTGAGCAATTCGATCTCGAATACCAGCGGCGTATAAGGCGGGATCAGTTCGCCTGCGCCATCAGCGCCATAGGCTTGGTCGGATGGAATCACCAAGCGCCACTTCGCGCCCACCGGCATCTGTTGCAACGCACTGCGCCAGCCACTGATCACACTGTCCAGGCGAAACCACTGAGGTTGTGTGCTCTTGTCGAAGACGGTCCCGTCGGGTAACCGCCCAACATAATTCACTTGCACGCGATCATCGGCCGCCGGTTTCTTCCCGCTGCCAGGGGTCAGTTCGGTCAGCAGGATGCCGTCTGCCAATTCACGCACACCACTTTTGGATTTCTCACTGGCTAAAAATTGTTGCTCGGCAGCGAGTGCCTTTTCACTTTGTGGTGCTCGATTGTCCGGCGCGTTTTGTGCTTCGTGCTGGGCAAGGATCTGTTCGATGCGTGTGTCGTCCAGGGCCAGTGGCTTACCTTGATAGGCCTGTTTGAGTCCGTCGATCAGCGCCTCTACCTGCAACCCAGGCATCTCCTGGCGCAGGCGCTCACCCAGGCTCGCGCCCAGGCTGTAGGCCAGGTCGTGGTCATCTTTGGAGGGGGATTTCTCGCTTGCGTTGGCCACGCAAAGCACCACGCTCAACACTAAAAAAAGGTAACGCGACATGGGCGTTCTCCAGCCGAAAGTGCGATGGATTATGCCAGTGTGAATGCTTAAAAAGTGGCGTGGATTTTCGTTATATCAATAAGAATTTTCGTGCGGTGCAACGCAAGCCAATCGATACTGTCAACATGCCCTAGCGGCGGTAAGAGCAGAGGGCTAGTATGAGCCGCACCCACGTCAGCCAGGAGGTAAACCATGTCGGCCAAACAGAAGCCTGTAAATACCCCGTTGCATTTGCTCCAACAACTTTCGGGCAGCCTGCTCGAACATTTGGAAAGCGCCTGTTCACAAGCCTTGGCTGATGCTGAGAAGTTGCTCGCCAAGCTTGAAAAACAACGCGGCAAGGCTCAGGAAAAACTGCACAAATCCCGCACCAAACTGCAAGGCGCAGCGACCGCTGGCAAAGCCAAGGCACAAGCCAAGGCCAAGGACGCCGTCAAAGAACTTGAGGACTTGCTCGACGCCCTCAAGGATCGTCAATCCGAAACCCGCACCTACATTTCCCAACTCAAGCGTGATGCTTCCGAGAGCCTGAAATTGGCCCAGGGTGTTGGTCGTGTGAAGGAAGCTGTAGGCAAAGTGCTGAGCACCCGTGCTCCGGCTAAAGCTGTTGCAGCCAGCGCGGCGAAAAAACCAGCCAGCAAGGCCGTCGCTGCCAAGGCACCTGCAAAAGCTGCGGCCAAGCCTGCAGCAAAAGCACCGGCTAAATCGGCTGCCAAACCGGCGGCTAAAACTGCTGCTGCAAAACCAGCTGCCAAGCCAGCCGCTAAAACTGCTGCTGCGAAACCAGCTGCCAAGCCAGCGGCTAAAACTGCTGCTGCGAAACCAGCCGCGAAGCCAGCTGCTAAAACTGCTGCTGCGAAACCAGCTACCAAGCCAGCCGCTAAAACTGCTGCTGCGAAACCAGCCGCGAAGCCAGCTGCTAAAACTGCTGCTGCGAAACCAGCTACCAAGGCAGCCGCTAAACCTGCTGCTGCGAAACCAGCCGCGAAGCCAGCTGCTAAAACCGCTGCTGCGAAACCAGCTGCGAAACCAGCCGCTAAACCTGCTGCTGCAAAACCTGCCGCGAAGCCAGCTGCTAAAACTGCTGCTGCAAAACCAGCTGCGAAGCCAGCCACTAAACCAGCTGCTGCAAAACCAGCTGCGAAGCCAGCCGCTAAACCTGCTGCTGCAAAACCAGCTGCCAAGCCGGCCGCTAAACCTGCTGCAGCAAAACCAGCTGCCAAGCCGGCCGCCAAACCTGCTGCTGCCAAACCAGCACCAGCCAAACCAGCTACTCCAGCTGCGAAGCCTGCGACCCCGGCTGCACCTGCTGCCAGCACCACAGCGCCAACCGCTCCGGCCAGCAGCACGCCTGCACCGGCAGCGCCAAGCGTCACCCCAACCAGCGCTTCCTAAGTGCCGGTAACCGCGGCGCGCAGTTGATGCAGCGCGTCGTGGTCAAGGTTGGCGGCTTCGGCCGCCAGTCCTTCAACCCATGCTTGATGATTCACCTCGGCCATCGGCCAATGCTGCGCCACACCTTCCAGGCGTGATAGCAGCAGCCTTTCTGCATCCAATTCCAAAGCCTTGACCCGCTCCCGTAACGCTCCCAGCTCAGCATCCTGCTGCGCCATGGCCCGCCATTGCGTGCGTACTTGCCGCAGCGGCCCTACCACCTCCGCCTGCCACGGCCCGGCGATCTGCCGCAGTGCCTGCAAGCGCGACGTTTCCGGCGCCACACCCCGCTGCTCCAGCCACAACCCGCACAACACCAGGCACACATCAGCCCCTTGCGCCTGCAAGCGCAGGCACGCGTCCTCGACGCCCGGGCGGGCGTAAGTCGAGAGGGCAAAGCTCCACAGGTCAGCGCACATATTCACACCCAAGCCAGCGGCCAACGAAGCTGGTAGACTCCGCCGCCATTATGATCCGACTTCAAAGCCTAACATTACAGCGTGGCCCGCAACGTCTTCTCGAAGACGCCGAGCTGACCCTGCACGCCGGTCACAAAGCCGGCCTGATCGGTGCCAACGGCGCCGGCAAATCCACGTTGTTCGCCTTGCTGCTGGGTGAGCTGACTCCCGACTCCGGGGATTGTCTGCTGCCGGCCGACTGGCGCATCGCCCATATGCGCCAGGAGATCGACACCCTCGACCGCATTGCGATCGACTACGTGCTTGATGGCGACCTGCGCCTGCGCCAGGTGCAACACGACCTCGCCGAGGCCGAGAAAGCCCAGGACGGCGCCGCACAGGCCCGCCTGCACTCGGAACTGGACAGCGCCGACGGCTACACCGCCGACGCGCGTGCGCGCAAGATGCTTGCCGGCCTTGGCTTTACCAACGAACAGATGGACCGCCCGGTCGCCGACTTCTCCGGTGGCTGGCGCATGCGCCTGAACCTGGCCCAGGCGCTGATGTGCCCCTCGGACTTGTTGCTGCTCGATGAACCGACCAACCACCTGGACCTCGATGCGATCCTGTGGCTGGAAGACTTCCTGAAAAGCTACCCGGGCACCTTGCTGCTGATTTCCCACGACCGGGATTTCCTCGACGCCGTGGTGGACAACATTGCCCACGTCGACCAGAAGAAAATCACCCTGTACCGCGGCGGCTACAGCGCCTTCGAACGCGCCCGTGCCGAACGCCTGGCCCAGCAACAGCAGGCCTACGAGAAGCAGCAGGCGCAGCGCGCGCACATGGAAAGCTACATCGCCCGGTTCAAGGCCCAGGCCACCAAGGCCCGTCAGGCCCAGAGCCGGATCAAGGCCCTGGAGCGCATGGAAGAACTGTCGGCGGCCCACGTCGATTCACCGTTCGACTTTGTGTTCCGCGAATCGGTGAAAATCTCCAGCCCGCTGCTGGACCTTTCCGATGCCCGCCTGGGCTATGGCGACAAGACCATCCTCGAGAAGGTCAAGTTGCAGCTCACCCCTGGCGCGCGGATCGGCCTGCTCGGCCCCAACGGCGCGGGCAAGTCGACCTTGATCAAAAACCTCTCGGGCGAATTGCAGCCTTTGGCCGGCCGCCTGGTGCGCGGTGAGAACCTGGTGGTGGGCTACTTCGCCCAGCACCAGCTGGACTCCCTCGACGCCAAGGCCAGCCCGCTGCTGCACCTGCAGCGCCTGGCGCCGACCGAACGCGAACAGACCCTGCGGGACTTCCTCGGTGGTTTCGACTTCCGTGGTGCGCGCATTGACGAGCCGGTGCTGAATTTCTCCGGTGGCGAAAAGGCCCGCCTGGCCCTGGCCCTGATCGCCTGGGACCGGCCAAACCTGTTGCTGCTCGACGAACCGACCAACCACCTCGACCTGGAAATGCGCCTGGCGTTGACCATGGCCCTGCAGGAATTCAGCGGCGCGGTACTGGTGGTGTCTCACGATCGCCACCTGCTCAAGAGCACCACGGATAACTTCCTGCTGGTGGCTGACGGCAAGGTCGAGGAATTCGACGGCGACCTGGAAGACTATGCCCGTTGGCTGTCGGACTACCGCCTGCGCAACGCGCCGGTCAGCAACACGCCGGTCAACCCGGACAAGACCGACAAGAAGGCCCAGCGCCAGGCCGCGGCTGCATTGCGTCAGCAACTGGCCCCGCACAAGCGTGAAGCGGACAAGCTGGAAGCCGAATTGGGCAAGATCCACGAGAAGCTGGCGAAGATCGAAACCAGCCTGGGTGACAGCGCCGTCTACGAGCCGGCCCGCAAGGATGAATTGCGCGACCTGCTGGCCGAACAGGCCAAGCTCAAGGTACGTGAAGCGCAGTTGGAGGAGACCTGGATGGAAGCCCTCGAACTGCTGGAATCCTTGCAAGCGGAGCTGGAGGCGCTGTCCTGATGGAAGCGCTGCAACTGCCGCTGCCGGCCCAATGGATCGCGCCGATCTGGGTGGCCGTACAGATTCTGCTGATCCTGCTGGCCGGCTATCTCGCCCAGCGTTTCGTCGCCAAATGCCTGAACCGCCTGGGGGAACGTTATCCGTTCCCGCCGCAGTTGCTGATGCCGCTGCGCGGCGGCCTGCGCTGGCTGATCATGGGCAGCGCGCTGATCTTCGTGCTGGAGCGCCTGGGCGTCTCTGCCACGGTGTTGTGGACGGCGTTGTCGGGTTTTGTGGCGGTGGCCGCGGTGGCGTTCTTCGCCATGTGGTCGGTGTTGTCCAACCTGCTGTGCGCCATCCTGATCTTCACCGTCGGGCCGTTCCGCCTGGGCGATGTGGTCGAGTTGGTGGACACCGTCGACAAGCCCGGCGTCAAAGGCCGGGTGGTGGCGATCAACCTGCTCTACACTACGCTGATCGAAGTGGAAGAGGCCGGTACCGGCAGTGTCATGGTGCAAGTGCCCAACAGCCTGTTCTTCCAGCGCTCGGTGCGCCGTTGGCGCGGCAGCGACGTGCTGCCTTAACCTGTGGCGAGGGAGCTGCCGTGGCGAGGGAGCTTGCTGTGGCGAGGGAGCTTGCTCCCGCTGGAGTGCGNNTCCCTCGCCACAGCAAGCCCCCTCGCCACAAAGGCGCACCCCAAAATTTTTCTAGCCATTTCTCAGCCGGCAGCGTTAGTTTAGAAACATTCAGCAAACTAAGCTCTGAGGTGTGTAATGGCGCTCGACACATGGCTGGCCTTTTTCCTGGCCAGTTGGATCATCAGTCTTTCCCCTGGCGCCGGTGCCATTGCGTCGATGTCCAGCGGCCTGCAATACGGTTTCCTGCGCGGTTACTGGAACGCCCTGGGCCTGCAACTGGGCCTGGCGATGCAAATCGCCGTGGTCGCTGGCGGCCTGGGGGCGATTCTTGCCGCATCCTCCACCGCGTTTTATGCGATCAAATGGTTTGGCGTAGCGTACCTGGTGTACCTGGCCATCAAGCAATGGCGCGCGCTGCCAACCGACCTGAGCGATGACGGGGCGATTCGCCCGATCGGCAAGCCGATGGCGATGATGTTCCGCGGGTTCCTGGTCAACGCCAGCAACCCCAAGGCCCTGGTGTTCATGCTGGCGGTGCTGCCGCAGTTCGTGAACCCGCAGGCGCCGCTGCTGAACCAATACCTGATCCTGGGCGCGACCATGATCTGCGTGGACATGATCGTGATGGCCGGCTACACCGGGCTGGCGTCGAAAGTGTTGCGCCTGTTGCGCACACCGAAGCAGCAGAAACGCATGAACCGTACGTTTGCTGGCTTGTTCGTTGGGGCGGCGGGGTTCCTGGCCAGCTTGCATCGCGCAACGGCTTAACTGACGAAACCGGATCAAAAATGTGGGAGCGGGCTTGCTCGCGAATGCGCAGTGTCAGTCACCAGATGTATTGACTGATCCACCGCATTCGCGAGCAAGCCCGCTCCCACATTGGTTTTATGTCGGTAGCGGGATTTTCGTTCAGCGCAGGATCTTCGGCGCTTCATCCCGTGGCAGGTTATTGCGCAATGCAGGCTGTCCAGGTGCTTCCTGATAACCACCGCCGAGTTGTTCGGCCAACTGCCGCGCCACATCCTCGCCCAACGCCTTCGACACTTCCCGCACCACGCGAGGCCGGTTCAGGCTCACGCGCACGTCACGGTTGTTCACCAGCTTGGTGTCCTGGCCTTCGCCCATGGCGGTAAACGCCGAGGTGATCTCAAAGGTGCGGGTGTTGATCAGGCTGAAATCCGCCACCAGCGTCAGGCCCAGCACCGCCGAGTAGCTGTTGGTGTGGTCCAGCGCGTTGATGTCCTGGGTGAAGTCGATGTCCGACAAGGTGCCGAACAGCACGTAGTCCGCACCCTTGAAGTTACCGGCCTTGATCCGCTTGATCACGTCATACACATCGCCCTTGGCGTCCGCGGTGTAAGGCGTGCCCTGCACCAGCTGGAACTGCCGCGACTTGAGGATTTCCCCCTTGATGTCGCCGCTGAACTTGCGCAGCTCAGTCTGCTCGATGTAGCTGGTACGACTTTCGTATTCGCTGTAGCTCGAGGCGCCGCTGGCGTTGTAGGCGCTGGCCTGGAAATTATTGCTGGCCGCGACCTGGTGGATGTACTCCTCCACGCGAGCCTCGTAGGCCAGGTCGGTTACCGCGATCTTCGGTGCGGCCGAGGCGCCAAAGGCGCACAGCAGGCCGATCATGCCGATCCATGCACGCATTGCTTAGCGCTCCGTGGTCTTGCGGATTTCTTTTTCGTCCATCCATTCGGCCAGGCCGCTTTCGACGTCGACCAGTTGCAGGCTGAACTTGTAGAACACGTCCTTGTAGTCCGAGCTGCGCTTGACGATGGAGCTGATGGAGCCTTCCAGGCGGTACTTGGCGGCGACCATGTTGCCGGTCTTGCTGACGGTCGACTTCTTGTACAGGCCGCTCTGGTTCTGCAGCTTCAGCTGGTCGACCTGGCTTTGCATGTCAGTGTTGTCGCTGGCGAAGCGGGCGGTGCCGGTCTTCATCAGCTGGGTCTTGATCGACGTGGTGATCTCGCGGGTATCGATGTACTCGCTGGTCTTGTTCTTCACGTCATACACCTGCACCACCGGGCGGCCTTGCAGGATGCCGGACTGGGCCAGGGAGCGGGTCATGCTTTCGGCGATCATCTGCAGGTCGGTGGAGCCGAACTCGTTGGTCACCAGTTCCACGGCCTTGCTGTCGCCGTAGCTGATGTTTTTACCGCCCAGGACTGGCGAGGTGTTGGCGCAGCCGCTGGCCAGGACGGCCACCACGGCGAGGAACGAGAAGCGTGCAAACATGGGGATGTCTCTCTGAAACTGAATGAGTGGGTGGATCAAGGCGTCTTCACTTCAAGGCGGAAGTCGGCAGCCTGGGGCAGGTTGGCGATGGCCGGCAGGAAGGTCGCCTGGTTTGCGTAGAGGTTCAGCACCTTCCAGGTCTCTTCATCACCCACCGGGAAACCGTCGGCACCCAGCCACGCGAAGCGGTAATACATCATCTGGTTGCTGCTGGTGATGTTGCTCAACTGCACCTTGGCGGTCAGGAAGCCGTTTTCCCGGGCGACCCGGATGGCGCCGACGGCGATGCCCTTGAACGTGCCCATCACCACGATCTTGCTCGCGGCGCTTCCGGGTTCCGGCGGTGGCGGGGTGGCGCAACCGGCCAGCAGGACCAGCGCCAGGGCGCCGAGGATGAAATGACGCATAGCGTGCTCCTTAAGGTTGTTTGAGAGTGGCGACGGCCTGGGGCGGATTGTTCTGCACCACGTGGGCTGCAAGACCGCCGGCGAAGACCTGGTTGCCGACCACGCGCAGGGTGATCACCTGGTAGCGCTGATCGGCCTTGACCGTCACCAGCGTGCCGCCCAGGGCGTTGGGCAGGCTGACCTGGTGCTCGCCGTGCTTGAGGCGCAGGCGTGTCACCTGGGTCATGTCCGGCAGGGTGCGCCAGGTGCGGGTGTCGGCGCCTTCGGTGACGGCCGAGGCAATACCAAGTACCAGGCCCGCCATCGGGTTGGTCTTGTTCAGGTTGTTCTGGGTGATGCCGCGAGTGACGGCGCGCACGGTGGTGCGCAGGATGATCCCCGGCATGTCATCCCGCAGGGCGCGGCGGGACATGGCGGTGGTGCTGTTGAGGGCAGTGAGGTTCTGTTGCCGGCCGTCGACACCGATCTGCGCGAAGGGCGCGGTCGAGGTGTCGGGCTTGATCACCGGGAACGACAGTGGCGTGATCACCAGGTGGCCGTCGATGGGGATCGGCAACGGCAGGCGAATCGAGTCGCGGGCCGGCGCCAGGCCGCTTTGCACCACGATCAGCACGTCAGTCTCGTCCGCACCGACCTTGGATTTGTCCAGGTCGAGCAGGGCCTGTTCCAGCAGCGGTGTGTTGGGGCGCAGTTCGGCGGCCTTGCGATAACCCGGTGCGGCCAGGTCTTTTTCGCCCAGGGCTTCGTAGACGAAGCCGGCCAGGTAGTGGCTGAACGCGCTCTGGTAGCTGTTCTTCAGGCCTACCACTTCAGGGGCGTTGAGGCTCTCCACCGGGTAGCCGCGCAGGTCCTTGAACTGGGTCGCGATGCCCTGGCGCTCGGCCTCGTTTTCGCTCTTGAGGTATTCCTTGTCCCGCAGGTCGGCAATCACCGCTTCGCGTTCGTGGGTCTTCTTGATCTCGGTGCGGGCACCGTCGAAGTCATTCAGCGCCAGCAGGTTCAGGGCCATCTGGGTGGTCAGCATGACCTTTTCGTAGTCGTAGCCTTCGTAGCGGCGGACCTTGTCATTGACCAGGAAGGCGCCGAACTGCGCGAGGTACTTGTCGGTGTCGAACTTGACCGACTCTTCCCACTTGTAGACTTGCAGGTCGGCGCTGCGCCAGGCGACCTGGCTGCCGGTCAGGTCGCCCTTGGCGCGCAGCAACTCACCCTTTTCGAAGTAGTAAAGAAGGTCCTTGTCGTCGCCGGTGTTGTTCTTCTCAAGCAGCGTCAGCGCGGCGTCGACGTTGCCGGTGGCCAACTGCTGATTGGTGGCTTGCAGCTCGGTGTCGTAGCTGCGAAACATCGAACAACCGGACAGCAAGGTCACTGCCGCGAGCGCGAGCGAGGTAAAGGCGCGAGATGCCATCGAAGAGCTTCTTCCCTGAACGTAATCGGCCGAATGTGCTGGTCGGGCCGAATCACCAATGGCAGGAACGCGTTGCGATCCAGCCAATTCCTCATAAAAAGAGGAGCTGAAATGCCATTTCGAAATAACTAAGGCGCGGCATTATAAGCTGCATTACTGGCAAAACAATGGCCTTTTGGATCCGATTTTTAGCTCGGATGCCACTACCTCAGTGTCGTTATCCCTTTCCCCGAATCACTAACGCCTTGAGTCAAACCCCGTAAGGTTTGACAATGTGTTACTTCGTATTTCCATTTGAGATCCATTCATGATTGCCCCCTTCCGTTTTCTTGCCTGGCTGGTGCTGCCGGCGTTGATGTCGTGCAGTTTCAACCTGCTGGCTGCAACTGCCGAGGGCGCGCCCCAAGCCCTGCATTTACTGGACTACATCGGTGCGGACTACCCCCCGACAGTGGAGGCGGGCAAGGTTATCGATGATTCCGAATACCGTGAACAGGTAGAGTTTCTCGGGGTGTTGCAGGGGCTGGTGACCGATCTACCGGAAAAGCCCGAGCGCGCCGAACTGATCAAAGGCGTGGATGAACTGCTGGCCGCCGTAACGGCCCATCAGGACGGCGTGGTGGTTGCGCACCAGGCCCGGCAATTGGGCGCCAAGTTGGCAGTGGCCTATGAAGTCAGCCAGGCCCCGGCCATTACCCCCGATCCGACGCGCGGTGCGCCGCTGTACGCGCAGAACTGCTCGGTGTGCCACGGCGCCACAGGCGCCGGCGATGGCCCCGCAAGCGTGGGCATGACGCCGCCGCCCGCCAACCTGCGGGACGCTGCACGCCTCGATCGCTTGAGCCTCTACGCGATCTACAACACCCTGGGTCTGGGCGTGGAAGGCACCGACATGCCGTCGTTTGCCGATCAACTGGACGACCGCCAGCGCTGGGACCTGGCGACCTATATCGCCGGCTTCACCGCCGACCCGGCTGCCGCGAACAGTGAAAAGTCCTTCAACCTCGCCGACCTCGCGCGCCAGACCCCCAACGAAGTGCTGGCTGCCGAAGGTCCCGGCGCAGTTGCCACCTTCCGCGCCCAGCGCGCCCAACCGCCGCAGGTCAAGCGTGGCCCGGCGCAGTTGCTTGATTACACCGCGGCCACCCTCGACAAAAGCCTCGCCGCGTTCCGCAATGGCGAGCACGAGCAGGCCTACGACCTGTCGGTAGCCGCCTACCTGGAAGGTTTCGAGCTGGTTGAAAGCTCCCTCGATAACGTTGATGCCAACGTGCGCAAGGACACCGAAAAGGCCCTGATGGCCTACCGGCAATCATTGCAGGACGGCTTGCCGATCGAGCAAGTGCAGCAGCGCCTGGATGTGGCCAAGGGCAAGCTCACCGAGTCCGCCGGCCTGCTGGGCAGCGATGGCTTGAGCTGGTCCCTGAGCTACATCTCCGGTTTGCTGATCCTGCTGCGCGAAGGCCTGGAAGCGATCCTGGTGTTGGCGGCGATTCTCGCGTTCCTGCGTAACACCGGCCAGCAATCGGCGGTGCGCAGCGTCAACGTCGGCTGGGGCCTGGCGCTGTTGGCCGGCTTGGCGACGTGGGCGTTGGCGGCTTATGTGATCGACGTCAGCGGCGCCCAGCGCGAGTTGCTGGAAGGCTGCACGGCGCTGTTTGCCAGCGTGATGGTGCTGTGGCTCGGGGTGTGGATGCACGACCGCCGTCACGCGGCCGCCTGGCAGGACTACATCAAGAGCAGCCTGGTAGGCGGTGGCGGGCGCTTCGGTTTTGCGATGCTGGCGTTCTTCTCGGTGTACCGCGAGCTGTTCGAAGTGATCCTGTTCTACGAAACCCTGTGGTTGCAGGCCGGCCCTGCCGGGCACAACGCGGTATTGGCCGGTGGCGCCACGGCGCTGGTGCTGTTGGTGGGCCTGGCCTGGGTGATTCTGCGGGGCTCGGCGAAACTGCCGCTGGCGCTGTTCTTCGGCATAAACGCGGCGTTGCTGTGCGCGCTGTCGGTGGTATTCGCCGGGCATGGCGTCAAGGCGTTGCAGGAAGCCGGGATCTTCGGCACCCGGCCGGTCGCGTTCTTTGACTTCGACTGGCTGGGCATTCACGCCGATGCCTATTCCCTGAGCGCCCAGGCTGTGGCGATCCTGGCGATTGTGGTGCTGTACGGTCGCAGCCGGCTCGCTGAAAAGCGCCGGGTGGTGGCTTAACCATGCGCGTGTGGATCGATGCAGACGCCTGCCCCCGGGCGGCCAAGGATCAGGTGGTGAAGTTCGCCCTCAAGCGCCAGTTCGAAGTGGTGCTGGTGGCCGGGCAGAGCCAGATCAAGCCGAGCTTCTCGTGCGTGAAGTTGATCGTGGTGCCCAGCGGCCCGGACGCGGCCGATGACTACCTGGTGGAGCACGCCGTGCCCGGTGACCTGGTGATCTGCAGCGATGTGCCGTTGGCCGACCGCTTGGTGAAGAATGGCGTGGCTGCGCTCGACCCACGAGGCAAGGAGTTCAGCCCGCAGAACATGAGCGAGCGGCTGGCGGTGCGTAACCTGTTCACCGATCTGCGGGAGCAGGGGCAGATGGGCGGTGGCCCGCCGCCCCATGGGGACAAGGACAAGCAGGCGTTTGCCAATTCGCTGGATCGGATTCTGACCCGGCTGATGAAGGCCTAATCGTTCTCGTGGGTGAGTTCCAGCACCCGGTCCACCAGCTTGTTGATGCCTGACGCCACTTCGCTGATGCGTTTGCCCAGCATGTAGGCCGGGGTACTCACCAGCTTGCGCGCCTTGTCTTCGACGATGTCGTCGACCGCGCATTCCTGGTGGGTGGCGCCCATCTTGTCCATGGCGGCTGCGGTGTCGGCGTCATTGCCGATGGTGCAGGTCACGCCTGGGCCATAGATCTTCGCTGCCAGCGCCGGCGAGATGCAGATCAGCCCGACGGGCTTGCCCGCTTCGGCAAACGCCTCGGCCAGTTCCAGCACCTGCGGGTTGACGCTGCACCCGGCGCCTTCCACGGCAAAGTTCGACAGGTTCTTCGCCGCGCCAAACCCCCCGGGCACGATCAGTGCATCGAAATCCTCGGCGTTGGCCTCACGAATGTCCTTCACCTCGCCACGGGCAATACGCGCCGACTCCACCAGCACATTGCGCGACTCGGGCATCTCCTCGCCCGTCAGGTGGTTGATCACATGCAACTGGGCAATGTTCGGCGCAAAACACTGCACCTCGGCGCCGCGCTGGTCCAGGCGCAGCAGGGTGATCACGCTTTCATGAACCTCGGCACCGTCGTACACGCCACAGCCGGAAAGGATCACTGCAATCTTTTTGCTCATGGGCATTTCTCCTGATTCATGGCGTTAAATGTCTACTCATTTGTCACTCATTGCCAATGGGATATCCAGCCGCTACACCTACTCTAGATGTAACAATAATTGACCGGACTTGCCCATGGACTTCGTCCCTTACGCGGTACCGTTTTTCATTGCCTTGATCGTGGTCGAGCTGCTGGCCGACTACCGGCGCGGCCAACGCAACTACCGGGTGGCGGACGCCATCAACAGCCTCAGCACCGGCGTGCTGTCCACCACCACGGGGCTGCTGACCAAAGGGGTGGGCATCCTCACCTATGCCTTCGCCCTCAAGCACCTGGCGATCATTGAGCTGTCGGCCCAAAGCGTCTGGACCTGGGTGTTCGCCTTTGTGTTCTATGACTTCTGCTACTACTGGCTGCATCGCATGGGCCATGAGCGCAACATCCTCTGGGCCGCGCATTCCGTGCATCACCAGAGCGAGGACTACAACCTCAGCACCGCCTTGCGCCAGACCAGCACCGGCTTCCTGCTGAGCTGGATCTTCTACTTGCCGCTGGCCGTGTTGGGCGTGCCGCTGGTGGTGTTTATCAGCGTGGCGTCCCTCAACCTGCTGTATCAATTCTGGGTGCATACGCGGCATGTGCCGAAGCTCGGCTGGTACGAGTGGTTCTTCGTCACGCCATCCAATCATCGGGCCCACCATGCACAGAACGCTCTCTACATGGATCGCAACTACGGCGGGGTGTTCATTATTTGGGACCGCCTGTTTGGCTCCTTCCAGGAAGAAGACGATAACGAGCCGGTAATCTTTGGCGTGACCACGCCCTTGGCCAGTTGGAACCCGCTGTGGGCCAACCTGCAGTTTTATGCGCAGCTGTGGAGTGATGCACGGCGCACCGAAAGTGGGTGGGACAAGCTGCGGATCTGGTTCATGCGCACCGGTTGGCGCCCGGCGGATGTGGCGGCAAAGTACCCGATGGCCAAGCCGGACTTGAGCCAGTTCCGCAAGTTCGAGGTGCCGCTGGATGGGCGCCAACAGATTTACATCGCGCTGCAGTTTGCCGCGTACGTGGGTTTTGGCAGCTACCTGATGAATTTCGGCGAGGGCTTGCCGACCGCTGCCCTGGTGTTGGGCTGGAGCGCGATGGCATTGGGGTTGTTCACCCTGGGGGTGGCGCTGGAGAATCGCCCGTGGGCGTTGAAGGCTGAGCTGGTGCGCCTGGCACTGAATGTGCCGCTGGTTTGGCTGGCGCCGCTGGTGGGGCTGTGGCCGGCCAGCGCGTTGGGCTGGCTGGGCCTGGTCAGTTACAGCTTGCTCAGCGGCATCGGCCTCTACTGTTGCAGAGACCGGCTTACTCGACTGGCGTCGTAGGCTTTTCGGCTTTTTCAGGTTCGCCGGCCGCCAGGCGAACCTTCTCGGCGGCACAGGCTTCGCGGGTCAGGCGGGCGTTCTTGACGCGCCGGCGAATCCACAAGCCCAGGCCCAGCACCAGCAGTGCGCCCAGCACCCACAGCTCGTATTTCTTGACGCTGCCCAGCATGCCTTCCAGTACCGCGCCGAAATGGTAAGCCGCAGCGCCCAGCGCAGCGGCCCACACGGCGGCGCCAATCCCGTTGAGCAACAGGTAGCGACCCGGCGGGTAGCCCGACAAACCAATGGCCACCGGCATCACCGTGCGCAAACCGTAGACAAACCGGAAGCTCAGCACCCAGATGTCCGGGTGCTTGCGAATATGCTCCAGGGCCTTGTCGCCCAGCAGTTGCCAGCGCGGCTTGCGCGCCAACAGTTTGCGGCCGTGCTTGCGTCCCAGGAAGTACCACAACTGGTCGCCGGCGTAGCTGCCGAAAAAGGCAACGACCACCACCAAGTTGATATCCATGTATCCACGGAACGCCAGGAAGCCTGCGAGAACCAGGATGGTTTCGCCTTCGAAGAAGGTGCCTAGGAACAGCGCAAAGTAGCCGAAGTCATGCAGAAATTGTTGAAGCATGGTCTGGGTGCTGGCGAAATGAACGCGCAGCCTACGCCTTCGTGAACATTCATGAAAGTATCGAGATGTGTCACGAAGTGAACAATTCCTACATAAACGACGAATGCGACTACAGGTCGCACGCCGGTTGCCTTACGGCGCATGAGCTAACCACAACTGTAATTCCTTCGTCATAATGGCCGCTTATAACTGTCACGCTCGCCCGTCAAGCCGGGCTCAGGAGTCTGCCGTGAGCTTTACCCCCGCCAACCGCCTGTTTCCCGCCACTCGTCTGCGTCGCAACCGTCGTGATGATTTTTCCCGGCGCCTGGTGCGTGAAAACGTGCTGACGGTGAATGATCTGATCCTGCCGGTGTTTGTGCTGGACGGTGAAAATCGTCGGGAAGCGGTGGCGTCGATGCCGGGCGTGGAGCGCTTGACCATTGATTTGCTGCTCGAAGAGGCCGCGAGCTGGGTTGAACTGGGGATTCCGGCGCTGGCGCTGTTCCCGGTCACGCCGTCCGGGCTCAAGTCCCTGGACGCCGCCGAAGCCTGGAACCCCGACGGCATCGCCCAGCGCGCCACCCGCGCCTTGCGTGAACGCTTTCCGGAGCTGGGGGTGATTACCGATGTGGCGCTGGACCCGTTCACCACCCACGGGCAGGATGGCATTCTCGACGAAGAAGGCTATGTTCAGAACGACATCACCGTTGATGCGCTGGTAAAACAGGCCTTGTCCCACGCCGCAGCGGGCGCCCAGGTGGTGGCCCCCTCGGACATGATGGACGGTCGCATCCAGGCGATTCGCGAAGCCCTGGAGTTGGCCGGCCACGTCAACGTGCGCATCATGGCCTACTCGGCCAAGTACGCCAGCGCCTATTACGGCCCGTTCCGCGATGCGGTGGGTTCGGCGCTGAACCTGGGCAAGGCCAACAAGGCCTCGTACCAGATGGACCCGGCCAACAGCCACGAAGCCCTGCACGAAGTGGCCGCGGACCTGGCCGAAGGCGCCGACATGGTGATGGTCAAGCCCGGGATGCCGTACCTCGACATCCTTTATCGGGTCAAAGAGGAATTCAAGGTGCCGACCTTTGTCTATCAGGTCAGCGGTGAATACGCCATGCACATGGCCGCGATCCAGAATGGTTGGTTGAGTGAAGGGGTGATCCTTGAATCCCTGACTGCCTTTAAACGCGCGGGTGCCGATGGCATCCTGACTTACTTCGCCGCCCGCGCTGCCCAATTGCTTAGAGAGCAACACTAGCCCTCACAGGAACACTCGATGAATACCGAAGGACTCACAGAAGTTGCCGTAAAAGACGCTCACCCGGTGGTCGAACAAGCTACCGAGACTCCGCCGGAGCTGGAGCCGGCCCCGCCTGCCGTGGTGGCCGAAGCGCCCGCTGCCGCGCCGGTACCGGTGGTTGCGGTTACCAACCTGGATGACAGCAGCCTGTACATCCATCGCGAGCTGTCACAACTGCAATTCAATATCCGCGTGCTGGAACAGGCACTGGATGAGTCCTATCCGTTGCTGGAGCGGCTGAAATTCCTGCTGATCTTCTCCAGCAACCTGGACGAGTTCTTCGAGATCCGTGTCGCCGGCCTGAAGAAGCAGATCACGTTCGCCCGTGAACAAGCCGGTGCCGACGGCCTGCAACCGCATCAGGCCCTGGCCCGCATCAGCGAGCTGGTACACGGCCACGTGGACCGCCAATACGCGATCCTCAATGACATCCTGCTGCCGGAACTGGAAAAGCATCACGTGCGCTTCATCCGGCGCCGGCACTGGACCACCAAGATCAAGACCTGGGTGCGCCGCTACTTCCGCGACGAAATCTCGCCGATCATCACCCCCATCGGCCTCGACCCGACGCACCCGTTCCCGCTGCTGGTGAACAAGAGCCTGAACTTCATCGTCGAGCTGGAAGGTATCGATGCCTTCGGTCGCGACTCGGGCCTTGCGATCATTCCGGCACCGCGCCTGTTGCCACGGATCATCAAGGTACCGGAAGAGGTGGGGGGCGCTGGCGATAACTATGTATTCCTTTCGTCGATGATCCACGCCCACGCCGATGACCTGTTCCAGGGCATGAAGGTCAAGGGCTGCTACCAGTTCCGCCTGACCCGTAACGCCGACCTGGCGCTGGACTCCGAAGACGTCGAAGACTTGGCCCGCGCCCTGCGCGGCGAGCTGTTCTCCCGTCGCTACGGTGATGCGGTGCGCCTGGAAGTGGCGGACACCTGTCCGAAACACCTGTCCGACTACCTGCTCAAGCAGTTCAACCTGAGCGAGACCGAGCTGTACCAGGTCAATGGCCCGGTGAACCTGACGCGCCTGTTCAGCATTACTGGCCTGGACAGCCACCCGGAGCTGCAATACACGCCGTTCACCCCGCAGATCCCGAAACTGCTGCAAAACAGCGAAAACATCTTCAGTGTGGTGAGCAAGCAGGACATTCTGCTGCTGCACCCATTCGAGTCCTTCACCCCGGTGGTCGACCTGCTGCGTCAGGCCGCCAAGGACCCGCACGTGCTGGCTGTGCGCCAAACCCTGTACCGCTCCGGCGCCAACTCCGAAATCGTCGATGCGCTGGTAGACGCCGCGCGTAACGGCAAGGAAGTGACGGCGGTGATTGAACTGCGGGCGCGGTTCGACGAAGAGTCCAACCTGCAACTGGCCAGCCGCCTGCAGGCGGCCGGTGCGGTGGTGATCTACGGCGTGGTCGGCTTCAAGACCCACGCCAAGATGATGCTGATCCTGCGCCGCGAAGCCGGTGAGATCGTGCGCTACGCCCACTTGGGCACCGGCAACTACCACGCCGGCAACGCCAAGCTCTACACCGACTACAGCCTCCTGACCTCCGACGATGCCTTGTGTGAAGATGTCGGCAAGCTGTTCAGCCAGTTGATCGGCATGGGCAAGACCCTGCGCATGAAGAAACTGCTGCACGCGCCGTTCACCCTGAAGAAGGGCATGCTCGACATGATTGCCCGCGAGACCCAGTTCGCCCTCGAAGGCAAGCCGGCGCACATCATCGCCAAGTTCAACTCGCTGACCGATCCGAAGATCATCCGCGCGTTGTACAAGGCCAGCCAGTCGGGTGTGCGTATCGATTTGGTGGTGCGTGGCATGTGCTGCCTGCGGCCGGGCATCGCCGGGGTCTCCCATAACATCCACGTGCGTTCGATCATCGGGCGCTTCCTGGAGCACACGCGGGTGTTCTACTTCCTCAATGGCGGCGAGGAGCAGATGTTCCTCTCCAGTGCCGACTGGATGGAGCGCAACCTCGACAAACGCGTGGAGACCTGCTTCCCGGTGGAAGGCAAGAAACTGATCATGCGGGTCAAGAAGGAGCTGGAAAGTTATCTCACCGATAACACCCACAGCTGGAGCCTGCAGTCGGACGGGCGCTACGTGCGCAACACCCCGACCGGCAACCAGAACCCGCGCAGCGCCCAGGCGACGTTGCTGGAGAAGCTGGGCAGCCCGATTCTGACGGTGAACTAAAAACCGACGCGGTCAAAAATGTGGGAGCGGGCTTGCTCGCGAAAGCGGTGGATCAGTCGATGAATCTGTTGACTGACACTCCGCCTTCGCGAGCAAGCCCGCTCCCACATTTGTTTTGTGGCGTTGGATTGTTCCCACGCTCTGCGTGGGAATACATCCTGTGACGCTCCGCGTCACTCACTCATATCAGCGCACGTTCAGCGTGAACCCAACCCGCGTCAGCCACTCGGCTTCCTGGGCGAAATCCGCCTGGGTCAGCTGGTTTTCATCCAGCCAGTTCTTCGGGAATACCACGTCCAGGCTGTCGGCATTGGCCCGCAGGACCACTTGCGGCATTTCCTGGGTACCACGGATGTGGTGGAACAGGATCGCAAACCGCAGCAGCGCGCATAGGCGAATCAGCTTGATGCCCTCGGCACCGAACTCGGCAAACTTGTCCCGGGGGATGTTGCGGCGGTGGCCGCGTACCAGCAGCGCGAGCATCTGCTGGTCTTCACGGGAGAAACCCGCCAGGTCCGAGTGCTCGATCAGGTAGGCGCCGTGCTTGTGGTAATGGTAGTGGGCGATGTCCAGCCCCACTTCATGGACCTTGGCCGCCCAGCCCAGCAGTTCACGCCACACGCCGTCTTCCAGGTCCCAATCCGCTGCGACCTGGTCGAAAGCATGCAGCGCCTTGCGTTCAACCCGCGCCGCCTGTTCCAGGTCGACGTGGTAACGCTCCATCAACGAGCTGAGGGTGCGCTCACGGACGTCTTCATGATGATGACGGCCCAGCAGGTCGTAGAGCACGCCTTCACGCAGGGCGCCATCGCAGTGGTCCATGCGTTGCAGTTCAAGGGCGTCGAAAATCGCTTCGAGAATCGCCAGGCCCGCCGGGAAAATGGTGCGGCGATCAGGCTTGATGCCTTCGAAGTCGATCTTGTCGGCATCCCCCAGCTTGAACAGCTTGCGCTTGAGCCAGGCCAGGCCTTCGGCGTTGACCTCGCCAGTGCCATGGCCGCCGGCCTTGAGGGCCAGGCCGATGGCGCGGATGGTGCCGGACGAACCGATGGCCTCATCCCAGGTCAGGCGGTGCAGGGCGTGCTCGATGCTCATGATCTCCAGCCGCGCCGCCGTATAAGCCTGGGCGTAGCGGGCCGGGGTGATCTTGCCGTCCTTGAAATAGCGCTGGGTGTAGCTGACGCAGCCCATTTGCAGGCTTTCGCGCAGCAGCGGCTCGAAGCGCTGGCCAATAATGAATTCGGTACTGCCACCGCCGATGTCGGCCACCAGGCGCTTGCCCGGAGTGTCGGCCAGGGTGTGGGACACGCCGAGGTAGATCAGGCGTGCTTCCTCGCGGCCGGAGATGACCTCTACCGGGTGCCCGAGGATCTCCTCGGCGCGGCGGATGAACTCGCCCCGGTTGCGGGCTTCGCGCAGGGCGTTGGTGCCGACGATCCGCACGGCGCCCGGGGGCATGCCGTTGATCAGTTGGGCAAAGCGCTTCAGGCAATCGAGCCCGCGCTGCATGGATTCTTCATTGAGCTGACGCTCGTCGTCGATCCCGGCAGCCAGCTGCACTTTCTCGCCGAGCCGCTCAAGGATGCGGATTTCGCCGTTCTGGGCCTTGGCCACGACCATGTGAAAGCTGTTGGAGCCCAGGTCGATGGCGGCGATCAGGGACAGATTCTTGGCTTGGGATTGCGGCATGGTTAAGGGGTCTCGGTCGATAACCTCGCCATCGTGCCACGATCAACCGCTGACGCCAACGCGTAGTGCTTCCGGAATTCGCTCATCGGTGTCTTGGAGGAAAATCTGCAGGATATGTAGGGCGATTCTTGATGCGCCTGGCGATTGTTCCGTAGGGCAAGTGGAGTAACGGAAATCTCCAGCTTTAATAGGCTTCCTGAATATGCCTACATGGCTGGGTTATTTGTTCCAGTCGATAATTAAGTCAGGACTACTGCAAGGATGATCTAAGGGGACATTGTTTTTTTACCGCTCTGACACTAGTTCAGGCGTCGTCTCATTCTTTCTTCGGGTGTTTACGAGAGAGACTGTCACTCGGCAATTAAGCCGTGGTGTTAACTATTTGTAGTTTGCCTATCAAGGTTGATAGCAGTTGGGCATGGAATAGCCCGGCGAACCGCATGCACCTGAGAACTTCAGTGACAGGATGAACATGAACAGAACATTTGGTTTGGCAATAGTGGTCGTTGGCCTGGCGGTGAGCATGGGTGCTCAAGCAAATACAAGTGGTGCCGGGAACCTGAGAGTCACCGGAACCATTAAACCAGCTGCATGCACGGTAAACCTCGGCGCCACAGGCGGCACCGTTGATTACGGTACGATCAATGCGTCGAGCATTCCGCTGACCTCTTTCTATCCTCTGCCGGAAAAGTCGCTGCCGTTAAACGTCAACTGTGGTGCGGCGGCTGCCCAGATGGCACTGTCCGTTACTGACTCACAAACAAACAGTGTCGTAAGGGGGATCCTGGGAACCGGCTTCACCGACAACCACAACTTTGGCCTTGGCGCGGTCGGAACCAGGAATACCGGTGGCTATTCGATCAGGCTCGCCACCTTGACCACTGTCGGCGCTACGCTGTACCCGCTTAGAAGGACAAGCTCCGGCGGTGCCTGGAGCACCAGTGACGGCAAGGTCGAAAAATCTCCTTACCAGCACTCCTGGAGCCGTAATAACAACACAACTCCAGCCGCGGTCTCTTCCGTTACCGGCACTCTCGTAGTCAAGGCTGTGATCAATCGCGGCGATGCACTGGATCTCAGCAGGGATATTCAATTGAATGGAGCTGCTACTTTGGTAGTAACTCGAATCTAACTCTATAAACATGGCCAGCATTTAGCAGGCGGTCGCGCACCGTGGCTTCGTGCTGGCTCTTTATATGCGTATAGGTATTTCGTGATTGTCAACGGTGCGTTATCTGGTTGCGGGTAGAGTTCGATGAGTCGTCTTTTAAATACAGTTAATGCTCTATTCTGGTGTGCGAATCTTTATTTTTTAGTTTCTGGCAGTGTAAGAGCGGATGGAATGGAGCCGGAAACATCCGTTGTTATTCTTTATGAAGAGAACGGTGAAGCGACGATCAACGTAAAAAATACGGACGCTGGCCCTGCTTTACTTCACACAGTCATTCAAAACGTCCCGGAAGATCCGGAGACACTCTTGATCGTTACGCCTCCTATCGCCCGTGTCGAACCGGGCGAAACACAACTTGTGCGGTTTATCAGTACCTTGAAGCAGCCGCTCAAGACTCAGCGATTGAAGCGCGTCACCTTTGAAGGTATTCCGCAGGCGCGCGCCGAAGGGCGCTCGACTATTGGAGTGACCATTCGACAGGACTTACCGCTGATCCTGCATCCCCAGGGCTTGCCGCGGCATCAGGAGCCATGGAAGTTGCTGAAGTGGAAGCTGCGGGGAAATCGGCTGACGGTTCATAACGACAGTGCCTACGTGGTCCGAATGGGGCTGGAGGTACACCTGCTGCCGTCGAGGCACCCGGCGATATTGCCGCGCACCTATATCCTGCCTGGCGAAGTGTTATCGACCCGCATCGAAGAGGCGATGGCCCAGGTCAGCGGTGTCGAGATTCAACCGGCGACTGTCTACGGGTATTCGGCAACCGCCTACGAAGCCTCCGTTGTTGTCGAGGCGGGTTGAGCGGTCTATGAGAAATGCTACCCATGCAAACGATTGGAGCCTCTCTGTACGACCCATTCGAACCTCGGTTTCCCGGACTTGTATCGGCCTGGCAACGCTGTGGAGCCTTCCCGCCTACGCGCTGGAGCTTGGATCGGGTTTTGATCTGGCGGTCTTGTCGGCGAACGGGATCGACCCGAAGGTTGCCCATTATTTTCGCAGTGCTGCGCGATTCCGCGAGGGCGTGCACGTGGTGGGGCTGCAGGTCAACGGCACCTCATTGGGCCTGGTGGAGGCACGCTTCGACTACCAGGGGCAGTTGTGTTTTACCCCGGTCCTGCTGGACAAGGCCGGGTTGCGATTGCCAGCCGCGATTATTCGGCCGGGTATCGCGCCCGACCAGGCGTGTCATGACTTTCTCGGTGCTTACCCCGCGACCATCGTCAAGTTGCGCCCCGGCAGCGATGAGGTATCGCTGGTGGTGCCTACTCAGTCAATGCGCGAGGCCGAATGGGATGTCGGCAGTTTCTCCCAGGGCGGCACTGCAGCCTTGTTCAATTACGATGTGCAGGGGTTCGAAGAGCGCTTCAACAGCGGCTCTTCCCGCTCGGTTTCGGCCTACACCGAGGCGGGATTCAATATCGGCAACTGGATCGTCCGAAGCCGCCAATTCTTTGTCTCCGATAACGGCAAGCGCAGCAGCGAGCATGTGAATGCCTACGCCCAACGCGATTTCGCGCCCCTGAAGTCGACCTTCCAGGTCGGGCAGATTTCCAGCAACAACCCGGTGTTCGGTGGGTTACAGCTGTCGGGTTTCCAGCTCTCGCCGGATGGCCAATCGCGCAGCCCGGGTGGCAGCAGCGTGGTGATCGAAGGTTTGGCCCAGAGCCCATCCCGGGTCGAGGTGCGCCAGGCCGGGGTGTTGATCCATACCACACTGGTACCGGAAGGCCCGTTCACGTTGACCGGATTACCCATACTCAATGGCACCAGCGATCTTGAGGTCAGTGTCATTGGCACTCGCGGTGGCAGGCATGGGTTCACCGTCCCTGCCGCGTCCTTTGCGGGGGCGGTACCGATAGAGCCCGGTTATTACTTCTCCCTGGGCAAGGTGCGCGGGGCAAATCCGGGTGCCGGGGAGCCTCCGGTCGTGGCGATGGGCAGTGGGACCTGGGGATTGGGGCGCAACTCGTCACTGGGATTCGGCCTGTTGAGTACCGACGAATACCAAGCGGCGGGTGGCGTGTGGAGCAGTGTTTTTTTCCAGCACCTTTCGGTTGGCGTGCGCCAGAACCTGTCTCGCGATGGCCGGGACGAAGTTACCGGGGCTCGCAGCTCCGTCACCGTGGGAAGTCCGCTGTTCGCCGGCATTGAAATGACGTCGAGTGCCACTACCCAGACGCGGGATTATCGCGAAGTACTGGAAGTGGGGCAGTCGACGCGGCGTGACCAGCGGGATGCCCGCTTCAAGGACCAATACACGGTAGGTTTGAGTTGGGTCGACCCGTCCCTGGGAGGCTTTTCCGTCAGTTATTCCCGCAGCTCGCAATTTGATGATCGCTCCGCCGAACACGTCTTTGCCTCATGGAACCAGCAATTCAATGGCACCCAGGTGGCTTTGATTGCGGATTCCCGGGTGGGCGGCTCTCGACCGCGCAAGGTCAAGAACACCGTTCGAGATGAGCGCAGCGATGTGTCGGATAAGGGGCTTTCGCTTCGGTTGCAGGTCACCGTGCCGTTCGGTGGGGATCGCCGCGTCACCTCGTATGCCAGTCGGCGGGGCGACAGGTTCGATCTTGGGACCGCCTTCAGCGATCGGGTCAACGACTATGTGAACTATGAAGTGGGGGGTGCGCGTGAGCAGGCGAGCCGTACACAGGCTGTTCACGCCCGCGTGAATGCCATGCCGCGTTACACCCAGATAGGGTTGGGTGTGCGACATGATTCATTGAGCACCGGGTATAACGGCCAATTGCAGGGCGGCGTGGTGGCCCACGACAGAGGCATGACGTTCTCGCCCTATGCCGTCCAGGACACCTTTGGAATTGTCTCGGTGGGTAATGTCGGGGCAGCCAAGGTTTCGACGCCGCAGGGGCCGGTCTGGACTGACTACCGCGGGCAGGCGGTGATCGCCAGCCTGCCTGCCTACCGCAGCAGCAATGTCGAGGTGCAAACCCAATCCCTGCCCAAGCGCATCGACCTGAAAAACGGCACCAAGGTCCTTGCGGCCGGACGCGGTTCTTTCAACACGATCGATTTCGAAGTAGTGAAAGTGCGCCGTGTATTGCTTGAGGTCCGTGACGCGCACGGCCAACCCTTGCCCCAGGGAGCCTCGGTTTTCGACAGCAACAATGCTTTCCTGACCAGCGTCGTGGGCGAGGGCATGGTCTTCCTTAACAGCCTGGATGAGTCGCGAGCGCTGAACATCTCCTTGCCAGATTCAAGCACCTGCTTGTTGCAACTGAACCTTGAGCCAGAATCCAATGACGACAAATTCTATGAAACAGGTTCGGCGCTCTGCCGTACCCTCTGAGCCGGTGGGGCCTTTTGACGGTGGACGCCTGCGTCATGGGCTTATCCTTTACCTGCTGCTGTTTGTCGTGGTGTTGGCCAATGAGGCGCGGGCAAATAACTGCCAGGTGTCCTTGAGCCAGCCCCGGGTTGATTACGGCCTGGTTCGCCAGGCCGAGCGGGGCGACCCACAGATCGCGCTGGGCAAGCGCACGCTTCGCCTGAGCATGGCCTGTGAGGTGCCGGTATCCATGGCGCTGCGCTTTACGGGCGTACCCGCCAACCAGCAGGGCTTTCGGTTTGGGCGCCAGGGGCATTTCACCCTGAGCCTGCAGTCCGCTCAAGTCGATGGAAAATCCGTTGAGCTGGTAATGCCGCACCTGTCTGAAGAGCCGGCGACCGGACGATTGCTGCCGGGCCATAGGCTTGTTGCACACGTAGCGGGTATGCCGGTGCATGGGCGCCGCTTCACCGCCCTGGTCAACGTCGAGACCTTCCTGCCTGCGGCTTTGCTGGCCGTCAGGGATGAAACGACATTTGAGGGGCAGGGCGGTTTTGAGTGGGCGCCCGGGGCTTGATGCCTCAGTCCGTGCGCTCCACCGAACCAATGAAGTTGGCCAGCTCGGCGGTCTGCGGATTGGCAAACAGGATTTTCGGGTCGCCCACTTCATGCACCTTGCCCTGGTGCATGAACACCAGCTTGTCACCCACTTCCCGGGCAAAACGCATCTCATGGGTGACCATGATCAGTGTCATGCCATCCTTGGCCAGTTGGCGCACTACGCTGAGCACTTCGTTGACCAGCTCCGGGTCCAGGGCCGAGGTGATTTCATCGCACAGCAGCACTTTGGGCGACATCGCCAGAGCCCGGGCGATTGCTACCCGCTGCTGCTGGCCGCCGGACAAACGATCGGGGAACGCGTCGAACTTCTCCCCCAGCCCAACGCGCTCGAGCATTTGTCGCGCCAATTGTGCGGCCTTGGCTTTCGGCACTTTCTGCACCACTTGCGGCGCAAGCATGACGTTTTCGCCCACCGTCAGGTGTGGGAACAGGTTGAACTGCTGGAACACCATGCCGACTTTCTGCCGCAGGGTGCGCAGGTCGGCGCGGGCGGCGTCGAGGTATTCGCCGTCGACCTCGATCACGCCGTCATTGATCGACTCCAGGCCATTGAGGGTGCGCAGCAGGGTGGATTTGCCCGAGCCGCTGCGACCGATGATCGCCACCACCTGGCCTTCTTCGACACTCAGGTCGATGCCCTTGAGTACGTGGTGATCGCCGTAATACTTATGCAGGGCGGAAATTCTAAGCAGAGGCATGCAGTCTCCTTTCCAGGTAGCGCGCACTGAGGGACAAGGGGTAGCAGAGCAGGAAGTAACCCAGCGCCACCAGGCCATAGACCATGAAGGGTTCGAAGGTAGCGTTGGCGAGCATGCCGCCGGTCTTGGTCAGCTCGGTGAAGCCGATGATCGAGGTCACGGCGGTGCCCTTGACCACTTGCACCGAGAAACCCACGGTTGGCGCCACGGCAATGCGCAGGGCCTGGGGCAGGATCACATAGCGCAATTGCTCCAGCGGGTTCAGGGCCAGGCTCGCGGACGCCTCCCATTGGCCGTGGGCGATGGAGTCGACGCAGCCACGCCAGATTTCGGCCAGGTAGGCGCTGGTGAACAGGGTCAAGGCAATCGCCGCCGCCAGCCAGGGCGAAATGTCCACGCCGAGCAAGGCGATGCCGAAGAACACTAGGAACAGTTGCATCAACAGCGGCGTGCCCTGGAACAGCTCGATATAGGTGCGGGCGACATTGCGCGGGAACGCCTTGGTGCTGATGCGCATAGTCATCACCAGCAAACCGATCACGCCGCCGCCGATGAACGCCACCAGCGACAGCAGCAAGGTCCACTGCAAACCGGTGAGCAGGTTGCGCACGATGTCCCAGAACGAAAAATCACTCATCGGGCGTTCCTCATGACATAGCGCCGGCCGATCCAGTTCAGCAATTGGCGGATCATCAACGCCATGCACAGGTAGACCAGGGTTGTCAGCGCATAGGTTTCAAAGGCGCGGAAGTTGCGCGACTGGATAAAATTGGCGGCAAAGCTCAGTTCCTCGGTGGCGATCTGCGAGCAGACCGCCGAGCCGAGCATCACGATGATGATCTGGCTGCTCAGGGCCGGCCAGACCTTGCCCAGCGCGGGCAGCAACACCACATGGCGGAACGCCTCGAAACGTGTCATCGCCAGCGCGGCCGCCGCTTCCAGTTGCCCGCGGGGGATCGCCTGGATCCCGGCGCGGATGATCTCGGTGGAGTACGCCCCCAGGTTGATCACCATCGCCAGCACTGCCGCCTGCCATTCGGTGATTTTCAGGCCGAGGGACGGCAGGCCGAAGAAGATGAAAAACAACTGCACCAGGAACGGCGTGTTGCGGATCAACTCGACGTACACGCCGAAGATCCAACTGAACGGCTGGATCTTCCACGCCCGCACCACGGCGCCGACGATTCCCAGCGCCACGCCCAGTACTGCACCGATGGCGGTCAGTTCAAGTGTGAACAGCGCGCCGCGCAGCAACAGATCGGTATTGGCCAGGACCGGCACAAAGTCGAATTGATAGGCCATAGGCTAACCCTCGTTACCGCGCTCAGAGATCAGCCGGCAGCGGCTCTTTGAGCCACTGCAATGCATTCTTTTCCAGGCTGCCGTCGGCCTTGGCCGCGACCAGGATCTGGTTCACCTTGTCCAGCAGCGCCGGCTCGTTCTTGTTCACGCCCACGTACACCGGCGAGTCCTTGAGCTTCACTTTCAGTGCCGGCACGCGCTTGGGGTTGCGTTCGCTGATGGCCACCATCACCACGTTGCCGCTGGCGATCAGGTCCACCTGGCCGGCGAGGTAGGCGGCGATGGTCGAGTTGTTGTCTTCAAAGCGCTTGATCGTCGCCTCTTTAGGCGCCACGGCGGTCAGCTCGATGTCTTCGATGGCGCCACGGGTCACGCTGATGGTTTTGCCCTTGAGGTCGTCAACGGTGCTGATCGGCGCATCGGGAGGGCCGAATACGGCGAGGTAGAAGGGCGCGTAGGCCTTGGAGAAGTCGATGACCTTCTCGCGCTCGGCGTTCTTGCCCAGGCTGGAAATCACCAGGTCGACCTTGCCGGTGGTGAGGAACGGGATGCGGTTGGTGCTGTTGACCGGGGTCAGTTCAAGCTTGACCTTGAGCTGGTCGGCCAAAAGCTTTGCGGTGTCGATGTCCAGGCCGCGGGGCTTCATGTCCGGGCCGACCGAGCCGAACGGCGGGAAATCCTGGGGCACGGCCACCTTGAGGGTGCCACGGGCGACGATATCGTCCAGACCGTTGGCCTGGGCGGGCGCCTGGCTCAGCATCAGGCTGGCAAACAGGGCAGTGAGCAGGGCGCTGCAACGCTTGGTCATGGCGACTCTCCGAAAAGGACGAAAGGATTTTCCGGTTTTTGCCAGTGCACAGCCCATGCCAGCACCGCCGTATTTCGCGCCAGAGCCGGTGGCTGTTGAGTCTTGGCGGTCTTACTGGTCTGAACAGTTAATGGGTTTTCTGCACCCTTTTCGAGCGCCGTCAAAACCGCGCGAGCCCCTTTGGGGCGTGGCTTGCCGGGCGCTGCGAATAGCTTTACAACTAGCCGCTCAGTTGACTGGAAACCTGAGTTTCTTATGAATTCCATCGCCCAAGCCGTACCGGAAGTGGCGCTACAGGCCATCCGCAAATTGATCGCTGACGAGGGCTTCGGGCCGGGTGATGCGTTGCCCTCCCAGCGCGACCTGGCGCTGCAATTGGGCGTGAGCCGGGCCTCTTTGCGTGAAGCCTTGTCGTCCCTCAGTGCCTTGGGCGTGGTAAGTGTGCAGCCGGGCAAAGGCGTGTTCGTGCAAGCGGCCGAAGAGCTGCCGGGGTTGGCCTGGCCGTTTACGGCACAGGCGACGCCGCTGGATATCTTTCAACTGCGCTACGCCCTGGAAGGTTTTGCGGCGGGGCTGGCGGCGGTGACGCTGACCACCGGGGAGTTGGACATCCTGGAAGATAACGTCGAGGCGATGCGCAAGGAGCTGAAGGCCGGTGATTTCGAGGCAGCCGCCCAGCTGGACTTCGAATTCCACCGGCGCATCCTGCTGGCCAGCGGCAATCAGGCGATGGTGAGCATCCTCAGCGCCAGTGCCGAGGTGTTCCTGGAGAGCCAGAAACTACCGTTCATCCGGCCGGAGCGGGCCATGGAGACCTGGCAGGAGCACCGCAAGGTCCTCCGTGCCCTGGCCCGACGCGCCAGCGGGGCGGCGCAGAAAAGCATGCAGGAACATGTGCGTAACGCGGCGTTGCGTACAGGGATTGCCTTCATCACTCCCGTAACCCCATGAGTTGGGCTATACCCAAACTCATGCGCCATCATAGGAAGAGTCAATCAGCTGCAGCTTCCTGAACGCGGGAAGGGCGGCTATGATGGGCAACGTTTTTTTTGCTTACAACCCGGAGACATCCATGAGCAACGATCTTATCAAGCACGTCACCGACGCGACCTTCGAGGCCGAAGTACTGAAGGCCCAGGGCCCGGTGCTGGTTGACTACTGGGCTGAGTGGTGCGGTCCTTGCAAAATGATCGCTCCGGTCCTGGACGACATTGCCACCACTTACGAAGGCAAGTTGACCATTGCCAAGCTGAACATCGATGACAACCAGGAAACTCCGGCCAAGCACGGCGTGCGTGGTATCCCGACCCTGATGCTGTTCAAGAACGGCAACGTCGAGGCCACCAAGGTCGGCGCGCTGTCGAAGTCCCAGCTGCAAGCTTTCCTCGACGCCAATATCTAAGCGTCCTCAAAAAGCCCCGCAATTTGCGGGGCTTTTTCGTGAAACAGGGCTAGACGCTCTGAAACTCAGGTGGTACATTCGGCCCCGCACTGGTTTCTCCACTGCCCCCTGCAAGCCGTCGCCGACGCTCTCCTTTTCGATTAGTACGCGATCCTGTCGCCTTCTCTGCGGCGCGGCCTCATTAAGCCAAAAGCTTAATTTCCCCCCCTCCATAAATGATTACGTCATTCCTATATGAATCTGACTGAACTCAAGCAAAAGCCGATTACCGAACTGCTCGAATTGGCCGAACAGATGGGCATAGAAAATATGGCCCGTTCGCGCAAGCAGGACGTGATTTTCTCCCTGCTGAAAAAGCACGCGAAAAGCGGCGAGGAAATCTCCGGTGATGGCGTGCTGGAGATTCTCCAGGACGGCTTCGGCTTCCTCCGCTCTGCAGACGCTTCCTATCTCGCCGGCCCAGACGATATCTACGTCTCGCCGAGCCAGATCCGTCGCTTCAACTTGCGCACCGGTGACACCATCGTTGGCAAGATCCGCCCTCCAAAGGAAGGCGAGCGTTATTTCGCCCTGCTCAAGGTCGACACGATCAACTACGATCGTCCCGAGAACGCGAAAAACAAGATTCTCTTCGAGAACCTGACGCCGCTGTTCCCGACCGTGCGCATGAAGATGGAAGCCGGCAACGGTTCCACCGAAGACTTGACCGGTCGTGTCATCGACCTGTGTGCCCCGATCGGCAAAGGCCAGCGCGGCCTGATCGTGGCCCCGCCGAAAGCCGGCAAGACCATCATGCTGCAGAACATCGCAGCGAACATCGCCCGTAATAACCCTGAAGTTCACCTGATCGTGTTGCTGATCGATGAGCGTCCGGAAGAAGTAACCGAAATGCAGCGCACCGTGCGCGGCGAAGTGGTTGCCTCGACGTTCGATGAGCCGCCAACCCGCCACGTGCAGGTTGCCGAAATGGTGATCGAGAAGGCCAAGCGCCTGGTCGAACACAAGAAAGACGTGGTGATCCTGCTCGACTCCATCACCCGTCTGGCCCGTGCCTACAACACCGTGATCCCAAGCTCCGGCAAGGTGCTCACCGGTGGTGTCGATGCCCACGCCCTGGAGAAACCGAAACGTTTCTTCGGCGCTGCGCGGAACATCGAAGAAGGCGGCTCGCTGACCATCATCGCCACCGCACTGGTTGAAACCGGTTCGAAGATGGATGAAGTGATCTACGAAGAGTTCAAAGGTACCGGCAACATGGAACTGCCTTTGGACCGTCGTATCGCCGAGAAGCGGGTGTTCCCGGCCATCAACATCAACCGTTCCGGCACGCGCCGCGAAGAGTTGCTGACCGCCGATGACGAACTGCAGCGCATGTGGATCCTGCGCAAGCTGCTGCACCCGATGGACGAAGTTGCGGCCATCGAGTTCCTGATCGACAAGCTGAAAACCACCAAGACCAACGACGAGTTCTTCCTGTCGATGAAGCGTAAGTAACACGACGCTTCGGTCAAAAAGGATGGCGCCCCATGGGGCGCCATTTTTTTTGTTTCTGGAAAAGGAGTTTTGGCTTTAGTGTGTGTCTGTTTAGAAACAAATTCGCGTGTGTGACTACACTCGCTGTCCATCCGATCAGGCAAATTACAAGATTTTATGACCATTCTCGCTTATCGCAGGGACATTGACGGCCTGCGTGCCATAGCTGTGCTCGCTGTTGTGCTGTTTCATTTTGGTGTACCGGGCTTTACCGGCGGCTTTGTCGGCGTCGACGTGTTTTTCGTGATCTCCGGCTACTTGATCACCTCGATCATCTGGCGCGAGCGTGAGGCCGGCCGTTTCAGTTTTGTCAGCTTCTGGGCCAGGCGAGCGCGGCGTATCCTGCCGGCACTGTTCGTGATGATGCTCGGCGCGCTGGTGGTGGGCTGGTTCCTGCTGGCGCCCAAGGATTACAGCGAGTTGGGGCGCTCGATACATAACCAGGTGGTGTTTATCTCCAACCTGTTTTTCATGCGTCAGGACGGTTACTTTGATGTGGCCTCCGATATCAAACCGTTGCTGCATACCTGGTCATTGTCGGTTGAAGAACAGTTCTACATCCTCTTCCCACTCCTGCTGACACTGCTGTCGAGCCGGCTCAAATATTGGCGCACGGCGCTGTTCGTGTTGTTGCTGGTGTCATTCGGCATGAGTACATGGGCGGTGGCCCACGCTCCGGAAAGAGCCTTTTTCCTGCTGCAGATGCGTGCCTGGGAGCTGTTGGCGGGCGCAATGCTGGCGGTAATGCCGGTACGCGAGTACCGCGCCAGCCCGGCGTTGGCGCAGGCCGTCAGCCTTGCCGGCCTCGGCCTGATCCTGCTGGCGGTCTTCGCGTATGACCCGAGCACGCCGTTTCCCGGCGCCGCAGCGCTGTTGCCGGTGGTGGGCGTGGTCTGCCTGATTTGGGCCAACGGCCAGCAAACTACCCTGACCAGCAAGCTGCTGGGTAGCCGCTTGCTGGTGGGGATTGGCCTGATCTCCTACTCCTGGTACCTGTGGCACTGGCCGGTGTACGTGTTTGGCAAGTACGCCAGTGTCGACGGGCTGGGCCCGTGGGAGCTTGGTGCACTGTTTGTGTTGAGCCTGGTGCTGGGTTATGCGTCCTGGCGGTTTGTCGAGGCGCCGTTCCGTGAACGTCGGCTGTTGGCAGGGCGCAAGCAAATCCTGGTGGCGGCGGGTATCGCGCTGCTTGGGGTGGGACTGCTCGGCAAAGGCCTGGTCATGACGAAGGGCTTGCCTTGGCGCCTGTCGCCCGAGGCGCTGCAATTTGCCCAGGCGCGCGAGTGGAGCCCGGACCTTATGGCCTGCCTGGTGGATGGTGGGAAAAATCGCCACCATGGATTTTGTCATTTCGGGCCTCAGTCCGCGCCGACGCGCGCGCTGGTCTGGGGCGATAGCCATGCCACGGCGCTGGTTCCGGCGTTGCGAGACGGCGCCAGCAAGTACGGTGTCAGCGTCACGCAGGCAGGTTATGCCGGTTGCCTGCCGTTTAATCGCAAGGAAAGCGTTCCGGGCTGCTTGACCTTTAACCAGCAGGTCACGCAACTGCTCGGCAAGGAAACCTTTAGCGACGTGGTGCTGGTGGCGCGCTGGAGCCTGTATGTCTATGGGCAGCGCGATGGTGATACCGAGGCTTCGTTGCTGGACCCGGCGACCGGAACCTATGACCGCGCCTTCGCCGAGCGGCGCTTCGCTGAAAGTCTCGGCGCCCTTGTGCAGCAATTGCGCGCCAGCGGCCATCGGGTGTGGCTGGTCAAGGAAGTCCCCCTGCAGGAATTCAGTCCGCCTTACCGCCTGAGTCGCCTGGCGATGCTCGGCCGGCCCACCGACAAAGAAGGCATGCCCCTGGATGAGCACCTCCAGCGCCAGGCCTATATCAGCAGCGTATTCGAGCGCATGGCGGCGGCTGATCCCGGGGTAAAGGTAATGGATCCGGCGCCCAAGTTATGCAGTGCGAATGACTGGTGCCGGGTGGAACTGGACGGTCAGTCGCTGTACACCGACGACAATCACCTCTCGGCGGTTGGTTCGCGGTATGTCGAGGCGTTTCTTGAACCCTTGTTCAAAGCCTTGCGCGATGAAACCCAGGCATCGGCTCTTTGAGTCTGTGTCGTCGGCAATGCTGCTCAATAAGCTGCCAGCGACCGTAAGAGCAGGTAGGATGTACGCCTATTTTACGGGTGGCATGGTTAATGAAATTCAAGGATCTTCGGGATTTCGTGCAGCAACTTGAGCAGCGCGGAGAGTTGAAACGTATCCAGGTGCCGATTTCCCCGGTCCTGGAGATGACTGAGATTTGCGACCGCACCTTGCGCAACAAGGGCCCGGCGCTGCTGTTCGAAAACCCGGTGGGCTTTGATATCCCGGTGCTCGGCAACCTGTTCGGCACCCCCGACCGCGTGGCGTTTGGCATGGGCGCCGAGTCGGTCAGCGAACTGCGCGAGATCGGCAAGCTGCTGGCCTTCCTCAAGGAGCCCGAGCCACCCAAGGGGCTCAAGGACGCCTGGTCGAAGCTGCCCATCTTCCGCAAGATCATCGCCATGGCCCCCAAGGTCGTGAAAGACGCGGTTTGCCAGGAAGTGGTGATCGAAGGCGAGGATGTCGACCTCGGCATGCTCCCCGTGCAGACCTGCTGGCCTGGCGATGTCGGCCCGCTGATCACCTGGGGCCTGACCGTCACCAAGGGCCCGAACAAGGACCGCCAGAACCTCGGCATCTACCGTCAGCAAGTGATCGGCCGCAACAAGGTCATCATGCGCTGGCTGAGCCACCGTGGCGGCGCCCTGGATTTCCGTGAGTGGTGCGAAAAGCACCCCGGCCAGCCATTCCCTGTTTCCGTGGCCCTGGGCGCCGACCCGGCGACCATCCTCGGCGCCGTCACGCCGGTGCCCGACAGCCTGTCCGAGTACGCTTTCGCGGGCCTGTTGCGCGGCAATCGCACTGAGCTGGTGAAATGCCGCGGTAACGACCTGCAAGTGCCGGCCACCGCCGAAATCATCCTCGAAGGCGTGATTCACCCGGGCGAGATGGCCGATGAAGGCCCCTACGGCGACCACACCGGCTACTACAACGAAGTCGACAGCTTCCCGGTGTTCACCGTCGAGCGCATCACCCACCGGATCAAGCCGATCTACCACAGCACCTACACCGGCCGCCCGCCGGATGAGCCGGCGATCCTCGGCGTGGCGTTGAACGAAGTGTTTGTGCCGATCCTGCAAAAGCAGTTTCCGGAAATCACCGACTTCTACCTGCCGCCCGAAGGCTGCTCGTACCGCATGGCCATCGTGACGATGAAGAAGTCGTACCCCGGCCACGCCAAGCGGGTAATGCTGGGTGTGTGGTCGTTTTTGCGACAGTTCATGTACACCAAGTTCGTTATTGTCACCGACGACGACATCAACGCCCGGGACTGGAACGACGTGATCTGGGCCATCACCACGCGTATGGACCCCAAGCGCGACACGGTGATGATCGACAACACGCCGATCGACTACCTCGACTTTGCTTCCCCGGTATCGGGCCTCGGCTCGAAAATGGGCCTGGACGCCACCCATAAATGGCCGGGTGAAACCACCCGCGAATGGGGCCGCGTGATCGTCAAGGACGAAGCGGTCACTGCCCGTGTCGATGCGCTCTGGAAAGAATTAGGAATAGATTGATGCGTGTAACCCTGCAGCCTTCCGGTGCGGTACTTGAACTGACGCCCGGCGAGCGGATCCTCGAGGGCGCGCGCCGCCTGGGCTACGATTGCCCCCAGGCCTGCCGCAATGGCGTGTGCCACGTGTGCGCGGCGCTGCTGGTGGAAGGCCGGGTGCAGCAAGCCGGTGAGGTGCGTGACCATGGCGAGTTCTATACCTGCATTGCCGAACCGCTGGAAGATTGCATTGTGTTGTGGGATGGCGTGCTGGCGCCGGGAGAATTGCCGGTGCGCAAACTGTCTTGCCAACTGAGTGAATGCGTTGAAGTGGGCGGTGACGTCTGGCGCGTGCGCCTGCGGGCTCCGGCCGGCAAGGCGGTACGCTACCACGCCGGGCAATACCTGATGATCGAGCGGGAAAACGGCGAGAAGTCGGCATTCTCCCTGGCCTCGGCGCCCCACGCCGGGCGCGAGCTGGAATTGCACGTGCTGGCCCGGGAAGACAGCGCCCGCAGCCTGCTGGAGCAGTTGCAGCGCAACCAGATGGCCCGCATCGAAATGCCGTTTGGCGACACCCACCTGGCGGAACTGCCCGACGGGCCGCTGGTGCTGATCGCCGCCGGCACCGGCATGGCCCAGATGCATAGCCTGATCGAACACTGTCGCGCCAGTGGCTTCAAGCACCCGGTGCATCTGTATTGGGGTGTACGTCGACCGGAAGACTTCTACGACATCGAGCACTGGGACCAGTGGCTGCAACTGCCCAACCTGTTCCTGCACAAAGTGGTCAGCGACCTGTGTGGCTGGGAAGGGCGCTGCGGGCTGTTGCATGAAGCGGTGTGCGAAGACATCAGCGACCTCAAGGCCGTGCATGTCTACGCCAGCGGTTCACCGGCGATGATCTACGGCACCCTGGATGCGCTGGTCGAGGCCGGCATGGATGCACACCAGATGCGTGCTGACGTATTTGCCTACGCACCCCGCCCGTAACGTGTGGCGAGGGAGCTTGCTCCCGCTGGGCTGCGCAGCGGCCCCGAAACAGTCGCTGGGTTCTATCTTTAAGATCGCATGAACTTCAGGGCCGCTTCGCGACCCAGCGGGAGCAAGCTCCCTCGCCACAGAAGCCCTTCAGCGGCTCGATCAGAAACGAACGCCCGTGGTCACCATCGCCGCATTGAACCCGAGCAACACCAGCTCGGCGGCGACCGGCCCGTAGTGGGTGCCCACCGAGGGGATGATCGCCGGCGCTACCCCCAGTCCATTCAGCGGAATCTTGTCGCGGTACTTGCCGCGATAGCCCTGGATCACACCCCCTGTCAGCTTCAAGTACACCGGGTAATCGGGCATGTCGTAGCGTTTGCCGGCATAGGCGTAGTACGAACGCTGGCTGAACGAGTTGCGAAACGTCGCCCCGCCATACACCAGGCCTGACGCTTCATTGCGCTCCAGGCCGATCAGGTCCTGGTTGTTGTTGTGGTCCTTGTCCGGCGCAAAATGCCGGGTGTAGACGCTCGTCTGGGTATACCAGAAGCCTTTTTCGTCCTGGGTCGGCACTTCCGCCGCCAGGGCGGTGGTGGCCTGTGCCAGGAACAACAGGCTGGGCAGTCGGTATTTCATGGAGTGACCTCGGTAGTCGATTCGGTTGGCGGCCAGGTGGGTCGTGACAGACGCCTATTTTGAAGGCTCAGCGTGCCCCCAGGCTGAACCTGCGCTGAAACTACAGGGATTGAGGCAGCCAATCCTGATGAGCGGAGCGGCCTGGGCTTATGCATTCGCTTATTCTTTAAAGGTATTTAATTTGTTACATAAATATCATTAAGCTATATGCCAACGGACTACCGACTTTCTGCCAATAACCAATAAATGACCGCCACCGTCCGCCACACGGATCGATCGTACGAGCTCAGAGCATTGACGTTCTGGCTTTTGATTCCAAGGGGAGCGGTATGGGGAGCAACAAGCAGCACCTGCTGTACACGGCGATTTTGTCGGCTAATTTGCTGACCGCTGTGGGATTCAGTCCAGTGGCATCCGCCGAAACGGCCACTGCCGATGTACCCAAACTCGATACAGTCATTGTCACCGGCACCCGCGCCCAAGAGCGCACCGCCAGTGCCTCGCTGTCACCTATCGATGTGATTTCCGGCGACACCTTGCGCAGCACCGGCTCTGATGAGTTGGGCGCGGTGTTGGCCCGATTGATTCCTTCCATCAACTTTCCACGCCCGAGCCTGGTAGACGGTGCCGAACTGGTGCGCCCGGCGCAGCTGCGTGGCCTGTCACCGGACCAGGTGTTGGTGCTGGTCAACGGCAAGCGCCGCCACACCAGTGCCTTCGTCAATCTCGGCGGTGCGGTTGGGCGTGGCTCGGCGCCGGCGGATTTGAATGCGATCCCGTTGTCGGCGGTCGACCATATCGAGGTGCTGCGTGACGGCGCATCGGCCCGCTACGGCTCCGATGCGATTGCCGGGGTGATCAACGTGATCCTCAAGCATGACGACCACGGCGGCTCGATCACCAGCAAGTTTGGTGAGTACAAGAAGGGCGACGGTATCCAGCGCAACCTCAGCGGCAACACCGGTGTGGCGCTGGGCGATAACGGGTTTATCAACATCTCTGCCGAAGGCGCCGACAACGATTACACCAACCGCGCCGGCAAGGACCTGCGTCCGGGCAGCGTTGGTTCGACGACCTACGGCCAGCGGGTGTTCCGCCAGGGCGAGCCGGCCACTGACCAGGGCAAGCTGTTTCTCAACTCGGAATATTCCTTCAGCGATGCGGCCGAGTTCTATGCGTTTGGCGGCTACAGCAAGACCCGCGGCGAGACGGCGGCGTTCTACCGGGCCAGCAACGCGAGCAACAACATTCCTGCGCTCAACCCCAATGGTTACCTGCCGTTGATTCGCGGTGACGTGGAAGACACGTCCCTGGCGGTCGGCCTGCGCGGGTTGTTGGCCTATGACTGGCACTACGATGTGTCGGTCAACTACGGCAAGAACCAGTACCAGATCGGTACCGAAACCATCAACACCTCGCTGGGCCTGGCCACGCCGCGCAAGTTCGACAATGGCACGTTGGTCAATGACCAGAAGCAACTCAGCCTGGACCTGTCGCGGGAATTCAGCCTGGGCTGGTTGCCGTATCCAGTGTCGGTGGCGTTTGGCGGCGAATACCTGGACCAGGGTTACCAGATCAAGGCGGGCGACCCGGCGTCCTACTACCAGACCGGCAGCTCGGGCCTGGGCGGCTTCCGTGATTCCGACGCCGGCACCAGCACGCGCCACAACTGGGCGCAGTACCTGGACCTGGAAACCAACTTCACCGAAAAACTCAGTGCCTCCGCCGCCGTGCGTCACGAGGACTACAGTGATTTTGGCTCCAACGTCAGCGGCTCGCTCTCGGCGCGCTACGACTTCACCCCGCAAGTGGCCTTGCGCGGCAGTGTATCCAACGGTTTCCGTGCGCCGTCCCTGGCACAGCAAAACTTCGCCTACACCTCGTCGCAACTGATCGGCAACACCATCCAGGAAGCCGGCACCTTCCCGGCCAACAGCCAGGTGGCGCGCCTGCTCGGCGCTGAAGACCTGAAAGCCGAGAAGTCCCGCAACTACAGTCTCGGCCTGGTGCTGGAGCCGACCGACAACCTGACCGTGACCGCCGATGTCTACCGTATCGACATCAGCGACCGCATCAGCCTGTCCTCCAACCTGGACCTGAGCAAGAACCCGGCTGCGCTCGCGTATCTGCAGGCCAATGGCGTCGGCAACATCAACTACACCACCGTGCGCTACTTCACCAACGCCACCGACACCACCACCAATGGCGTCGACCTGGTGGCCAACTATCGCTACCAACTGGACAACGGTGTGCGCTGGAACAGCACCGTGGGCTACAACTACAACCACACCAAGGTCACCGACGTAAAAGCCAACCCGTCCGTGCTGGATAGCCTGGGCGCGAGCCTGGTTCGGGTGGACCGTCGCGAGCGCATCGGCCTGCTGGGCGATACCACGCCACAGCACAAGCTGAGCCTGGGCAACGACCTGAGTTTCGGCAACTGGGCGCTGCACAGTAATTTGGTGCGCTATGGTTCATTCACCAGCTACCAGGCCGACCCGACCAACGACCAGCGCTTCAAGGCCGCCTGGCTGTTGGATCTGTCAGCCGACTACAAGCTGAAAAACTGGACCTTCACCGTTGGCGGCGACAACGTCACCGACAAATACCCGGAAAAACTCAATGCCTACGCCAGCAGTGGTGGCAATTTGGCCTATAGCACTTTTTCGCCGTACGGTTACAGCGGCGCGTTCTATTACGGTAAAGTTGCTTACAACTGGTAACAGCTTCTCGTAACAACAAAGGAGACCTAAGCGATCTGCCATGACCGCCATTGAATCTGATCTTTTGCAATTGGCTTACCCTCCGCGGCTCGATCTGGGGCCGCAACTCACTCACGAACAGTTGATGAGCTCGATGCAAGCCACCATGGCGCTGCACAAGGGTGGGCCGGTCTGGCTATTCGCTTACGGTTCGCTGATCTGGCGGCCTGAATGTTCGTCGACACAGCGGATGCGGGCGCGGGTCCACGGTTATCACCGGGGCTTGTACCTGTGGTCCCATGAGCACCGGGGCACGCCGGAAATACCGGGGTTGGTGTTTGGCCTGGATCGCGGCGGCTCGTGCAGCGGGTTTGCCTACCGCTTGCCGGAAGATCAACTGGAGGCCTCGCTGTATGCCCTGTGGCAGCGCGAGATGCCGTATCCCTCGTACCGGCCGCACTGGCTCAGCTGTCGTCTGGAAGATGGCAGCCAGGTGCAGGCATTGGGTTTTGTCCTGGAGCGGCACCTGCCCAGTTATGCCGGCAATTTGCCCGACATCGTGCTGAATCACGTGTTGCAAAGCGCTTGCGGGCGTTACGGCACTACGCGCGATTATGTCGAGCAGACCGTCAACGCCCTGCGTAGCCACGCCATGCCAGACAAGAATCTGGAGGCGCGGCTCAAGCGGTGTTCCAAAGGCTGTTCCGACGATTAACGTGCGGCACTGACGCTATTGGTGTGCCACAAGGTGGGGATCAGGAACGCGATGGCCAGCAGGCACGCGCCGATCAGCAATACGAAACCACCGTCCCAGCCGAAATGGTCAACGGTGTAGCCCATGGCCGCACTCGCTGCCACTGAACCACCCAGGTAACCGAACAGGCCCGTGAAGCCCGCTGCGGTACCGGCGGCTTTTTTCGGTGCCAGTTCCAGCGCCTGCAGGCCGATCAGCATCACCGGGCCGTAGATCAGGAAGCCGATGGAGAACAGCGCGATCATGTCGATCATCGGGTTGCCCGGCGGGTTGAGCCAGTAAACCAGGGTCGCCACGGTGACCAGGCCCATGAACACAATGCCGGTCAGGCCACGGTTGCCACGGAAGATCTTGTCCGACATCCAGCCGCACAGCAGCGTGCCCGGAATGCCCGCCCACTCGTAGAAGAAGTACGCCCACGAGGTTTTATCCACGTCGAAGTGCTTGGCTTCCTTGAGGTACGTCGGTGCCCAGTCCAGCACGCCGTAGCGCAGCAGGTAGACGAAGACGTTGGCGAAGGCGATGTACCAGAGCATTTTGTTGCGCAGCACGTACTTGACGAAGATTTCCTTGGCGCTGAATTCGTCCTCGTGGCTGGCGTCGTAGCCTTCCGGGTAATCGTTCTTGTATTGCTCGATGGGCGGCAGGCCCACCGATTGCGGGGTGTCGCGCATGGTGATGAAGGCAAACGCCGCCACCAGCAGGGCCACGGTAGCCGGGACGTAGAACGCCGCGTGCCAGTCGTTGAACCAGGCCATGCCCAGCAGGAACAGCGGGCCGATCAAGCCGCCGCCGACGTTATGCGCCACGTTCCATACGGAAACCACACCGCCACGTTCCTTCTGCGACCACCAGTGCACCATGGTCCGCCCACTTGGCGGCCAGCCCATGCCCTGGGCCCAGCCGTTGATGAACAGCAGAATGAACATCATGGTCACGCTGGAGGTAGCCCAAGGTGCGAAACCGAAAATGAACATCACCCCGGCGGACACCAACAGGCCGAAGGGCAGGAAGTAGCGTGGGTTGGAGCGGTCGGACACCAGGCCCATGAGGAACTTGGACAGGCCGTAGGCAATTGCGATCGCCGACATTGCCAGGCCCAACTGGCCACGGGTGTAACCCTCGTCGATCAGGTACGGCATGGCCAGGGAGAAGTTCTTGCGCAGCAGGTAGTACCCGGCGTAACCGAAGAAAATACCGGCGAAGATCTGCCAGCGCAGGCGTCGGTACGTGCTGTCTATTTTTTCTTCAGGCAGGGGCGCCTGATGTGCGGCAGGACGGAAGAAAGCAAACATTCAAGAGCTCCAGATTTCTTGTTTTGACTGCGGATGCGAATGTTACAGTTTCGTTACCGAAAATAGCACCGCCTCTTATCTGCGGGCATAGGAATTGAGTGCAATTGCATGTTCTTTTACGAACATGTCGCTTAGAGGCAAGTGAGGGGCGTTTTCAGGCGGGAATGCCAAGAAGCTGTGGTGAGGGAGCAAGCTCCCTCACCACAGGCAGTGATTCGGTTCAGTTGCCGTTGGCGGCTGCGATATCACCTGGAAGCAGGTGTTCCTGGATCTTCTGGCTGCGGGATTCCACCAGTTGACCCTGGTCGTCGAAGCGCAACACGATCAGCCAGTCATACACATTTTCCGGCCATTTCTTCATGCCGGTCAGCGCCGCGCCGTCACCGCCGAAGGCCTCGATCAACTTGTCGATATGCCCGTGATGCCAGGCGATCAACACGGTCTGCGCCTGGTTGGACTTGCGCAGGGACTTCACCAGCTTGCCGACTTGATCGTCTGAGTAGGGTGTTTCAAGCGGGAGCTGCAGGCGCCGGGCCAGGGGTGTCAGGGTCAGGCGCGGGCGAGAGCTTTCCTTGCTGTCGCTGGTAGCGATCAGCCGCTGGGGCACCACGGAGATGCCGTTCAACAGCAGCGGGTCGAAATAGCTGGCGTAGGCCGCCGCCCGCTGTTCGCCCTTGGGGCTCAGCAACGGACCTTCATCGGGTTTTTCCGCATGGCGCACGATCAGCACCGTCACGTTGTTCAGCCCGCGTACATCCTTGCCCTCTTTATGGGCAAAGGCGTGAGCCGACACCATCATCAACAACCCCAGAAACAGCGCGCGCAGCGGTGTGACCATTATTCATTCCTGCCAGTGAGTGAGTGCCTCGGCCGATCATGGGCCCAGGCACTCCGCGGACAAAATGAAACAATAGTCAGCGTAGCTGCACCACGACCTTGCCCACAGCCTTGCGCTGGCCGAGGTCGTTGATCGCCTGCGCCGCCTGCTCCAGCGGGTACACCTGGGACACCAGCGGCTTCAACTTGCCCTCGGCGAACCAGCCGAACAGTTGCTGGAAGTTGGCGGCATTGTCCTGCGGCTGGCGCTGGGCGAACGACCCCCAGAACACCCCGACCACCGCCGCGCCCTTGAGCAGCGCCAGGTTCACCGGCAGCTCGGGAATGCGCCCGCTGGCAAAGCCCACCACCAGCAGCCGGCCATTCCAGGCGATGCCGCGAATGGCCTGGTCAAACAGGTCGCCGCCCACCGGATCGTAGATCACGTCCACGCCGTTGCCGCCGGTAAGGCGTTTGATCTCGTCCTTGAGGCTGGCTTCGCTGTAGTTGATCAACTCATCGGCACCGGCAGCCTTGGCCACCGCCAGCTTGTCGGCGCTGCTGGCCGCGGCGATCACCCGGGCGCCCATGGCCTTGCCGATTTCCACCGCAGCCAGGCCGACGCCGCCGGAGGCACCGAGCACCAGCAGGGTTTCCCCGGGTTGCAGGTTGGCCCGTTGCTTCAGGGCGTGCATCGACGTGCCGTAGGTCATGCTGAAGGCGGCGGCGGTGTTGAAGTCCATGCTCGGCGGGATCGGCAGCACGTTGTAGCCCGGCACCGCAACCTGCTCGGCGAAGCTGCCCCAGCCGGTCAGGGCCATCACCCGGTCACCGACCTTCAGGTGGCTGACGTTCTCACCGACTTGGCTGATCACGCCTGCCGCTTCACCGCCCGGCGAAAACGGGAAGGGCGGCTTGAACTGGTACTTGCCCTCGATGATCAGGGTGTCCGGGAAATTGACCCCGGCCGCATGCACGTCCAACAGGATTTCGTTCTTCTTGATCGCCGGGCTTTCGACGTCTTCCAGCACCAGGTTTTCGGCGGGGCCGAAGGCTTTGCACAGCACAGCTTTCATCGGACTATTCCTTTTGGCGTGTTGGCCGATAAGTGTAGGTGGGCAGGGCGACGGGTCAACGAGCATGCCCCGGCCTGATAAGTCGCCATAAGCTTGTGCTCAGGGCTGCTAGCGTTATGCTACTGGGCAACCGAATTGAGGAATGAACTGTGAAAGCGTGGATCCTGTTGATGCTGGCCCTGACACTGCCGACGGCAGCCCTGGCCGAAGAAGCCAAAGAAGGCGAAGCGCCGAAGGTCAGCTATATCAGCCTGAGCCCGCCGTTTGTCGGTAACTACGGCCTTGATGGCACCGCGAAGCTGCGGGTGTTCAAGGCGGATATCGCCCTGCGGGTCACCGGTCCCGAGGCAGCCGCTGCCGTGAAAGCCAACGACGCGCTGATTCGCAACCAGTTGGTGGCGCTGTTTACCCAGCAGACTAACGACACCATGAGCAGCGTTGATGGGAAGGAAAAACTGCGCCAGGAAGCCCTGAAGCAGACCCAGCAAGTGATGAACGACGAAACCGGCAAGCCGCAGGTTGAGGATCTGTTGTTCAACAACCTGATCATCCAGTAAGCCGGTCGCTTCGCGCTCTTCGCGAGCAAGCCCGCTCCCACACTTGACCGAGTTCTAACATGAGAATGCGGTTGAATGTGGGAGCGGGCTTGCTCGCGAAGAGGCCCTGACAGACACCTCAGGAAGCCAGGCTCTTCCTGAACCGCGCCAACGCCACCGCAAAGAACAGCAACCCAATCCCCGCCAGCGCCAGCAAGTCCGGCCACACCACATTCACACCCGCATCCCGGAACAGAATCGCCGCACTCAGGCTCACAAAGTGCGTCGACGGCGAGCCCTGCATCACCCATTGCAACCACTGCGGCATACTGTCCAGCGGCGTGCTGCCGCCGGACAACAGCAGCATCGGGATAATCACCGGGATCGCCAGCAGGCCAAACTGCGGCGTCGAGCGGGCGAGGGTGGCGAGGAAGATGCCGAGGGCAGTACTGGCAAACAGGTACAGCGCCGTCACCAGCAAAAACAAAGTCAGCGACCCGGCCAGCGGCACGCCGAGCAAGCCTTTCACCACCACTTCCAGCGACAGCCAGGTGCACAGCACCACCACCAGCATGTTGCTCCAGATTTTCGCCAGCATGATTTCCAGCGCAGTCAGCGGCAGCACCAGCAAATGGTCGAGGGTGCCGTGTTCGCGCTCACGCAGCAGCGCGGTGCCGGTCAGCACGATGGCGAGGATGGTGATGTTGTTGACGATCTGGATCACCGCCAGAAACCAGCCGCCTTCCAGATTGGTATTGAACAGCGCCCGGGTGGTCAGCAGCGCCGGCGCCTTTTGGGCGGCATCGGCCTGGTTGCCATAGGTCAGCAATTCCCGCTGGAAAATCCGCCCGATATACCCGGCACCCATGAATGCCTGGCTCATGGCCGTGGCATCGACGTTGACCTGCACCCCCGGCTGGCGCCCGGCCAACAGGTCGGCCTGGAAATTCGCCGGCACGTTGATCACGAAGGTGTACTGGCCGCTGTCCATCACCTTGTCCAGTTGGTCGTACGGCAACGGCACCGCCGCCTGGAATTCCGGCGGTTGCAGCGCTTCGGCCAGTTGCCGGGAAAGCGCGCTGTGGTCTTCATCCACAAAGGCCACGCTGGCGTTGTGCACGCCGATCACCGAGCCGGCGGCGGGCATATAGATGGCGACGGTAAAGGCGTAGAACAGGAACAGCAGCAACACGCTGTCGTGGCGCAGGCTGGTCAGTTCCTTGATGCCGAGGCGCAGGATATGGGCGAACTTGTGCATCTCAGGCCTCCTGCTTCTTGAGCATGATCAGGCTAAGCCCGGTGAACCCCAGGAAAAACCCGAACAGCGCCAGGCACTGTGGCCATAGCTGACGCAGGTCCAGGGCCTTGGTAAAGGTGCCCACCGCAATGTCGAGGAAGTAGCCCGCCGGAAACAACATGCCCATCAACGCGGCGGCGCCTTCCAGGGACGAGCGCGGCACGATCAGCCCGGAGAACTGGATGGTCGGCAGGCTGGTGATGATCATGGTGCCGAGGATCGCTGCGATCTGGGTGCGGGTGAACGCGGAAATCAGCAGGCCCATGCTGGTGGTGGCCAGCACATACAGCAGGCCGCCGAAAGCCAGGGTCACGCCGCTGCCCTTGAACGGCACGCCGAACAGCCAGCGGTTCATCGCCACCAGCAGGCCCAGGTTGATCAGGCTCACGGCCAGGTACGGCGCCTGCTTGCCCAACAGGAATTCCAGGCGGGTCAGGGGTGTGGCGTAGAAGTTGGTGATGGAGCCCAGTTCCTTCTCGCGCACGATCCCCAGGGCCGTGAGCATCGCCGGGATAAACGCGAGGATCAGCGCCATCACGCCGGGACCGATAGCGTTCACGCTGACCACGTCCTGGTTGTAGCGAAAGCGGGTTTCCAGTTTGGCGGCGGCTTGCTGATTCAGTGGTGTGCTGTTCAGTTCGGCCAGTTGTTGGAGGTTGGCCTGGTGCACGGCCTCGACATAATTGCGGCTGGTTTCCGCACGGAACGGCATGCCGCCATCGAGCCAGGCGGCCACGGCGGGTTGGCGGCCGGCGTAGAGATCGCGGCCGAACCCTGGCGGAATCTCCAGCGCCAGTTTGATCTCCGAGCGCTGCAGGCGTTTGTGCAGTTCGTTGGAGTCAGTGATCGGCGACTGTTCGGCGAAATAGCGCGAACTGCGAAAGGCTTCCAAGTAGGCCCGGCTTTGCGGCGTCTGATCCTGGTCGTAGACGGCGAAGGCGAGCTTTTCCACGTCCAGGGAAATGCCGTAGCCGAAGATCACCATCATGAAAATCGCCCCCAACAGGGCGAAGGCCATGCGCACTTTGTCCCGCAGCAGTTCCTTGCCTTCGCGGCTGGCCACGGCCAACAGGCGGGCGACGCTGAACCCGCGTTTGCTGACGGGTGGGGCCATGGGTTCGCTGACGGTTTCGGAGGGCGCGGTGGCCGCTTCGGGCGCGCCTTGGGCCTGTTCGAGGCAGGTGACGAACGCCGCTTCCAGGGTTTCGCCGTGGAACTGCTGTTGCAGCGCGTCCGGCGTGTCGCAGGCCAGCACCTTGCCCGCGTGCATCAGCGAGATGCGGTCGCAGCGCTGGGCTTCGTTCATGAAGTGGGTGGACAGGAAGATCGTCACGCCCTGTTCCCGGGACAGTTCGATCAGCAGCCGCCAGAAGTCATCCCGCGCGGCCGGGTCGACGCCCGAGGTCGGCTCATCGAGGATCAGCACTTCCGGGCGGTGCAGCACCGCCACCGCCAGGGACAAGCGCTGGCGCAGGCCCAGCGGCAACTCGCCGGACGGCTGCTCGGCAACGTCGCCCAGGTCAAAACGCTTGATCAACTCGTCGATGCGCTGGCCGCTCTCGGCCTTGGGCAGGTCGAACAACTGCGCATGCAGCACCAGGTTCTGGCGCACGCTGAGTTCGCCGTACAGCGAGAAGCTTTGCGACATGAAACCCACGCGCTTGCGGGTGGCCAGGTCCTTGGCGTTTACCGGGTTGCCCAGCAGCGTGGCGGTGCCCTCGGTGGCGGGCATCAACCCGGTGAGGACTTTCATGGTGGTGGTCTTGCCGCAGCCGTTGGAGCCGAGGAAACCAAAGATCTCGCCCCGGCCAATGGCGAAGCTGACCTTGTTGACTGCCGTGAAGTCGCCGAAGCGCAGGGTCAGGTCGTGGGCTTCGATGGCGATGTCGGTGTTGTCGCTTTGCCGGGGCGGAATCACCAGCGGCTCGTTGTTATGGGCACTGTCGCCCTGGAAATGGGTGAAGGCTTCGTCCAGTTTGCCGCTGGGCGTCGCGGCGGCGAGTTCGCTGCTCAGGCCGTCGGCGATCAGCTTGCCGCGGTCGAGCATCAGGCAGTGTTCAAACTGCTCGGCTTCTTCCATGTAGGCGGTGGCCACCAGCAGTGTGAGCTGCGGGCGTTCGCTGCGTACGGTTTCCACCAGTTCCCAGAAGCGCCGACGGGACAATGGGTCGACCCCGGTGGTGGGTTCGTCGAGGATCAACAGGTCCGGGTCGTGGATCAGCGCACAGCACAGGCCGAGCTTCTGCTTCATGCCGCCGGAGAGCTTGCCGGCGGGGCGCTCGGCGAAGCGTGCGAGGTCGGTGGCCAGCAGCAGGTTGTGCATGCGCTGGTCGCAATCGGCTTTTGACAGGCCGAACAGCGTGGCAAAGAACCGGATGTTTTCGCTGATGGACAGCTCGGGGTACAGGTTGCCGCCCAGGCCCTGGGGCATAAAGGCGATGCGCGGGTACAGGCTGTTGCGGTGGCGGCGGTCTTCGATCGAGCCGCCGAGTACTTGCAGTTCGCCTTGTTGAAGCTTTTTGACCCCGGCGATCAAGCCCAGCAGGCTCGACTTGCCGGCGCCGTCCGGGCCGATCAACCCGCAGCGTGTGCCGGCGGGCAGGCTGAAGGCGATGTCGATCAGCGCCTGTTGCTTGCCGTAGCGATGGTTGATCCCCGTGGCGTGCAGCGCCAGGCCGTTCATTGCAGGTTGGCCGGCCAGTCCAGGTCAGCGGTGCGCACATAGCCGGCGCCGGGCATGCCCGGTTTGGCTTGGGGCACGGCGCTTGGTTGGGTCAGGCGCAGCTTGACCCGGAACACCAGCTTCTGACGTTCGTCGCGGGTTTCCACTTCCTTGGGGGTGAACTGCGACTTGGCGGCGACGAAGCTGATTTTCGCCGGCAGCGGTTGCTTCGGCAGGGCGTCGAGGACGATCCGCGCCTCACTGCCGACGGTCAGGGCGCCGGTTACCGAAGCGGGCAGATACAGGTTCATGTATTGGTCGTTGGGGTCGATCAGCAGCAACACGCGACCACCCGCGCCGAGCACTTCGCCGGGTTCGGCCAGGCGTAGCTGGATGATGCCGTCGATAGGCGCCCGCAGGCTGCTGTCTTCGATTTCACTGGTGAGCTGGGCGACCTGAGCCTGGGCGGCGCCGATGGCGGCCTTTACCGAATTGACCTGGGCCTGGGCGGCGACCACGGCAGCGTTGCCGGTGTTTTGCCGGGCCTGCTGCTGGTCGATCAGCTGGCCGCTGGCGAAGCCGCGCTTGTACAGCTCCTGGGTGCGCTTGAGTTCCTGGCTGGCCAGCAGTTGTTCGCTCCGGCGCAGTTGCACATTGGCTTCGGCAGCAGCGAAATTCTCCCTGGCCCGCAGCACTTCGGCTTCGGCCTGGGCGCGTTGGGCTTCCAGGGTGCGGGTGTCCATGCGCGCCAGCAGTTGGCCCTTGAGCACCTTGTCGCCTTCGTCCACCCGCACTTCGGCGAGGCGCCCGGGGATCTTGGCGGCGATCTGCACTTCAGTCGATTCCAGCCGGCCATTGCCCATGCTCAAGCCTTCGGGCAGGCGGTCCTGGGTGGATTGCCAATAGCCGAAGCCGCCGGCGGCCAGCAGCAAGACAATCAATGGAATGGCGAAAAGATGGGAGGTACGGTGGTTCGTCGACATGGGTGCATCCTGCGGCGTTAGCGTCCTAGTTTGACCGATCCTGCCCGGAGGCCCTTGATGCGGGTCAAATGAAGCGCCAGCCTAACCCGGTTGGCGCGCAGATGCATGCGCCATGGGCGTGACCGCAGGGTTCTGCTGTTTCAGCGCAGGCCGAGTACGGCGGCCCATTGCTCGGCGGTGACCGGCATCACCGAAAGGCGGCTGCCTTTTTGCACCAGAGGCAACTCGGCGAGGGCGGTTTGCTGTTTCAGGTAGCCCAGCCCCAGGACCTTCGCAAAGGTCTCGACGTGGGCAACATTGATCGCGCTCCACGGGTTTTTTTCAGGGCTGGCCTTGGCGTCGAAATAATGACTGTCGGGCTCCAGCGCGGTCGGGTCCGGGTAGGCTGCCTCGACGATTTTACCGATGCCGGCAATCCCCGGTTCCGGGCAGCTGGAGTGGTAGAAGAAGAACTGGTCACCCACCGCCATCGCCCGCAGGAAGTTCCGCGCCTGGTAGTTGCGCACCCCGTCCCACCGGGCCTCGCCGAGCTTTTCCAGGCCCTTGATGGACAGTTCATCGGGCTCGGATTTCATCAGCCAATAGGCCATGTTTTCGCTCCTCAAAAGTCGATTGGGAAAGTTGTCCTGCAATTTTATGACAAACCGACAGTCGGTTGGCGTCAAGGTTTGCGTGTTGGTTCACGTTAACGCAGAATGCCGGGGTTTTGAGCTTGACGCAGCTGGCACGGACTACTAATGGAACGTTGCTGTCATCGTGTGCAAGATGCCTGAAGGGGGGCAATCGATGAAACGCAAACCGGATTTACTATGGATTTTGGTTATTTTGTTCGGCCTGGGCGTTGTGACCACCGGCTATGCGCAGAGCTTGTGGTCGAACAAGACTGACGCGCCGATTGAACTCGCACAGCAACAGCCGCAACCGTTCAAACGCTGACCCGTCTTCAAGGCGCTGCTGATTCCAGTAGCGTCTCTGCTATATACCAATCCTTATCGGTGACTGTGCCCTCAAGCGGGACATCCCAGCTTGCCTGCGCCAATCGTTCGACCTTCTGGCATTCATGGGCCAGGCCCAACAGCGTCGGCTTGCGCCAGGATTTCCGGCGGGCCATGTAGGCCAGGCTGCGGTCATAAAACCCGCCGCCCATGCCCAACCGTCCGCCCACATCATCAAAGCCAACCAGTGGCAGCAGCACAAGGTCCAGCGCCCAGACCTTGCGTTGCCGGCCGGCATTTACCTGGGGCTCGAGGATGCGAAAACGGTTGGGCCTCAGCTTTTCGCCGGGGCGCACTCGCTGGAACACCATCTTGGTTCGCGGCCATGCACTGAGCACCGGCAGGTACGTCGCCTTGCCCCGGCGCTGTGCAGCGCGCAGCAGCAGGCGCGGATCGATTTCACCGTCCGTCGGTAGATATAAGGATAGGTGTTTGGCCCGGCGAAACAGCGGGTGCTGTGCCAGTTGCCGATACAGGCCCAGGGCGGCCTGGCGTTGCTCGCTTGGCGTCAGGGCGCGGCGGGCTTTGCGCAGCATGCGTCGAAGTTGCGGGCGGGAAAGCGGCGCAGGTTCGGTCATGGTTTTCGGCTCATAAAACAATGCCAGTCCTGGGACTGGCATTGGATTTGGGAATCAGGCTCCCCGACAGAACCGCTGTCGACTTAGCCCTTGAACCCGAAAGTTCAAGGTGGAAGAAACAGTAGGCTTTAAGGCTTTCCGTCTAGCGGACATGCACACCAGCCCAACGTGTAACTTCCAGGGTAGTGCGAATCGGCTCAGGGACATCGCCGACTGGCAAGCACGCCAGGGAGTGGGGCGAGTATACCCGAAACCGACGCCGCAATCAGCCCTTGGGTGGCTCTGGATCGGTAGAAAGTACCAGATCGACCCGCTCCAGCAGGTCGCGCACCTGCTCGCGCGTCGAGCCGCTGGCCTGCACGTCAGGCCGTTCCTGCTTATGCAGCAGATCGTGGGTAATGTTCAGGGCGGCCATCACGGCGATGCGATCGGCGCCGATGACTTTGCCGCTGCTGCGGATTTCGCGCATCTTGCCGTCCAGGTAGCGGGCAGCGCTCACCAGGTTGCTGCGTTCTTCCTGGGGGCAGATGATCGAATATTCTTTGTCGAGAATCTGCACGGTGACGCTATTGCTTGAACTCATGAGTCTTGCTCCAGGGCCTTCAGGCGCGAAATCATCGATTCGACCTTACGCCGGGCGATTTCGTTTTTTTCAATGAGGTGAGCGCGTTCCTCGCGCCAGGTCTTTTCCTGAGCTAATAGGAGTCCGTTTTGGCTCTTAAGTTGCTCGACCCGGTTAATTAGCAGCTCGAGTCTGGCCATCAGCGCTTGCAGGTCGGTGTCTTCCATTGGGTTCCACTGGATTTTGTCTGATGAATGGCAACTGCTGGATAAACGATCTGACGCCCTCGATAGTCTTGGTACGTCTGCCGATGCTAGGATACAGCGCTTCATTCTAGACATTGCGCCGTCTGGCGCCTAGCTCACCATGCCCATTCAGAACTCCCCGTACGATGCTTTTTCCAAACTGCTGAGTTCCAGCGGTCATCCTTGCTCGCCTGCCGAACTGCACGGCGTGCTGCTGGGCCGCAGTTGCACCGGTGTCGGCTTTGATGCCGACAACTGGCTGGCCGACGTCGCCGAGCTGCTGGAAACCGAGCCTACCGAAAACGTGCGCAATGCGCTCATCGGCCTGCAAGAGATGGTTAAAGGCGAGCTGACCGGTGATGACGTCACCGTCGTCCTGCTGCTGCCTACCGATGACGCGCCGCTCACCGAGCGCGCCGCCGCGTTGGGCCAATGGTGCCAAGGCTTCCTCCACGGTTTCGGCGTGAACGCCGGCGGCCTCGACCTGAGCACCGATGCCCAGGAAGTGCTGCAGGACCTGGCCGCCATCTCTCAGGTGCAAGACGCCCTGGAAGAGTCCGAAGACGGCGAAAGCGACTACATGGAAGTCATGGAATACCTGCGCGTCGCGCCGCTGCTGCTGTTCACCGAGACCCGTAAATCGGCTGAGCCCGCTGCACCCAAGCCGTCGCTGCACTAAGAAAGGAAGCCCATCTGCCCATGATCCATATCCCCAAAGCGGAATACACCCGGCGCCGCAAGGCGCTCATGGCGCAGATGGAACCCAACAGCATCGCCATCCTGCCGGCGGCCGCGGTAGCCATCCGCAACCGTGACGTCGAGCACGTCTACCGCCAGGACAGCGACTTCCAGTACCTGAGCGGCTTCCCCGAACCGGAGGCGGTGATCGTGCTGATGCCCGGCCGCCAGCACGGCGAGTACGTGCTGTTCTGCCGCGAACGCAATGCCGAGCGCGAACTGTGGGACGGCCTGCGAGCGGGCACCGAAGGCGCGATTCGCGATTTTGGCACCGATGACGCCTTCCCGATTACCGATATCGACGACATCCTGCCCGGCCTGATCGAAGGCCGCGACCGGGTGTATTCGGCCATGGGCAGCAATGCCGAATTCGACCGGCACCTGATGGAGTGGATCAACGTGATCCGCTCTAAAGCGCACCTCGGCGCCCAGCCACCGAACGAATTTGTTGCCCTGGATCATCTGCTTCATGACATGCGCCTGTATAAATCGGCGGCAGAAGTGAAGGTGATGCGCGAGGCGGCGCGGATTTCCTGCGCGGCCCATGTACGGGCGATGCAGGCCAGCCGCGCCGGGTTGCATGAGTTCAGCCTGGAAGCGGAGCTCGACTACGAGTTTCGCAAGGGCGGGGCGAAGATGCCGGCCTATGGTTCCATCGTCGCCTCGGGGCGCAACAGCTGCATCCTGCATTACCAGCAGAATGACGCGGTGCTCAAGGACGGCGACCTGGTGCTGATCGACGCCGGCTGCGAGATCGACTGCTACGCCAGCGACATCACCCGCACCTGGCCGGTGAGCGGCAAGTTTTCCGCCGAGCAGAAGGCGATTTATGAAATCGTGCTGGCTTCCCAGGAAGCCGCCTTTGCCGAAATCGCCCCGAACAAGCATTGGAACCAGGCCCACGAGGCGACGGTGCAAGTGATCACTGCCGGGCTGGTGAGGCTGGGATTGTTGCAGGGTGATGTCGACGAACTGATCGCCAGTGAAGCCTATAAAGCCTTCTACATGCACCGCGCCGGCCACTGGCTGGGGATGGATGTGCACGATGTCGGCGAATACAAGGTCGGCGGCGAGTGGCGGGTGCTGGAAGTCGGCATGGCACTGACCGTGGAGCCGGGGATTTACATCTCGCCGGACAACCAGAACGTGGCGAAGAAATGGCGTGGCATTGGCGTACGCATCGAGGACGACGTGGTGGTGACCAAGCAAGGCTGTGAAATTCTGACCGGTGGCGTGCCCAAGTCCGTCGCCGAGATCGAAGCATTGATGGCGAGCGCCCGATGAGCCGGGTCAACCTGGCGATTATCGGCGGCGGCCTGGTGGGTGCCAGCCTCGCATTGGCCTTGCAGGCCGGAGCCAAGGCCCGGGGCTGGAAGATCGTGCTAATCGAGCCGTTTGCCCCCGGCGACAGCTACCAGCCGAGCTATGACGCGCGTTCTTCAGCGCTGTCCTTTGGCGCGCGGCAGATCTATCAACGGTTGGGCGTGTGGCAGGAAATCTCTCGCCGCGCCGAGCCGATCAAACAGATTCATGTGTCGGACCGTGGCCGCTTCTCTACCGCGCGCCTGTCGGCCATGGAAGAGGGTGTGCCGGCGCTTGGCTACGTGGTGGAAAACGCCTGGCTGGGCCAATGCCTGTGGCAAGGGCTGGACAAGGACGTGGTCAGTTGGCGTTGCCCGGCGGAAGTTACGCGCATGGAGCCGCTTGCCGATGGCTACCGCCTGACCCTCAATGACGAAACCGTGCTGGAGTGCGACCTCGCGGTGCTGGCCGATGGCGGTCGCTCAGGTTTGCGCGAGCAACTGGGCATCGGCGTTAAAAAGCGGCCGTACAACCAGAGCGCGCTGATCGCCAACATCACCCCAAGCGAGGCCCACAACGGCGAGGCGTTCGAGCGGTTCACCGACGAAGGCCCGATGGCCTTGCTGCCGTTGCCGGACAACCGCTGCGCGCTGGTCTGGACCCGCGTCGGCATGGACGCCAAGCGCCTGGCCGATCTGGACGAACGCAGCTTCCTGAGTGAACTGCAGGGCGTGTTCGGCTACCGCCTGGGCACCCTCAAGCAAGTCGGTGCGCGCCACCTGTACCCGCTGACGCTCGTGGAAGCGGAAGAACAAGTGCGCTCTCATCTGGCCGTACTTGGCAATGCCGCCCACAGCCTGCACCCGATTGCCGGTCAGGGCTTCAACCTGTCCCTGCGGGATGCCTACGCGTTGGCCGAGGCGCTGCTGGCCGGGCCGGCGATTCCGGGCGACCTGGCGACACTGCAGGCGTACCGCGAGCGTCAGCGCATGGACCAGAAACTCACCGTCGGCTTCTCCGATCAGGTCACCCGCCTGTTTGGCAGTGCGCAACCGTTGGTCGCGCTGGGCCGCAACATGGGCTTGCTGGGCCTCGACTTGCTGCCGCCGGCCAAGCGCTGGTTCGCGCGCCAGGCCATGGGCCTGGGTACCCGTCCCGATGCGTGAGTGGCTGACCCGACGCCTGGGCAAGGCGCGGCTGTTGCGCTGGATCATGACCCTGTACCCGCCGTACCTCGGGGCCGGAGTTCGGGTGTTGCACATCGGCAGCGATTTCCGCGAGGTCAAGGTGCGCATGGGCCTGGGCTGGTACAACCGCAACTACGTCGGCACGCAGTTTGGCGGCAGCCTGTATTCGATGGTCGACCCGTTCTACATGCTGATGCTGATGGAGAACCTGGGCCGCGACTACATTGTCTGGGACAAGGCTGCCGCTATCGACTTTATCTCGCCGGGCAAAGGCCCGGTGTTCGCCGAATTTTCCATCGACCAGGCGTTGCTGGACGAGATTCGCCAGCACACCGCCAGCGGCGACAAGTATTTACCGCAGCTCAAGGTACAGATTCATGACGGCTCCGGCACCCTGGTGGCGCGGGTCGACAAAACCCTTTACGTGCGGCGCAAGCTGCAATCGAGACAGGCTTAAAGCATGGACATGCGCGCAGATGTGCTGATTGTCGGGGCCGGAATGGTCGGAAGCGCCCTGGCGCTGGCGTTGCAGGGCAGTGGCCTGCAGGTGCTGCTGCTCGACGGCAGCCCGCTGAGTGTCAAGCCGTTCGACCCTCATGCTGCGTTCGAACCGCGGGTGAGCGCCTTGTCGGCCGCCAGCCAGCGCATCCTCGAGCGCCTTGGCGTGTGGGACGGGATTGTCGAGCGACGTGCCAGCCCGTACGGCGAGATGCAGGTGTGGGACGGCAGCGGCACCGGGCAGATCCACTTCTCGGCGGCCAGCGTGCATGCTGAGGTGCTGGGGCATATCGTCGAAAACCGTGTGGTCCAGGACGCCTTGCTCGACCGCCTGCACGACTGCGACCTCGGCCTGCTGGCCAATGCGCGCCTGGAACAGATGCGCCGCTCCGGCGATGACTGGCTGCTGACCCTCGCCGATGGCCGCACCTTGCGCGCGCCACTGGTGGTCGCGGCGGACGGTGCCAACTCGGCAGTACGTCGCCTGACCGGCACTGCTACCCGTGAGTGGGATTATTTGCACAACGCCATCGTCACCAGTGTGCGCAGCAGCCAGGTGCATCAAAAGACGGCCTGGCAGCGTTTTACCGACAATGGCCCGCTGGCATTCCTGCCGCTGGTGCGGGACGGGCAGGAAGACTGGTGTTCGATCGTCTGGTCGACCACCCCGAGTGAGTCCGAGCGCTTGATGGCGCTGGACGATGAAAGCTTCTGCCGTGAACTTGAAAATGCCTTCGAAGGCCGCCTGGGCAGCGTGATAAGCGCCGATCCACGGCTGTGCGTGCCGTTGCGTCAGCGCCACGCCAAACGTTACGTGGCCGAAGGCCTGGCATTGATTGGCGACGCGGCCCACGTCATTCATCCGCTGGCGGGGCAGGGGGTGAACCTGGGCTTCCTCGATGCGGCCGTGCTGGCCGAGGTCCTGCTGGCGGCCAACGAGCGCGGCGAGCGCCTGGCGGATGTGAAGGTGCTCAGCCGTTACGAGCGTCGGCGCATGCCGCACAACCTGGCGCTGATGGCGGCGATGGAAGGCTTTGAGCGGTTGTTCCAGGCCGATCAACTGCCGTTGCGCTGGCTGCGTAATGCAGGGCTGAAGGTGGTTGAGCAGATGCCGGAGGCCAAGGCGTTGTTTGTGCGTCAGGCATTGGGTTTGACCGGGGATTTGCCGGAGCTGGCCAAGGCCTGAGGGTGCTGCGCAACATCTGGTAACGGCTCCGTTGAGCGTTACCAAATGTGAGTCCTTATCATTTGCGCTCTTTTTGCAAATGAGAGACCGCACCCATGCTGGCACCCAAGCGCCTCCTGACTGCCCTGGCACTCACTCTTATCGGCAGCACCACCGTGCAGGCGGCCGATGAGGTCGTGGTCTACTCCTCGCGCATCGACGAACTGATCAAGCCGGTGTTCGACGCCTACACCAAGAAGACCGGCGTGCAGGTGAAGTTCATCACCGACAAGGAAGCGCCGCTGATGCAGCGCATCAAGGCCGAAGGTGAAAACGCCACCGCCGACCTGCTGCTCACCGTCGACGCCGGTAACCTCTGGCAGGCCGAGCAGATGGGCATCCTGCAGCCGTTCACCTCTGCGGTGATCGACAAGAATATTCCCCTTCAATACCGTTCTTCGGCCCATGCCTGGACTGGCCTGAGCCTGCGAGCGCGGACCATCGCCTACTCCACCGATCGCGTGAAACCGAGCGACCTGACCACCTACGAAGCCCTGGCCGACAAACAGTGGGAAGGCCGCCTGTGCCTGCGCACCGCGAAGAAGGTCTACAACCAGTCGCTGACCGCCACCCTGATCGAAACCCACGGCGCGGCCAAGACCGAAGAAATCGTCAAGGGCTGGGTCAACAACCTGTCCACCGACGTGTTCTCCGATGACATTGCCGTGCTGGAAGCGATCAACGCCGGGCAGTGTGACGTGGGCATCGTGAACACCTACTACTACGGCCGCCTGCACAAGCAGAAGCCGGACCTGGCGGTGAAGTTGTTCTGGCCGAACCAGGGCGACCGCGGGGTGCACGTCAACCTGTCGGGCATCGGCCTGACCAAGCATGCACCGCACCCGGAAGCAGCCAAGGCGCTGGTGGAGTGGATGACCACGCCGGAAGCGCAGAAGATCTTTGCGGATGTGAACCAGGAATTCCCGGCCAACCCGGCGGTGCCGCCGTCGGCGGAGGTGGCGACCTGGGGCAAGTTTGTGGCTGACACATTGCCGGTGGAAGTGGCGGGCAAGCGTCAGGCTGAGGCGATTCGCTTGATGGATCGCGCTGGCTGGAACTAGATACAATTTGCAAGGCGCCGCCGATCTAAATGTGGGGGCGGGTTTGTGTGGGAGCGGGCTTGCTCGCGAAAGCGGTGTATCAGTCACATAGGCGTTGACTGACACGCCGCTTTCGCGAGCAAGCCCGCTCCCACACAAGCCCGCTCCCACATTGGTTAGCGCTGGCTTCAAGCTATTCATTCTCTGAGAATTAACCTTTGGCCCATCCCGCCCAACGCCGCTGGTACCTGCCGGTCTTCACCGTTGCCGCCCTGGTGCTGCTGCCGCTGAGCGTGCTGTTGCTGTCGTGGCAGACCATCGACCATCAAATCTGGTCCCACCTGTGGGAAACCCAGATGCCACGTCTGCTGGGCAACACCTTGACCCTGGTGCTGGGCGTCGGTGTGGGCGTTACGCTGCTGGGCGTCAGCCTGGCCTGGCTGACCAGCCTCTGCGAATTCCCCGGCCGGCGCTGGCTGGACTGGGCGTTGATGCTGCCCTTCGCGATTCCCGCCTATGTGCTCGCCTTCGTCTTCGTCGGCCTGCTGGACTTCTCCGGCCCGGTGCAAACCCTGCTGCGCGAATGGTTTGGTACAGGCTTGCGCCTGCCGCGTGTGCGCTCGACCAGCGGTGTGATCATCGTGCTGGTGCTGGTGTTCTACCCCTATGTTTATCTGCTGGCACGCACCGCGTTCCTCGCCCAGGGCAAAGGCCTGATGGAAGCGGCGCGTGTCTTGGGGCAGTCGCCGTGGCAAGCGTTCTGGCGGGTGGCCCTGCCCATGGCGCGTCCCGCCATCGGTGCGGGCGTGGCCCTTGCGCTGATGGAAACCCTGGCTGATTTCGGCGCCGTCTCGGTGTTCAACTTCGACACCTTTACCACCGCCATCTACAAGACCTGGTACGGCTTTTTCAGCCTCTCCAGTGCCGCGCAACTGGCCAGCCTGTTGCTGTTGGTGGTGATGCTGGTGCTGTACGGCGAACGCCGTGCCCGGGGCGCCAGCCGGCCGACCAATGAGCGACCTCGCGGCAAGGCGCTTTACCACCTGCGCGGCTTCAAGGCTGCGGCGGCCAGTGGTTGGTGCGGATTGGTGTTCGCCTGCGCGTTCGTGATCCCGATGCTGCAACTGGTGGCCTGGTTCTGGCAGCGTGGCCGTTTCGACCTGGACGAGCGCTACGCCGGTTTGATCGTCCATACCCTGTACCTGGGCGGTATGGCTGCCCTGATCACCGTCAGCGTGGCCCTGGTGCTGGCGTTCGCCCATCGCCTGGCGCCCACCCGGGCCATCCGCTCCGGCATCAGTCTGGCCAACGTAGGCTACGCGCTGCCCGGCTCGGTACTGGCGGTGTCGATCATGCTGGCGTTCAGCTACCTGGATCGTGAACTGGTGATCCCGGTCTCCGGCTGGCTGGGGGGCGCCGGCAAACCGCTGTTACTGGGCAGTTTGTCGGCCTTGCTGCTGGCGTATCTGGTGCGCTTCATTGCGGTGGCCTACGGGCCGCTGGAAAACAGCCTGGCGCGAATCCGTCCATCCTTGCCGGAAGCCGCCCGCAGTCTTGGGGTCAGCGGGCCGCGACTGTTTTGCAAAGTGTATCTGCCACTTTTGCTGCCGGGCACCCTGAGCGCGGCGCTGCTGGTGTTTGTCGATGTGCTCAAGGAAATGCCGGCGACCCTGCTGATGCGCCCGTTCGGCTGGGACACGCTGGCGGTGCGGATTTTCGAGATGACCAGCGAAGGGGAGTGGGCGCGGGCTTCGCTGCCGGCCCTGACCCTGGTATTGGTGGGGCTGTTACCGGTCATCGGGTTGATCCGACGTTCGGCGCGACGAATCGGTTAGGTGCCAGTCCTACGGCTTGAGGCTACAATGCGCGGCATTCGGTGCGGTCGATCTTTCAGATCGGGTTGCTGAACGCGGCTACAGGCCTTGTATTTCAAGGCGTGCGGCCCGAACGGCGACCGTCCGCACCTTCGCCACGCCCGGAAGGAGAAACCCATGGGACAGCGCACGCCTCTGTATGACCTGCATCTCGCCCTTGGCGCGAAAATGGTCGATTTTGGCGGTTGGGATATGCCTTTGCACTACGGCTCGCAGGTTGAGGAGCACCATCAGGTGCGACGCGACTGCGGGGTGTTCGATGTATCCCATATGACCGTGATCGATATCACAGGCCCCCAGGCCAAGGAATGGCTCCAGCATTTGCTGGCCAATGATGTTGACCGATTGCACGGCTGCGGCCGCGCGTTATACAGCGCCATGCTCAACGAGCAGGGCGGCGTGGTGGACGACATGATCGTCTACCGTACCGAGGGCGGTTACCGGCTGGTGGTCAACGCCGCCACCCGTGACCAGGACATGGCCTGGATGCAGGCTCGGCTCGGCAGCTATCAGGCCCAGCTCCGCGAGCGGCCCGAATTGGCCATGCTCGCCATTCAAGGCCCCCATGCCCGGCAAAAGATCGCTGAACTGGTGACCCAGTCCCGCGCCACCCTGATCCATCAGCTCAAGCCCTTTGAAGGCCTGGCTGACGGCGACTGGTTTATCGCGCGCACCGGTTACACCGGCGAAGACGGTCTTGAAATTGTCCTGCCGGCCGATCAGGCCCCGGCGTTCTTCAACGACCTGGTAGGCGCAGGCATTTCGCCTATCGGCCTCGGCGCCCGCGACACGCTGCGCCTTGAGGCCGGCATGAACCTCTACGGTCAGGATATTCATCAGGACGTTTCGCCCCTGGCAGCCAACATGGCCTGGAGCATCGCCTGGGAGCCGGCCGAGCGGGATTTCATCGGCCGCGCCGCCCTGGAAGCCGAAAAGGCTGCGGGTGTGAAGTCCAAGCTGGTCGGCCTGGTGCTGGAAGAGCGCGGGGTTTTACGCGCTCACCAGGTGGTTCGTATCGCCAATGTTGGCGAAGGAGAGATCACCAGTGGTAGTTTCTCTCCTACGCTAAGCAAATCCATTGCCCTGGCGCGTGTGCCGTCGGCGACTGCTGACCGGGCCGAGGTGGAAATCCGCGGCAAGTGGTACCCGGTTCGGGTGGTCAAACCGACGTTCGTGCGCCATGGCAAAACATTGATCTAACTTTTCCGGCGGGCCAATGGCCGCTGACATTTTTCCTTGAGGACACAGACTATGAGCGATATCCCTGCCGACCTGCGTTTTGCCGAAAGTCACGAATGGGCCCGTCTGGAAGCTGACGGCACCGTGACCGTCGGGATCTCGGACCATGCCCAGGAAGCATTGGGGGATGTAGTGTTCGTTGAGTTGACCGAAGTCGGCAACGTGTTCAAGGCGGCTGACCAGGCCGGCGTGGTTGAATCGGTGAAGGCCGCTTCGGATATCTACTCGCCAATTGCTGGCGAAGTGATCGCGGTGAACGACGCCTTGAGCGGTGAGCCAGAGCTGTTGAACTCCGACCCTTACGGCGCCTGGATCTTCAAGCTCAAGCCAAGCAACCCGGATGAACTGAAAAAATTGCTGGACGCTGCCGGCTACAAGGCTGCCATCGGCGAGTGATCCCGCTGCGGGAGCCGGCAACCGGCTCCCGCAAAGGTTTTGTCAGCGCTTCAACACCGCTTTTACCGCCGCTACCGAACGCTCTACGTCCGCTTTCGTCATCGCCGTGAACATCGGCAACGACACAATCAAACGCCCCACTTTTTCCGCTACCGGGAACATGCCTTCCTTGAATCCCTGTGCCTTGTACAAGCTCAGCAGGTGGATCGGTGGGTAGTGATAGCCAATGCCGACGCCATGGGCCTGCATCTGCTCCATGAACGTGGCGCGTGCGGGCAGGCCGTCCTGACGCTCCGGCAGTACCAGCTGGAACAGGTGCCAGTTGCTGTTTTCGAAGTCTGCCGGTGGCAATTGCGCACCGTACTGCGCTTCAAAATCACTGCCGAAGCATTCGAAATAGTGCCGTGCCAGTTCCTGGCGGTGGGCAGTGATCTTCTCGATATGGGCAAACTGGCCCAGGCCGATGGCTGCTGCGATGTCGGTCATGTTGAACTTGCCGCCCAACACATCCACGTCCAGGCCATCGAAGCCGGTGCGGGTCACGCCCTGCAGGCGATATTTTTCCGCCAGGCGCGCTTCTTCAGCGTTGTTCAATACCAGGCAGCCGCCTTCGGACGAGGTGATGTTCTTGTTCGCCTGGAAGCTGAACGATACGAAATCGCCGGTAGCGCCAATGCGTTGGCCATCCCAGCTGGAACCCAGGGCCTGGGCTGCATCTTCGACGATGCGCAGGTTGTACTTGTTGGCCAGCGCGTAGAGCAATGGCATGTCCAACGGCAGGCCCGCCAGGTATACCGGGATGATTGCCTTGGTCCGCGGTGTGATCGCGGCTTCCACCTTGGCCAGGTCGATATTGCGGGTCACCGGGTCGATGTCGGCGAACACCGGCGTGGCACCGACTTCCAGAATCACGTTGGCCGTGGCTACCCACGAAATCGGGGTGGTGATGACTTCGTCACCAGGCCCGATACCGGCGATGCGCAAGGCAATCTCCATGGTGCAGGTGCCCGAGTTGAAGGTACGCACCGGGCGCCCCCCAAAATATTCCGACAACTGCGCCTCGAACGCCTGCACTTTCGGCCCGCTGGTGATCCAGCCGGAGCGCAGTACGTCGCCTACCGCCGAGATGGTGGCTTCATCAATGGTGGGCTTGGAGAACGGCAGAAAGGGCAGTTGGCTCATGACGTTGAAGGCATCCGTTTCAGAAGGCGATGAGAAAAAAGCATATCAATGCCGGGCATGGTTGCACGGCTCGACTGAATATAGCCTGTCGTCTGTGAATGAATCGTCCCGCCTGAAACAAAAAATGCCGCCTCGGGAGCGGCATTTCAGCATCGGTGTCAGAAGGCAACGCGTGCCTCAAGAAACACGTTCTGCTCTTTGAGCTTGCCTTTGAGCTGTTCGTCCCGGGCGTTTATCCGATTGGCGAACGTGTTGTAGCCGGTCTCGATCCCGCCCATGTCCACGTAACGCCAGCCGGTACCCAGGGTCAGGGTTTCGCTGACCTTGGCATCCAGCCCCAGGCCAACGCTGTAGGCGAAGTTGTATTGGCGATTGCTGGCGAAACGGCGGGTGTCGTTGGTCTGGTAACCCTCGGCGTCAACCTGGGCCACGCCGACTCCCGCCATACCGTAGAACGACAGCCATTCATTGATCGGGATGTTTTTATAACCGTTGAGCATCAGGCGCTGGCTGTCGGTGCGCAGGCTGTTGACGTTGGCATTGAACGGTGCCCAATGGGATTTGAAGGTCGAGTGGCTGGGCATCGTGTATTCCCCCTCCAGGCGCCAGCCATCGGCAAAGGCATAGCCCACGGCGAATGAGCCGGTGAACGTCTTGCTGCTGTCGGGGGCTTCTACCCGGTGGGTTACGCGTGGGCTGGTCAGCAGTGAGCTTGAGAGATTCTGCCGGGCGCTGTTGAGCTTTGCCGACCCGTACCAGCTTTCTGCCTGGGCATAAGGCGTGGCAACCGCGGCGAGCAGCAGGGCGTAGGAGAGTTTTTGCATGGTCATCGATTCACTCAGTCTGAAGGGAATCGATAGCTTGTTGCCGGGCGCGCCTGCAACTCGACAGGACTTTTCCTGTTCAGATGCGGAATCGCCAGCGTCTGGCGTAGGAAATCAGGGCAAAAAAATGCCGCTCTCGAGGAACGGCATTTTTTATGCGGCGGTATTACTCGGAAGCAATGGCGTTTTTTGCCAGGATTGCGTTCGCCAGGTCCATATCCGTGGCCTTGAGGCCAGGGTTATCGGCGCGGACTTTCTGCATCGCAGCTTCCAGGTATGGGCCACGGATGTTGCCGTCACTGGCGACGAAGCTACCGGCGTCGTCCTGGGCGGCGACTACCATTTTGTGGTCCTTGAAGGTCAGGTACGTCGAGCCGGTCGTGGCACCCGATGAGATGACATTACGCCAGAAGCTGTCGGCCATGGCTGAACCGACAGGAAGGGAAAGCACAGCGAGGGTTGCGACAGCATATTTTAGACGCATGATGGGTGACTCCGACTGGGTTATCTGAACAGTTTGATTGTAGATAGCCCAGCCGAGTTCCATGGATGACTAAACAGTTTCAACCTGCAAAATCACGCCTTCCTGACCAATGACACGTACGTGTGCCCCAGCCGGCGCGTCCGGCCCGGATGCCATCCACACACCGTCACCCACCTTGATCTTGCCACGGCCCTCGACGATGGCCTGATGCACCACAAAGGTGCGACCGATCAACTCGGAGCCGCGCATGTTCAGCCCCGGCTGGTCGCTGACCTTGGCGCTGCTGCGCTGGCGTCGCCACCAGTACACCGCCGTGAGGATCGACAACACGGCGAACAGCAGCAGTTGCCACTCCAGCCCCAGGCTCGGCACCAGGAACTTGATCACGCCCACGGCTGCCGCGGCGATGCCCATCCACAGCAGATAACCACCGGCACCGAACACTTCAAGGATCAACAGCACCGTGCCCAGTGCCAGCCAGTCCCAAAACGACAGGTGCTGCAGGAATTCCCACATGGTGCGTGCCTCAGGCTTTCTTGTTGTCGAAGGTTGCCTTGACGATTTCGCCGATGCCGCCGACTGCGCCAATCACCTGGCTGGCTTCCAGCGGCATCAGGATCACCTTGCTGTTGTTGGCCGAGGCCAGCTTGCCCAGTGCGTCGATGTATTTCTGGGCGACGAAGTAGTTGATGGCCTGCACGTTACCGGTGGCGATGGCTTCCGATACCACTTGAGTGGCGCGGGCTTCGGCCTCGGCCTGACGTTCGCGGGCTTCGGATTCCAGGAAGGCGGCCTGACGACCACCTTCGGCCTCCAGGATCTGCGCCTGCTTCTTGCCTTCGGCGGTCAGGATCGCGGAGGCTCGCAGGCCTTCGGCCTCGAGGATCTGCGCACGCTTGATCCGCTCGGCCTTCATCTGGCCGGACATGGCGGCCATCAGGTCGGCAGGCGGGCTGATGTCCTTGATCTCGATCCGGGTGATCTTGATGCCCCACGGTGCGGTGGCTTCGTCGACGGTGCGCAGCAGTTTTTCGTTGATGCCGTCACGCTGGCTGAGCATCGCATCCAGCTCCATGGAGCCGAGCACGGTACGGATGTTGGTTTGCAACAGGTTGCGGATGGCGTGTTCGAGGTTGTTCACCTCGTAGGCAGCCTGGGCGGTATTGACCACCTGGAAGAAGCACACGGCGTCGATCTGCACCGTGGCGTTGTCAGCGGTGATGACTTCCTGGGGTGGGATATCCAGCACGCTTTCCATCACGTTGATCTTGCGACCGATGCGGTCCATGACCGGAATGATGATGTTCAGGCCGGGCTTGAGGGTGTTGGTGTAGCGGCCGAAGCGCTCGACTGTCCACTGGTAACCCTGCGGGACCACCTTGAAACCCATGAAAAGGATGGCGACGGCCAAGCCTACAAAAAGAAGCAGTACGGTTCCGATCTGCATAACGATTCCTTGTCTGGTGACGGTGAAGCGAGGTTTTTCCGATTGTAACGGTGTTGTCACCGATAAGGACGGATTACCGCGCCATCGATCAAAGGATTTGTTTCTGAATCCCCAGGCGTCACTCGCAGTACCTCTTCAAGTGTTGTCAGTCCTGCCATTACCTTGCGCATACCGGCGGACCGCAAGCTGCACATTCCCTGGTCAAGGGCCGCCAGACGCAGGGCCTGGAGGTCGGTGCCCGGGCTGACCAGGGCCTTGAGGCGATCGTTCATCAGCATGATCTCGTAGACCCCGGCTCGACCCCGATAGCCACTTTCCCGGCACTCGCCGCAACCCACTGCCTGATGGACCTGCCCGGCTTGCCGCTTGCAGTGCGGGCACAACAGCCTGACCAGGCGCTGGGCCATCACCCCCAGCAGCGTGGCATTGATCAGGTAATGGGGAATGCCCAGTTCCAGCAAGCGGCTGATGGCGCCGGGCGCATCGTTGGTGTGCAACGTCGACAGCACCAGATGCCCGGTCAGGGCGGCCTGGATCGCCATTTCTGCGGTTTCCAGGTCGCGAATCTCGCCGATCATGATGATGTCCGGGTCCTGGCGCATCAGGGCGCGGATGCCGCTGGCGAAGGTCAGGTCGATGTTGTGCTGCACCTGCATCTGGTTGAAGGCCGGCTCCACCATCTCGATCGGGTCTTCGACGGTGCACAGGTTGACCTCGCGAGTGGCCAGTTGCTTGAGCGTGGTGTACAGCGTGCTGGTCTTGCCGGAACCGGTAGGGCCGGTGACCAGGATGATGCCGTTGGCCTGGCCGGTCATGGATTGCCAGCGTTGCAGGTCGTCGCTGGAAAGTCCCAGTTGCTGGAAATCCTTGTGCAGCACCTGCGGGTCAAAAATTCGCATCACCAGCTTTTCGCCGAAGGCTATGGGCAAGGTCGACAGGCGCAGCTCCACTTCCCCGCCCGTGGGGCTTTTGGTCTTCACCCGGCCGTCCTGGGGTTTGCGTTTTTCCGCCACGTTCATCCGGCCCAGGCTTTTCAGGCGGCTGACCACCGCCATCGTCACCTGGGATGGGAATTGATAGACGTCATGCAGCAGCCCGTCGATGCGAAAACGCACGCGCCCCTGATCGCGTCCGGGTTCGATATGGATATCACTGGCCCGCTGGCCAAAGGCGTACTGCAACAGCCAGTCGACGATGTTGACGATGTGCGCGTCGTTGGCGTCGGGCTCCTGGTCGCTGGCGCCGAGATTGAGCAGTTGTTCGATATTCGGCGCGCCGGAGGTTTTTTGATCAATGGCGCCGCTGACCGATTTCGCCAGTCGGTAAAACTCCACGGTGCAGCGCTGGATCTCCTGGGGATTGGCCAGCACCCGCTTGATGGAGCGCTTCAACACCTGAGCCAGGCCGGCTTCCCAACTGCACACGTAAGGCTGGGCACTGGCGACGGTAACGCTGTGGGCGTCGACCGCAACGGCCAGGATCTTGTGGCGCTGGGCAAAGGCATAGGACATCAGCGGCACCACCGCCGCGACGTCGATTTTCAACGGGTCGATACGCAGGTAGGGCTGGCCGCAGTGGCGGGCGAGCCATTCGGTCAGCATTTCCAGAGACGGCCCATGGCTGGCAATGCATTCCAGGGGATGCAGCCCACTGTTCGCCGGTAGAGCCAGGTCGGCGGGCACCAGGCCCTGGTCGATCAGGGCAGGCAACAACTGATGGATTTCCAGCCAGCGATCCTGGGGATTTGGCGCAACGGACATGGTGACGTTCCTGGGCAACGATTAGGCGTAGTCCTCAGGCTAGTCACCCTTTGCGCTTCGGCCTCCGGGGTTTATTGCAGGCTTTTACTGAGCGGCCGCCTGGACCGCCAGAGGCCGCGCAGCATCTACCGGGCGCAGCTCCAGCGAGCACACACTGATCAGGTTACGAAGTTTTTCGCCGATCACCTGGGCCCGGTGCCAGCTCAGGCCATCCATCACGATATCGATCGCCAGCAGGTCGTCTTCACGCTGCACGCTCACCTGACGTGGCACCAGGAACTGCAGGGCAAAATAGTTGAGCACCCGGCACAACACGTCGGGTTCAGCCTCGGCGAGCATTTGATAGTGCGCCTGGCAGTGGGCATTGCTGACGGCCCAGGCGTCAACGCGTTGGGCGGGGTGGGAGGCTTCGACGACGTGCATGATGATTCTCCGGATTCGACTGGAGAAATTTTTGCATTCGTCGCGGGAGATTTCTTATCTAAAACAGCCTGTATTGGCTTATAAGAGAATCATGTAATTCTTTAAATCATGATTAATGGGTATTTCTATGCACGCTGAATTGGACGTGTACGACCGGCGCATTCTCGCGCTGTTGCAGGAAGACGCTTCGCTCTCCAGCGCGCAGATCGCCGAACAGGTCGGCCTGTCGCAGTCGCCGTGCTGGCGCCGGATTCAGCGGCTGAAAGAGGAGGGTGTGATTCGCGGCCAAGTCACCCTGCTGGATCGCAAGAAAATCGGCCTTAATACGCAGATTTTTGCCGAGGTGAAACTCAACGCCCACGGCCGTTCCAACTTCACCGAGTTCACCGAGGCGATTCGCGGTTTTCCGGAAGTGCTGGAATGTTATGTGCTGATGGGGGCGGTGGACTTTCTACTGCGGATCGTCACGTCGGACATCGAGGCGTATGAGCGGTTTTTCTTCGAAAAACTCTCGATGGTGCCGGGGATTCAGGAGGTCAACTCGATAGTGGCCTTGTCGGAGATCAAGTCCACCACGAGTTTGCCGGTGTTGCGCTGATAGTTGTCTTGGCCTGATTTTAGTGAAGAGGGAGCAAGCTCCCTCGCCACAAGGTTTTACAGGCGCAGCAGGGTTTTCCAGGCGCGATTCTGATACACCGCAATCGCCTGATGCATCCGCGCATCCAGCGACTCATCGGTGATCGGCTGGTTGGCCAGGTGCGCCAGCTTGTTCAGCTCGCCATACAAACGGTCCAGCTCGGCGATATCCAGCACCTGGCGTGCATGGTGCAGCCAGGCCAGGATGCGTTCGATACGCGGCAGTTGCTCGGCCAGGTCTTCCGGCTGTTGCTGGTAGCGCGGCAGTTGCAGGGCAACGGCGTCATCGGCCAGCAGGCGCGGCAGCCAGTTGGCCAGCTGTGCAGCGCCCTGGCGATTGCCACGCACGTTGCGATCCGCGGCCCAGGTGCGGGCCAGCAGCCAGCGGGAAGTGGTCAGGGAGAACAAGCCCCAGCGCACGTCTTCCAGTTCTTCGGCGAACTGCTCCGGCGCGGCCTTGCGGATGTCTTCATCGTCGTCACCGGCCTGGACCAGCGGACGCCAGTCTTCCAGCAAGGCGTCCAGTGCGGCGCGCAATTCGCTGGTGGACTGACGCGGTGCGGCCTGGCCGAGGCTGCCGAGCAGGGCCCGCAGTTCGCCGAGGTTTTCCACCCAGTCCTGCAGCAGGCGCCAGTGGCCGTTGAAACGGTATTGCTCGGCCAGGCGCTGGCTGCTGCCCAACAGATGCCACATGACGGCAGCAAATGCGTCGTCCAGCGGCATTTCGGCGTGCAGCAGCGGTGCCGGCAGGCTCAGGGAGTAGCTGTTGGCGTCGAACAGGCGATAGCCACGCTCGGCCTTGCTGATATCGCACGGCATCAGCGCCAGGGTCGCGGCCAGTTCAGCGGCCAGCTCCAGCAGGGCGGCCGGGTCGCCTTCGCGCAGTTCCAGTTCCAGCTCGCAGATTTCTTCTTTCTGCTTGCCGGCAACCACGTGGCCCAGGTCCAGGGCGGCTTCGATCACCACCTTGGCCTTGCCGCGGCCCCAGGCGATTTCAGCGCGTTCGCGGACGAAATCGGTGGTGAAGATCGGCTTGAGGGTCTTTTTGTCCAGCTCGGCCAGTTGCTCGGGCCAGCATTCGCCGTCGAGTTTCTTCACGTCGAGCTTGGCTTTGGCCAGGTCCCAGTTGTACTCATTGCGTTCCGACAAGCCGGCGACGCTCTGGCCACGGGTCTTGAGGGTCTGGATCACTTCGTCGCCGTCTTTGCGCAGGCGCAGGGCCACTTTGGCCTGGGCCAGGTCGCGTTCCGGGGTGTCGAAGTACTGGTTCATCAACTCACGGCGTTCCCAGCCACTTTTGTTGCGTTTTTTCAGTAACGGGTGCTCACGCAGCGCGGCGAGGGTTTCGCGGCTGACACGGAGCTTGATTTCGGTTTCTTTCTGCATGGCCGGAAAATCCAGGATCGGGAGCGCAGCCGGGGAAAAGAGTGGCTGCCAAGGTCGTGCAGTGTACAGGACTGAGCCCGGCAACGTGCCGCAACGGTTTATTGTGTCACTCAGATAGCTCTATGATGGGGTTCGTCCGGGAAGTTGAGAGACAGCGCATGCCTTTACCGTCCATGAAAGAACAATTCGCCGCGCTGATTGCCGCGCCTTCGGTCAGTTGTACCCAGGCCTCTCTCGACCAATCCAACCGCCCGGTCATCGATTTGCTCGCCACCTGGCTGGCAGACCTGGGCTTTGCCTGCGACATCCAGCAGGTCAGCCCAGGCAAATTCAACCTGTTGGCCAGTTTCGGCACCGGCCCTGGCGGCCTGGTGTTGGCGGGCCACAGTGACACCGTGCCGTACGACGGCGCCCTATGGCAGACCGATCCGCTCAAGCTGACGGAAGTCGACGGCCGCTGGGTAGGACTGGGCAGCTGTGACATGAAGGGCTTTTTCGCCCTGGTGATCGAAGCCGTCCAGCCGTTGCTCGACCAGCCTTTCAAGCAGCCGCTGCTGATTCTTGCTACCTGCGATGAAGAAAGCTCCATGGCCGGTGCTCGTGCACTGGCCGAGGCGGGTCGTCCCTTGGGCCGTGCGGCGGTGATCGGTGAACCCACCGGCCTCAAACCCATCCGCCTGCACAAGGGCGTAATGATGGAGCGCATCGATATTCTCGGGCGCAGCGGCCATTCGTCGGACCCAAGCCTGGGCCACAGCGCCCTCGAAGCCATGCATGACGCCATTGGCGAACTGCGTGGCCTGCGCCTGGCCTGGCAGCGCGAATACCGCAATCCGCAGTTCAGCGTGCCACAGCCGACCATGAACTTCGGCTGCATCCACGGTGGCGACAACCCCAACCGCATCTGCGGCCAATGCTCCCTGGAATTCGACCTGCGGCCCCTGCCGGGCATGGATCCCCAGGTGCTGCGCGCTGCCATCCGGCAGAAGCTCGAACCCTTGGCCGAGCGCCATCAGGTGAAGATCGACTATGCGCCGCTGTTCCCCGAAGTGCCGCCGTTCGAGCAGGCCGAGGATGCAGAGTTGGTGCGGGTAGCTGAACGACTTACCGGTCATCGCGCCGAAGCAGTGGCGTTCGGCACCGAAGCGCCTTATCTTCAGCGCCTTGGTTGCGAGACCCTGGTGCTTGGCCCTGGCGATATCGCCTGCGCCCACCAGCCAGGCGAGTACCTTGAAATGTCACGCTTGACGCCTACAGTGCGTCTATTGCGTGAACTGATTCAACATTACTGCCTGACACCTGCATAAATTAACCCCTGCCCATCCGTACATAGAAGGAGAGCGAGCGTGTCGCCAAGCCTGTTCCGACGATAACCAACAGCCCGCTGTGCGTTTTTGCGATTCATCCATTTTTGGCTGCTTTTTATTACAGGCCCAGGTTTTTATGCCCGAATACGTCAATTGGCTTCGTCACGCTTCGCCTTACATCAATGCCCACCGGGATTGCACTTTTGTCGTCATGCTGCCGGGCGATGGTGTAGAGCACCCGAACTTCGGCAATATCGTCCACGACCTGGTGCTGCTCCACAGCCTGGGCGTACGACTGGTGCTGGTCCACGGTTCGCGCCCGCAAATTGAAACCCGCCTCGCCGCCCGCGGCCTGACCCCGGCTTACCACGAAGGCTTGCGCATCACCGATGCCGCAACCCTGGAGTGCGTGATCGATGCGGTCGGCCATCTGCGCATTGCTATCGAAGCGCGCTTGTCGATGGACATGGCCTCTTCGCCGATGCAGGGCTCGCGCCTGCGGGTGGCCAGCGGCAACCTGGTGACGGCGCGCCCGATCGGTGTACTTGAAGGCGTCGACTATCACCACACCGGCGAAGTGCGCCGGGTCGACCGCAAGGGCATCAACCGCCTGCTGGACGAGCGCTCCATCGTGCTGCTGTCGCCGCTGGGCTACTCGCCTACCGGCGAAATCTTCAACCTCGCCTGTGAAGACGTCGCCACCCGCGCGGCCATCGACCTGGGCGCGGACAAGTTGCTGCTGTTCGGTGCCGATCTCGGTCTGATCGACGAGCACGGCCGCCTGGTGCGTGAGTTGCGGCCGCAACAGGTGCCTGCGCACCTGCAACGCTTGGGCAGCAACTACCAGGCTGAGCTGCTGGACGCGGCGGCTGAAGCTTGCCGTGGCGGCGTAGGCCGCAGCCACATTGTCAGTTATGCCGAAGATGGTGCTTTGCTGACCGAGCTGTTCACCCGGGACGGCGGCGGTACGCTGGTGGCCCAGGAACAGTTCGAACTGGTGCGCGAAGCGGCGATTGAAGACGTCGGCGGGTTGCTGGACCTGATCAGCCCGCTGGAAGAGCAGGGGATTCTGGTGCGTCGTTCCCGGGAAGTGCTGGAGCGGGAAATCGAGCAGTTCAGCGTGGTGGAACGTGAAGGCATGATCATCGCCTGTGCGGCGCTGTATCAGATCGCCGACTCCGACGCAGGGGAGCTGGCGTGCCTGGCCGTGAACCCGGAATACCGCCATGGCGGTCGCGGTGACGAACTGCTGGAGCGCATCGAGACCCGTGCCCGGGCCCAGGGTTTGAAGACACTGTTCGTGCTGACGACCCGTACCGCCCACTGGTTCCGCGAGCGTGGTTTTGTGCCGAGCACGGTGGATCGCCTGCCGTCGGCGCGGGCGTCGTTATACAACTATCAGCGTAATTCGAAGATTTTCGAAAAGGCGTTGTAAGCCTGAAGGGGCGAGGGGGCAATCCTCTCGCCTGTCACTTTGGCGAGTCATGCTCCTCGGCGGATGCATCGGCCCTGAACACAGGGTTTGCCAATTTATACATATAACTGACATCAAAGTGACATTATCACCGGGTACGGTGAGGTGGATTGCTGGGACGGCAGGAAAGTTTCATCGATACAAAAACTGTAACAAATTGACGGAATGATGTGCGTTTGGCCATGATGGCGTCGCGTTTTTGATCGTGAGTGACGTATGACCCCGTTTGGTCAACACAAAACGATCTAAAAAAGCGCAAAGACATACTCTTTCGGAAAACGCTTATGGAGCGGCATCGCCTGTCGGCTTGACCGTCCCATGGAAAGCGTTATTCCTGAATGGTATGAAAAAGGACGAAACAATTCTTTTTGGGTGTATGAAAAACTCATTACCCTGCAAGGACCAAATTAACTGCGGTTAGACGAAAGTAGTAGACACACAAGGTTACGATTGACTTGTCAGTCACTATCCGGTGCTAATCGCGCATCTGTGGATCGAGGGCGTCAGACCCGAGACCTAAGAAATACAAAAATTAGAAATGAGAGGAGCGGTACATGAAGAAGTCAACATTGGCGTTGGCCGTAGCTTTGGGGGCAATCGCCCAACAAGCAGGCGCCGCTGGTTTTATCGATGACAGCAAGATCACGCTGGGCGTACGTAACTTTTACATCAACACCGACAACCGCGATCTGAAGCCATCGGCTACCTCGAACACCCGCAGCAAAAACGCTGAATGGGGTCAGGGTTTCGACCTGCGTTTCATCTCGGGTTTTACCCAAGGTACTGTGGGCTTCGGTCTTGACGCCATCGGCCTGTACGGCGTGCGTCTGGATTCCAGCCGCGCTGATCACGGTAACTACACTGGTACTGCTTCCGGCGGCACCGTGTTCCCAAGTGATGGCAACAAGGCCGTTCACGATTTCGCCAGCCTGGGCGTGACCGGTAAGGTCAAGATCTCCCAAACCGTGCTGAAGATCGGTACCTTGCAGCCGAACAACCCGGTGATCAAGACCAACGACGGTCGTCTGTTGCCACAAACCTTCCAGGGCGGCGAGATCTCTTCGAACGAGTTCAAGGACCTGACCCTGACTGCTGGTCAGATCGAGCACTCCAAAGGCCGTAACTCCAGCAACAATGAAGGTCTGTCCCTGGCCGGTGCCAACGGCAGCTCGAACTACGACGCTGGTAACTTCGTCAACAAGTTCTACTACGCCGGTGCTGACTACAAAATCAACAAAGACCTGACCGCTTCGTACTACTTCGGCGAGCTGAAGGATTTCTACTCTCAGAACTTCCTGGGCCTGGTCCACAACTGGGCGATCGGTCCTGGCGTCCTGAAAAGTGACCTGCGCTACTACCGCAGCCGTGACAACGGTGCCAACGGTGATACTGCCGGTTACTACACCTCCGGCTACTACTCGGATCATCCGACCAACGCCACCAAGGTCAAAGGTAAGGTCGACAACGACCTGTACAGCTACCTGGCGCTGTACTCGGTTGCCGGTCACACCTTCGGTGCTGGCTACCAGTACACCAAGGGCGACAGCGACTTCCCTTGGCTGAACCAAGGTGACGGCTCGTCTAACAGCACCATCACCGACATGCAAATCCAGAAGTTTGCCCGTGCTGGCGAACGTACCTGGCAAGCTCGCTACGCCTATGACTTCGCCAAGATCGGCGTACCTGGCCTGACTGCCGGCGTGGTTTACCTCAAAGGTAGCAACATCGACACCACCGTCGGCGAGCGTAACGAGTGGGAACGCGACCTGACCCTGGCTTACGTTGTTCCAGAAGGTCCGCTGAAAAACCTGGGCGTTGCCTGGAAAAACGCGATGTGGCGTACCGACCTGGCGAACACCCGTTCCCAGGACGAAAACCGCGTAATCCTCAGCTACACCTACGCGTTCAAGTAAGAGCGTAAAACCTTGCCCGGCGCAATGCCGGGCAGGGTGCTTTACTTTTCAAGCCGGGCTCAACCCCCGCAAGCCCGTCCTGAACCCCTCTTTGTACAGCGTCTCAAGGCCTTCTCGAACCTTGAAGCGGATGTTGATCCACGCCCGTTGCCAAGTCCAATGAACAGATTTTTAATATTCCTTTATCGTCTAGATAAATCGATATTTATTCTTTTTAAATAATCCGCGACACAGGCACAGTGGGCTCCATAAGCACTCATCAGGAGCCACACCATGAGCCTCAGACTGGGCGACATCGCCCCCGACTTTGAACAGGATTCCAGCGCCGGCAAGATTCGCTTCCACGAGTGGCTGGGCGATAGCTGGGGCGTGCTGTTTTCCCACCCGGCGGACTTCACCCCGGTGTGCACCACCGAGCTGGGTTTCACCGCCAAGCTCAAGGATGAATTCGCCAAGCGGGGCGTCAAGGCCATTGCGCTGTCGGTGGACCCGGTGGACTCCCACCACAAGTGGATCGAAGACATCAACGAAACCCAGAACACCATCGTCAACTTCCCGATCCTGGCCGACGCTGACCGCAAGGTCTCCGACCTGTACGACCTGATCCACCCGAATGCCAGTGACACCCTTACCGTGCGTTCGCTGTTCGTGATTGATCCGAACAAAAAGATTCGCCTGACCATCACCTACCCGGCCAGCACCGGTCGCAACTTCCACGAAATCCTGCGGGTGATCGACTCGCTGCAACTGACCGACAACCACAAAGTCGCGACCCCGGCCAACTGGCAGGACGGTGACGAAGTGGTGATAGTGCCGTCGCTCAAGGACGAGGAAGAGATCAAGAAACGCTTTCCGAAGGGTTACCGGGCGGTGAAGCCGTACCTGCGGCTCACGCCTCAACCGAATCGCTGACACACAACCACATGTGGGAGCGGGCTTGCTCGCGAATGCGCACTGTCAGTTGATGCATCTTTGAATGACACACCGCTTTCGCGAGCAAGCCCGCTCCCACACTTGCGCGCATTTCAAGTCTCACATAGCAGGGGTTTTAAGGCCGTTTCGACGGCCTTTTTTTATGCCTGCGATTTAGTCGGCAGCATATGCATTTAAAGAATAAACAAATGAAAAAATAAGATTTATAGATATATAAATTGGCTGATATGGTCTGTCCCATCTTGGCGCCATCGCCACATAGCGAACCGCCGACACTTTCCAAAGGAATTTCCTACATGCTGGTCGTAACACTTGGTGGTAGCCCCAGCCAACGTTCCCGGTCCGGGGTCTTGCTGGATCACACCCGCAACTGGTTGCAGCAACAAGGCGTGGAAGTGGTGAGTTATCAGATACGGGACTTCCCGGCCGAAGACTTGCTGCACGCGCGGTTCGATAGCCCGAAAATCATCGACCTGTTGCAGCAAGTGGCGAACGCCGATGGCCTGGTGATCGCCACGCCGGTGTACAAGGCTTCGTTTTCCGGCGCGCTGAAAACCATCCTCGACCTGCTGCCTGAACGCGCCCTGGCCCACAAAATAGTGTTGCCGATGGCCACCGGCGGCAGCATCGCCCACATGCTCGCGGTGGACTACGCGCTGAAGCCGGTGCTGTCGGCATTGAAAGCCCAGGAATTGCTCCACGGGATTTTCGCCGAAGACAGCCAGATCGCCTACGGCGAAGGCAGCGCCCAGGCGCAACTGGTGCCGGTGCTGGAACAACGCTTGAGCGAGGCCCTGGAGACGTTCTACAGCGCCATGGCCCGCCGCCCGAAACCCCTTGACCCCAATGTGTTGAATGAACGTTTGTTGAGTGCTCGCTGGAGCATTTAAGCCTTACCCAGCTTTACCTGAATTCGACAAGTACTACTCACCTTACTCAGCCGCCAACGGCCAAGCAGGTGCAGCCAACCCCCTAATCGTATATTTGGAGAGAGCGCCATGCGCACTGTCATCTTGCGTCGTGGTCTGGTCGCACTGTTTGCTGCGGCTGTGTCCTTCGGCGCCATTGTTCAAGCCCAGGCCGCCGAAACCTTGCGGATCGGCTATCAGAAATACGGCACCCTGGTGCTGCTCAAGGCCAAGGGCTCGCTGGAAAAGCGCCTGGCCGAGCAGGGCGTGCAAGTGCAGTGGACCGAGTTTCCCGGCGGCCCGCAGCTGCTGGAAGGGTTGAACGTAGGCTCCATCGACTTCGGCGTGACGGGTGAAACCCCGCCAGTGTTCGCCCAGGCTGCCGGTGCCGATCTGCTCTACGTCGCCTATGAACCGCCGGCGCCTACCAGCGAAGCGATCCTGGTACCGAAAGACTCGCCGATCAAATCGGTGCAAGACCTCAAGGGCAAGAAAGTCGTCCTCAATAAAGGCTCCAACGTGCATTACCTGCTGGTACGTGCCCTGGAAGATGCCGGCCTGAAATACACCGACGTGCAAACCGTGTTCCTGCCGCCCGCCGATGCCCGCGCCGCGTTCGAGCGTGGCAGCGTCGATGCCTGGGTGATCTGGGACCCGTACCAGGCAGCCGCCGAGAAGCAACTGCAAGCCCGCACCCTGCGTGACGGCACCGGCATTGCCGACAACCATCAGTTCTACCTGGCCACCAAGCCGTACGCCGAAAAACACCCTGAAGTGATCAAGACGCTGGTGGAAGAAGTCCGCGCCGTGGGCGAATGGTCCAAGGCCAACCCGGAACAAGTCACCGAACAAGTTGCTCCGCTGCTGGGCCTGCCGGCTGACATCACCCTGACCTCGGTAAAACGCCAGGGCTACGGTGCGCAGTTCCTGACGCCTGAAGTGATCGCGGCGCAGCAGAAAATCGCCGACAGCTTCTACCAACTCAAATTGATCCCCAAACCCTTGAGCATCAAGGACGTGATCTGGACACCACCTGCCGCCGTTGCCAAAGCGCCGTAATCCGACTTCTTCAGGAGACAACTCCATGAGCCTCAATATTTTCTGGTTTCTGCCTACCCACGGCGACGGCCATTACCTTGGCACCGCCGAAGGCGCTCGCGCCGTTGATCACGGTTACTTGCAGCAAGTGGCCCAGGCGGCCGACCGCCTTGGCTTCGGCGGGGTACTGATCCCCACCGGCCGCTCCTGCGAAGATTCGTGGCTGGTGGCGGCGTCGCTGATCCCGGTGACCCAACGCTTGAAATTCCTTGTCGCGCTGCGCCCCGGGATCATTTCCCCGACGGTGGCTGCGCGTCAGGCCGCGACCCTGGATCGTCTGTCCGGCGGCCGCGCGTTGTTCAACCTGGTGACCGGTGGAGACCCGGATGAATTGGCCGGCGACGGTTTGTTCCTGAGCCATGAAGAGCGTTACCAGGCGTCGGTGGAGTTCACCCGCATCTGGCGCCGCGTACTGGAAGGCGAGACCGTCGATTACGACGGCCAGCACATCAGCGTCAAAGGCGCCAAGTTGCTCTATCCGCCGATCCAGCAACCGCGTCCGCCGCTGTATTTCGGTGGCTCTTCCGAAGCGGCCCAGGACCTGGCAGCCGAACAAGTGGAAATGGTCCTGACCTGGGGCGAGCCACCGGCCGCGGTGGCGGAAAAGATTGCACAGGTTCGCGCCAAGGCCGCCAAGCTCGGACGTACCCTGCGCTTCGGCATTCGCCTGCATGTGATCGTGCGTGAAACCAACGCCGAAGCCTGGCAGGCCGCCGACAAACTGATCTCCCACGTGGACGATGAAACCATCGCCCGCGCCCAGGCGTCGTTGTCGCGCTTTGATTCCGTAGGCCAGCAACGCATGGCCGCCTTGCACGGCGGCAGTCGCGACAACCTGGAAGTCAGCCCCAACCTGTGGGCGGGCGTAGGCCTGGTACGCGGTGGCGCCGGCACGGCACTGGTGGGCGATGGCCCGACCGTGGCCGCGCGGGTGAAGGAATACGCGGACCTCGGTATCGACACCTTTATCTTCTCCGGCTACCCACACCTGGAAGAGTCGTATCGCGTAGCGGAGTTGCTGTTCCCGCATCTCGACATCGAGCGTCCCGAGTTGCCGAAAGGCGCCGGCTACGTCAGCCCGTTCGGCGAAATGGTCGCCAACGACATTCTTCCCAAAGCTGCGTCCCAGAGCTGAGGCGCCGCCATGAACCTTGAAAAGTTAAGTCATCGATTGGCGCCCTGGGCGCTGCCGATCCTGTTGCTGGCGGTATGGCAGCTGTCCGTCTCGGCCGGCTGGTTGTCGACGCGCATTCTGCCGGCACCCAGCGCGGTGATCGAAGCGGGTGTCAGCCTGGTGCGTAGCGGCGAAATCTGGACCCACCTGGCCATCAGCGGCTGGCGTGCGGGCCTGGGCTTTGTGATCGGCGGCAGCATCGGCCTGACCCTGGGGTTTATCACCGGCCTGTCGACCTGGGGTGAACGCCTGCTGGACAGCTCGGTGCAGATGATCCGCAACGTGCCGCACCTGGCGCTGATCCCGCTGGTGATCCTGTGGTTCGGCATCGACGAGACGGCGAAGATATTCCTGGTCGCCCTCGGCACGCTGTTCCCGATCTATCTCAATACTTACCACGGCATCCGCAACGTCGACCCGGCGCTGGTGGAAATGGCCCGCAGTTATGGCCTGTCCGGTTTCAGCCTGTTTCGCCAAGTGATTTTGCCGGGCGCCTTGCCTTCGATTCTGGTGGGCGTGCGCTTCGCGCTGGGCTTTATGTGGCTGACGTTGATCGTCGCGGAAACCATCTCCGCCAGTTCCGGTATCGGCTACCTGGCGATGAACGCCCGGGAATTCCTGCAGACCGACGTGGTGGTCCTGGCGATCGTGCTTTACGCGGTCCTCGGCAAGCTGGCAGACCTGGCGGCGCGAGGCCTGGAGCGAGTCTGGCTGCGCTGGCACCCGGCTTATCAAGTGAATAAAGGAGGTGCGGCATGACCGCTCAACAACCTCCACGCCTGCTGCGGGGCATTCCCCTGGCAGTGCGCAAGTTGCGCAAGGCTTTCGGTTCGCGGGAAGTGCTGAAGGAAATCGACCTGCATATTCCTGCCGGTCAATTCGTGGCGGTCGTGGGCCGCAGTGGCTGCGGCAAAAGTACCTTGCTGCGCCTGCTGGCCGGGCTGGACAAAGCCAGCGGCGGCGAACTGCTCGCCGGCTCCGCGCCGCTGAGCGAAGCGATTGAAGACACGCGGTTGATGTTCCAGGAAGCGCGCCTGCTGCCGTGGAAAAAGATCATCGACAACGTGGGCCTTGGCCTCAAGGGCAACTGGCGCCCGCAGGCACTGGAAGCGCTGGAAGCGGTCGGCCTGGCCGAGCGCGCCAATGAATGGCCGGCGGCGTTGTCCGGTGGCCAGAAGCAGCGCGTGGCCCTGGCCCGCGCCCTGATCCACCAACCGCGCCTGTTGCTGCTGGACGAACCGCTGGGGGCGCTGGATGCCCTGACCCGGATCGAGATGCAGCAACTGATCGAGAACCTCTGGCAGAAGCACGGCTTCACCGTGTTGCTGGTGACCCACGACGTCAGCGAAGCCGTGGCCATTGCCGACCGGGTGATTTTGATCGAAGACGGCGAAATCGGCCTCGACCTGCACGTGGAACTCCCACGTCCGCGGGTGCGTGGCTCCCACCGCCTGGCGGCGCTGGAAACCGAAGTGCTTAATCGTGTGTTGTCGCTGCCCGGCACCCCGCCGGAACCCGAACCTGTTTCACCGCTGCCTACGCAATTGCGTTGGGCTCAATAACTCACTTGTCTTACACAGGAAGAACGACCATGACTATCAAAGCCATCAACGTGCGTAACCAGTTCAAAGGCACCATCAAGGAAATCGTCGAAGGCGACGTGCTGTCGGAAATCGACGTACAGACCGCGTCCGGTATCGTCACTTCCGTGATCACCACCCGCTCGGTGAAAGAGCTGGAACTGGTGATCGGCAGTGAAGTGATTGCCTTCGTGAAATCCACCGAGGTGTCGATCGCCAAGTTGTGATCAATGGTTCGCACAAACCCCGAAGGTGAAAGCCTGTCGGGGTTTTTGTCGTTCTCAAGATTGCTTTCGCGAGCAAGCCCGCTCCCACATTTGACCGAGTTCTACCTTTGGAATACGGTCGAATGTGGGAGCGGGCTTGCTCGCGAAGAGGCCCGGACAGGCAACAAAAAATCAGAGCGCAGCCACCCGCTTGGGCAAGAACCCCGGCAGATAAAGCCCCACATACGCATCAAACACCCGCATGCCTTCCTCGGCCATGCGCGGGGTGATTTGCCCGTGCTGATGCACCGAGCGTGCGTAGACGCGGTCGCTCAGTTCCAGGGCCAGGGCAAACACGTCGACATCGGCGGGCAGGCTCGGCACCTCAAAGTGCCGGTTGAACACCTCAAACATCAGGTTTCCCAGCTCTAGGTCGTGCTGGCGGTCGGCCTGTGTCACTTCGGTCAACCCGTGCTGGGCCAGGATCAATTGGCGGGCGGCGGCGTCGTTGCTGTAGATGCTGAGCATGCGCTGCTCCACCACGCAGGACAGGTCGCGCCAGTGCTTGAGTGAATCATGATCGATGGGCGCCTGAATGGCCGCGCGAAAGGCCGCATGAACGTCAGCGGTCAGCGCCTCCAGCAACGCCGGCACGCTGGCGAAGAAGTGATACACCGATGACGGTGGAATCTGCGCCCGCTCGGCCACGCTGTAGATCGACAGGCTGGCCACGCCTTCGGCGGCCAGCAAGGTGCGGGCGGCATCGAGGATCGCGTCGATCCGGGCCTGGCTGCGGGCGCGGGGTTTGCGAGGAGTGGCAGGGCGATTCATTGAAGTCTCCTACAGGGCAGCGGGCATTGTACGCAGAGCCACTGGATGATCCATACCCTGTGGCGAGGGAGCTTGCTCCCGCTGGACTGCGCAGCAGGCCCAAGACCTGCACCTCGGTTCCGCCTGAAAGAACCCGGTGTTCTTATTGGGGCCGCTTCGCAGCCCGGCGGGAGCAGGCTCCCTCGCCACAACAGCCATAAAAAAACGCCGTAGGCCAAAGGCCTGCGGCGTTCTTTTTAGCCCGGCAACCGCTTACACGGTATGCAGGTACCAGTTGTACTCAAGGTCGGAGATGGAGTGTTCGAACTCCTCCAGCTCACTTTCCTTACAGGCGACGAAGATATCGATGTATTTAGGATCGATGTACTTGGCCATCACCTCGCTGTCGTCCAGCTCGCGCAGGGCATCACGCAGGTTGTTCGGCAGGCTCTGTTCGTTCTGCTCGTAGCTGTTGCCTTCCACCGGTGCGCCAGGCTCGATCTTGTTGGTCAGGCCGTGATGCACGCCCGCCAATACCGAAGCCATCAGCAGGTAAGGGTTGGCATCAGCCCCGGCCACACGGTGTTCGATACGTACGGCGTCGGACGAGCCGGTCGGTACGCGAATCGCCACGGTGCGGTTATCCAGGCCCCAGCACGGCGAGTTCGGCACGTAGAACTGTGCGCCGAAACGACGGTAGGAGTTGACGTTAGGGCACAGGAACGCCATTTGGGCGGGTAGGGTCTCCAGCACACCGCCGATCGCGTGACGCAATGCGGCGTTCTGCTCGGGATCCTCGCTGGCAAAGATGTTCTTGCCGTCCTTGTCCAGGATCGAAATGTGCACGTGTAGGCCGTTGCCTGCCTGGCCCGGGTAAGGCTTGGCCATGAAGGTGGTGTCCATCTCATGGTCGTAGGCGATGTTCTTGATCAAGCGCTTGAGCAGTACCGCGTAGTCGCAGGCCTTTATAGGGTCGGCAACGTGATGCAGGTTCACTTCGAACTGCGCCGGGGCACTTTCCTTGACGATGGCGTCGGCAGGGATGCCTTGCTCTTTTGCACCTTCCAGAATGTCCTGGAGGCAGTCGACGTATTCGTCGAGGTCGTCGATCAGGTAGACCTGTGTCGAGTGCGGGCGTTTGCCGGAGATCGGCGAGCGGGGCGGTTGTGGCCGGCCATTCACGTTCTCCTGGTCAATCAGGTAGAACTCCAGCTCGAATGCGGCGCAGATGGTCAGACCGAGGTCGTCAAATTTGCTTACAACTTGGCGGAGTACTTCGCGAGGATCGGCGAAGAAAGGTTCACCTTCGAGTTCGTGCATGGTCATCAGCAGTTGCGCGGTTGGGCGCTTTTGCCAGGGTTCATTGCACAGGGTGTCGGGGATTGGATAACAGATTCGGTCAGCATCACCGATGTCCAGACCCAGGCCGGTGCTTTCCACCGTTGAGCCGTTGATATCCAGGGCAAATAGAGAGGCAGGCAGGTTAATGCCCTTCTCGTAAACCTTGTGGAGGCTGGTGCGTTCGATGCGCTTGCCGCGCACCACACCATTCATATCCGCAATTAGAAGGTCTACGTACAGAACCTCAGGATGATCCTTAAGGAACGCGTTCGCTTCGTTAAGCTGAACGGCACGCGGGGGTACCGACATGATGCAACACCTTTGTTGTTAAAAATATCAATCATTGATCTCTTCGGGTTTCAGTCAACCCGAACGGCATGCCGAAGTCAAGCGAGGCCTTTTTTGCCCTAAAAAAGCGCCGTGAGGGCTTTTTTGGGGCTTTTTGGGGCAATTTTTTGGGATTGGGGCTCTTGGAACCAGCACGTTTGAGCGGGCCGTGTTGCATTTTTTACGGGGGTGTTGTGTAAAAAAATGAACAAGGCTAAGCTCGATTCAAACCCATAACAGCAATAATACCGGGGTGCTTCATGTCTCGCCTGCCGTTAATCGGCGTCACCGCCTGCTCCAAACAGGTCGGTCTGCATGCTTATCACATCAGTGGCGACAAATACGTCCGTGCAGTGGCCACCGCTGCCAAGGGCTTGCCGTTGATTATTCCGTCCCTGGCGGATCTGCTCGACCCGGCCAATATTCTTGACGGTCTGGACGGCATTCTATTTACCGGCTCACCTTCCAATATCGAACCCTTTCACTACGACGGTCCGGCCAGCGCGCCCGGGACTGCTCATGATTCTGCACGGGACCAAACCACCCTGCCGCTGCTGCGTGCAGCCATAGCGGCCGGCGTTCCGGTACTGGGGATTTGCCGTGGCTTCCAGGAAATGAACGTGGCGTTTGGCGGCAGCCTGCACCAGAAGGTTCATGAAGTGCCGGGCATGATGGATCACCGCGAAGACGACACCCAGCCGCTGGACATCCAGTACGGCCCGGCACATCCGGTAACCATCTCCCCGAATGGGGTATTGGCAAGCCTGGGCTTGCCGTCGACGATCCAGGTCAACTCGATTCATTCACAGGGCATTGATCGCCTGGCGGCCGGTTTCCAGGTCGAGGCCACCGCGCCGGATGGCCTGATCGAAGGCTTTTCAGTGCCCGCGGGCAAGGCTTTTGCTTTAGGAGTGCAATGGCACCCCGAATGGCAGGTAAGCTCTAACCCGCACTACCTCGCAATCTTCCAGGCATTTGGCAATGCCTGTCGAAAGCGGGTGATGCAACGCGACGCGGATGCTGCGTCAACTTACGCCTGACCTTTAATGGATGTCAGGAAACACAGCCCAGAGGCATTTATGAGTAACAACCTCGACCAGCTCACCGATTGGTTGAAAGACCACAAGATCACAGAAGTCGAATGCATGATTGGCGACCTCACCGGCATCACCCGGGGCAAGATCTCGCCGACCAACAAGTTCATCGCCGAAAAAGGCATGCGCCTGCCCGAAAGCGTTCTGTTGCAGACCGTGACCGGCGACTATGTCGAAGACGACATCTATTACGAATTGCTCGACCCGGCCGACATCGACATGATCTGCCGCCCGGACGAGAACGCGGTGTACCTCGTGCCCTGGGCCATAGAGCCTACGGCCCAGGTGATCCACGACACCTACGACAAGCAAGGCAACCCGATCGAGCTGTCGCCGCGCAACGTGCTCAAGAAAGTCCTCAAGCTCTACGCCGACAAGGGCTGGCAGCCCATCGTGGCGCCGGAGATGGAGTTCTACCTGACCAAACGCTGCGAAGACCCGGACTTCCCGCTGCAACCGCCGATTGGCCGTTCCGGTCGCCCGGAGACTGGCCGCCAGTCCTTCTCTATAGAAGCGGCCAACGAATTCGACCCGTTGTTCGAAGACGTCTACGACTGGTGCGAGCTGCAGGAACTGGACCTCGACACGTTGATCCACGAAGACGGCACGGCGCAGATGGAAATCAACTTCCGTCACGGCGACGCACTGTCCCTGGCCGACCAGATCCTGGTGTTCAAGCGCACCATGCGCGAAGCGGCGCTCAAGCACGACGTGGCGGCCACCTTCATGGCCAAGCCCATGACCGGCGAGCCCGGCAGTGCAATGCACCTGCACCAGAGCATCATCGATATCGCCACCGGCAAGAACGTGTTCTCCAATGAAGACGGGACCAAGAGCGAGCTGTTCCTGCACCACATCGGCGGCCTGCAGAAATTCATCCCCGAGCTGTTGCCGCTGTTCGCCCCTAACGTCAACTCGTTCCGCCGCTTCCTGCCCGACACCTCGGCGCCGGTCAACGTGGAGTGGGGCGAAGAGAACCGCACCGTTGGCCTGCGGGTTCCGGACGCCGGCCCACAAAACCGTCGGGTGGAAAACCGCCTGCCCGGTGCCGACGCCAACCCGTACCTGGCGATTGCCGCCAGCTTGCTGTGTGGCTACATCGGCATGGTCGAAGGCATCAGCCCAAGCGCACCGGTGGTGGGCCGTGGTTACGAGCGCCGCAACCTGCGCCTGCCGCTGACCATCGAAGACGCCCTGGAACGCATGGAAAACAGCAAGACCATCGAGAAATACCTGGGTCACAAATTCATCACAGGCTACGTCGCGGTCAAGCGGGCCGAGCATGAAAACTTCAAGCGCGTGATCAGTTCGTGGGAGCGGGAATTCCTGCTCTTCGCCGTCTGATGCGCCGGGCGCGCCCTTCAAACGGCGCGTCCTCACCTGAAACATCTAGGAGATTGGTATGTCCAGCAGCAACCCGCAAACCCGTGAATGGCAAGCCTTGAGCAGCGATCACCACCTGGCGCCGTTCAGCGACTTCAAGCAATTGAAAGAGAAAGGCCCACGGATCATCACCAAAGCCCACGGCGTTTACCTGTGGGACAGCGAAGGCAACAAGATTCTCGACGGCATGGCCGGCCTGTGGTGCGTGGCGATCGGTTACGGTCGCGATGAACTGGCTGATGCGGCCGCCAAGCAGATGAAAGAACTGCCTTACTACAACCTGTTCTTCCAGACCGCCCACCCGCCCGTGCTGGAACTGGCCAAAGCCATCTCCGATATCGCCCCGCAGGGCATGAACCACGTGTTCTTCACCGGCTCCGGCTCCGAAGGCAACGACACCATGCTGCGTATGGTCCGCCACTACTGGGCGATCAAAGGCCAGCCGAACAAGAAAACCATCATCAGCCGCAAGAATGGCTACCACGGTTCAACCGTGGCCGGCGCCAGCCTCGGCGGCATGACTTATATGCATGAACAAGGCGACTTGCCGATCCCGGGCATCGTCCACATCGCCCAGCCTTACTGGTTCGGCGAAGGCGGCGACATGAGCCCGGAAGAATTCGGCGTGTGGGCGGCCAACCAGCTGGAAGAGAAGATCCTGGAACTGGGCGTGGACAACGTCGGTGCCTTTATTGCCGAGCCGATCCAGGGTGCCGGTGGCGTGATCGTGCCGCCAGACAGCTACTGGCCGCGCATCAAGGAAATCCTCGCCAAGTACGACATCCTGTTCGTGGCTGACGAAGTGATCTGTGGGTTTGGCCGCACCGGTGAGTGGTTCGGTAGCGATTTCTACGGCCTCAAGCCCGACATGATGACCATCGCCAAGGGCCTGACCTCCGGCTACATCCCGATGGGCGGCCTGATCGTGCGCGACGAAGTGGTCGCCGTGCTGAACGAAGGCGGTGATTTCAACCACGGCTTCACCTATTCCGGTCACCCGGTGGCGGCAGCGGTAGCCCTGGAAAACATCCGCATCATGCGCGATGAACAAATTGTTAAGCACGTGCACGACGAAACGGCACCCTATTTGCAAAAGCGTTTGAGGGAACTGGCTGATCACCCGCTGGTGGGTGAAGTTCGCGGTGTGGGCATGCTCGGTGCCATCGAACTGGTTCAGGACAAGGCAACGCGCAAGCGTTATGAAGGCCGTGGTGTTGGCATGATCTGCCGCACGTTCTGCTTCGAGAATGGCCTGATCATGCGCGCCGTGGGCGACACCATGATCATTTCGCCACCGCTGGTGATCAGCAAGGCCGAGATAGACGAGTTGGTGACCAAGGCGCGGCACTGCCTGGACCTGACTTTGGCGGCATTGCAGGGCTAAATGCTAGGCTCAGAACGCAGCGCCTGTCGGGCGCTGCTTCTGGGGTGTTAGAAAAGCGGGGCATTGGTTGAAAGCCGGCCCCTGAACTTGCCAGACTGTCGCCCTGTTTTGTCGCCCTTAGACGGGCTGCGAAACACGTTGTAAGTAAAGAACGAACGTGGCCCAAAAAAGAAAAAATTGGAGCATGACCGAATGAAGGCATTAGGTTTGAAGAACGCTGGCAAGACCCTCCTGGCCTTGTCCCTGATGGGGGCCATGGCAGGCGCGGCAAACGCCGACGATAAAGTGCTGCACGTTTATAACTGGTCCGACTACATCGCACCGGACACCATCGCGAACTTTGAAAAAGAGTCCGGGATCAAGGTGGTCTATGACGTGTTCGACTCCAACGAAACCCTGGAAGCCAAGTTGCTGGCAGGCAAGTCCGGCTACGACATTGTCGTGCCGTCGAACAACTTCCTCGCCAAGCAGATCAAGGCCGGTGTTTACCAGGAACTGGACAAGTCCAAGCTGTCGAACTACGACAACCTGAACAAGTCCCTGCTTAAAGCAGTGTCCATCAGCGACCCGGACAACAAGCACGCCTTCCCGTACATGTGGGGCTCGATCGGCATCGGCTACAACCCGGAGAAGGTCAAGGCCGCACTGGGCATCGACAAGATCGACTCGTGGGACACCATCCTCAAGCCGGAAAACCTCGCCAAGCTCAAAGGCTGCGGTGTGAGCTTCCTCGACTCGCCAACCGAAATGCTGCCAGTGGCACTGCATTACCTGGGCCTGCCGACCGACACCCAGAAGAAGGAAGACCTCAAGCAAGCCGAGGCCCTGTTCCTCAAGCTGCGTCCTTCGATCGGCTACTTCCACTCGTCCAAGTACATTTCCGACCTGGCCAACGGCAACATCTGCGTAGCCGTGGGTTATTCGGGTGACGTGCAACAGGCCAAGTCCCGCGCGGCTGAAGCCGGTGGCAAGGTCAAGGTTGCCTATGACATTCCGAAAGAAGGTGCCGGCAGCTTCTATGACATGGTCGCCATCCCTAAAGATGCCGAGAACGTCGACGCTGCCTACAAGTTCATGAACTACCTGCTGAAGCCGGAAGTCATGGCGGGCATTACCAACAGCGTACGTTTCCCGAACGGTAACGAGAAAGCTACCGCGTTGGTCGACAAAGACATCACCAGCGACCCAGGCATTTATCCGCCAGCGGACGTGCAAGCCAAGCTGTATGCCATTGCTGACTTGCCGGCTGCTACTCAGCGGGAAATGACCCGCAGCTGGACAAAAATCAAATCGGGCAAGTAAAGCCGCTTTGATACCTGTTTTGCTAACTGCCGCGATGCGCGCGGTGGTTAGCGAAACAATTAAATGACAGAAAGTTTTGCCGGATCGGTTTATCGAGGGTAAGTTGCGCGCCGGTTTTGTTGCCGGGCAACAACTTCGGGCCCAACTATTTAAGAGGACCTCCACTTGCCAATTTCTTTATTTCGCAAAGCCTTGCTGGTGGGTGCAGGTATCACGCTGGCTGTCAGCGTGCAGGCCGCCCCGACTGTGCATATTTATAACTGGTCGGACTACATCGGCCCGGACACCCTGGCCAACTTTGAAAAGGCCACCGGCATCAAGCCGGTCTACGACGTGTTTGACTCCAACGAAACCCTGGAAGGCAAGTTGCTCGCCGGGCGTACCGGGTATGACGTGGTCGTGCCGTCGAACCACTTCCTCGGCAAGCAGATCAAGGCCGGCGCGTTCCAGAAGCTCGACAAGTCGCAACTGACCCACTACGCCAACCTCGACCCGGCGCTGCTCAAGCGTCTGGAAAAGAACGACCCGGGCAACCAGTACGCCGTGCCGTACCTGTGGGGCACCAATGGCATTGGCTACAACGTCGACAAGGTCAAGGAAGTATTGGGCGTCGACCATATCGACTCCTGGGCCGTGCTGTTCGAGCCGGAAAACATGAAGAAGCTGGCCACGTGCGGTGTGTCGTTCATGGACTCGGCGGATGAAATGCTGCCGGCGGTGCTCAACTACATGGGCCTCAACCCCAACAGCACCAACCCTGAAGACTACAAGAAGGCTGAAGAGAAACTCCTGAAAGTGCGTCCCTACGTGACCTACTTCCATTCTTCCAAATACATCTCGGACCTGGCCAACGGCAACATCTGCGTGGCGGCCGGCTTCTCCGGTGATGTGTTCCAGGCCAAGGCTCGTGCAGCCGAGGCGGGCAAGGGCGTGAACATCGCCTACGTGATTCCGAAAGAAGGCGGCAACCTGTGGTTCGACGTGCTGGCCATCCCCAAGGATGCGACCAACGTCAAAGAGGCCCTCGCCTTCATCAACTATTTGCTGAAACCTGAAGTGATCGCTCAGGTCAGTGATTACGTCGGTTACGCCAACCCTAACCCAGGGGCGGACAAACTGATGGAGCAATCGATACGCACCGACGAAGCGGTTTACCCACCGCAGGCGGTTCTCGACCGGACTTTTGTCAACTTCGAGCTACCCCCGAAAGTGCAACGTTTGATGACCCGTAGCTGGACCAAGGTCAAGACGGGCAAGTAAGGCTTAACGCTCAAACTATCCAAGGCTGGCCCGTATTGGGCGAGCTGCACTCTTTTTATTCTGGGAGTTTCGTAAATGGCAGTTGCCTCCGGCGCCTATAAGAAAGCCCTCGAGGGCGACCAGACACCGAAAAAGGTGCTGGTCAAAATCGACCGGGTCACGAAGAAGTTCGACGAGACGATTGCGGTGGACGATGTGTCCCTGGAAATCAAGAAAGGCGAAATCTTTGCCTTGCTCGGCGGATCGGGTTCGGGCAAATCCACCTTGCTGCGCATGCTCGCAGGCTTCGAGCGCCCAACGGAAGGACGCATTTACCTCGACGGTGTGGACATCACCGACATGCCGCCGTACGAGCGGCCGATCAACATGATGTTCCAGTCCTACGCCTTGTTCCCCCACATGACCGTGGCCCAGAACATCGCGTTTGGCCTGCAGCAGGACAAGATCCCCAAGGCCGAGGTCGACGCCCGTGTGGCCGAGATGCTCAAGCTGGTGCAGATGAGCCAGTACGCCAAGCGCAAGCCGCACCAGCTGTCTGGCGGCCAGCGTCAGCGGGTGGCGCTGGCGCGTTCCCTGGCCAAGCGTCCGAAACTGCTGCTGCTCGATGAGCCGATGGGCGCACTCGACAAGAAGCTGCGTTCGCAGATGCAACTGGAACTGGTGGAGATCATCGAGCGCGTGGGCGTGACCTGCGTGATGGTGACCCACGACCAGGAAGAGGCCATGACCATGGCCGAGCGCATCGCGATCATGCACCTGGGCTGGATCGCCCAGATCGGCAGCCCGATCGACATCTATGAAACGCCGACCAGCCGCCTGGTGTGCGAGTTCATCGGCAACGTCAACATTTTCGACACCCAGGTGGTGGACGACGCCGAAGGCCACGCGGTACTCAAGTGCCCGGACCTGGACCGCGATATCTACGTCGGCTACGGCATCGCCACTTCGGTGGAAGACAAGTCGGTGACCTACGCCATCCGCCCTGAAAAGCTGCTGGTGACCACCGAAATGCCGACCTGCGAGCACAACTGGTCCAGCGGCAAGGTGCACGACATCGCCTACCTCGGCGGCCATTCGGTGTTCTACGTCGAATTGCCGAGCGGCAAGCTGGTGCAATCCTTCGTGGCCAATGCCGAACGCCGTGGCCAGCGCCCTACCTGGGGCGACCAGGTGTACGTGTGGTGGGAAGACGACAGCGGCGTGGTACTTCGCTCATGAACATGAAGAAGTTCAAACGCCAGCTGCAACGAATAACCCCCGGTGGCCGGCATGTGGTCATCGGGATCCCTTTCCTCTGGTTGTTCCTGTTCTTCATGCTGCCGTTCTTCATCGTATTGAAGATCAGCTTTGCCGAAGCCGACGTGGCGATCCCGCCTTACACCGAGATCTACACCTTCGTTGAACAGAAACTGCAGTTGGTGCTGAACCTGGCCAACTACGGGATGCTGGGCGATGACGAGTTGTACATCGCGGCGTACCTGGGCTCGCTGAAGATGGCGTTTTTCAGCACCATCCTCTGCCTGCTGATCGGCTACCCGATGGCCTACGCCATTGCCAGCGCACGCAAGGAAATCCAGACCGTGCTGGTGCTGCTGATCATGATGCCGACCTGGACTGCGATCCTGATCCGGGTCTATGCGTGGATGGGCATCCTCAGCAACAACGGGTTGCTCAACGGCTTCCTGATGTCCATCGGGTTGATCAACGAACCGCTGCAGATTCTCAACACCAACATCGCGGTGTATATCGGCGTGGTCTATTCGTACCTGCCGTTCATGATCCTGCCGCTGTACGCCAACCTGGTGAAGCACGACCAGAGCCTGCTGGAAGCCGCGTCGGACCTGGGTTCGAGCACCTTCAACAGCTTCTGGAAAATCACCGTGCCGCTGTCCAAGAACGGCATCATCGCCGGCTGCATGCTGGTGTTTATCCCGGTGGTGGGCGAGTTCGTGATCCCGGAACTGCTGGGCGGTCCGGAAACCCTGATGATCGGTAAAGTGTTGTGGCAAGAATTCTTCAACAACCGTGACTGGCCGGTGGCGTCTGCCCTGGCGGTGGTGATGCTGGCGATCCTGATCGTGCCGATCATCCTGTTCAACCGCAGCCAAGCCAAAGAGATGGAGGGCAAGATATGAAGCGCGTCAGTTTCTCAAGCTTCATGCTGGTGGCGGGGTTGCTGTTCATCTACCTGCCGATGCTGATCCTGGTGATCTACTCGTTCAACGAATCCAAACTGGTGACGGTGTGGGGCGGTTGGTCGATCAAGTGGTACGTCGGCCTGTTGGACAACACCCAGTTGATGGGCTCGGTCGGTCGCTCCCTGGAAATCGCCTGCTACACCGCGATTGCGGCGGTGGCACTCGGTACGTTGGCGGCGTTCGTGCTGACGCGCATCAGCCAGTTCAAGGGCCGCACGCTGTTCGGCGGCCTGGTGACGGCACCTCTGGTGATGCCGGAAGTGATCACCGGCCTGTCGCTGTTGCTGCTGTTCGTGGCCATGGCGCAGATGATCGGCTGGCCGCAGGAACGTGGCCTGGTGACCATCTGGATCGCCCACACCACGTTCTGTTCGGCGTATGTGGCGGTGGTGGTGTCGGCGCGCTTGCGTGAGCTGGACCTGTCGATTGAAGAGGCAGCCATGGACCTGGGTGCGCGGCCGTGGAAGGTGTTCTTCCTGATCACCATCCCGATGATCGCGCCGTCGCTGGCGGCGGGCGGCATGATGTCGTTCGCGCTGTCGCTGGATGACCTGGTGTTGGCCAGCTTCGTGTCGGGGCCGGGTTCGACCACGTTGCCGATGGAAGTGTTCTCGGCGGTTCGCCTGGGGGTTAAACCCGAGATCAACGCCGTGGCCAGCCTGATTCTGTTGGCGGTGTCGATCGTGACCTTCCTGGTGTGGTTCTTCAGCCGTCGTGCGGAAGAGCACCGCAAGAAAGCGATCCAGCAGGCGATTGAAGAAGCGGCTGCGGATGGTTGGGAGAAGCCGGCGGATTCGCGTCGGGCTCCAGCACCGGTCTAATCAGGTAGCCCTGAAGAAACCGGATCAAAAATGTGGGAGCGGGCTTGCTCGCGAAAGCGCAGTGTCAGTCACCGGATGTATTGACTGATCCACTGCCTTCGCGAGCAAGCCCGCTCCCACATTTTGATTGCATTCCAATTCGGGTTAAGCAGTCCAAGGCGACTTGCGAATCACCTCGACGAAGTTCATCGGCTTGAACCCCGGCTCCTGATCCACCAGCACATCGGTCTTCACGTTGCCAAACGTGGTCTGCGGACGATGGCGCAGGCCGTCGGCAAACGCGCAGATGATGCACTCCTTGAACCCTTCACCCCGTGGATGCGCATGCACCACCGCTTCGCGCTGCACGCTGGTAAACGCCGCGTACTCCATTCCCAGCACATCCATTTCCACGCCCGCCGTCACCAGCGCCACGGTTGGACGCAAGTGCTTGGGCACCCCCGGTGTGGTGTGCAGGGCGATGGACAACCACACCTGTTCGATGTCGTCATCGCTCAACCCGTAAGGCTTGAGAAAGTCCGCCGCCGCGTTGGCGCCGTCCACTTCAAAGCGTTCGTCGTCACTGCGGTGACCTTCCACCAGGCCCAGGTCGTGGAACATCGCGCCGACGTACAGCAACTCCGGGTTATAGGCCAACTGCTGGCGCTCGCCGCTCAATGCGCCGAACAGGAACACCCGGCGGGAGTGGTGGTAGAGCAGGTCGGATTCGATGTCGCGGATGTATTCGGTGGTGGCCTTGGCCAGGGCGCTGTCCGGGATCTTGATGCCGGCGATGGTGGTGCTCATGGTCGTTCTCCTCAAGAAAGCGCCGGGGTTGGCGCCGATGAGTCCAGTCTGGTCGCGCGCCCGCGAAGGGGCCATCGCGGCGAGGATGCGATCCCGGCCAATGTGCCGCGATATCGCGCCAAGGCTATGCGCGATCAAATGTAGGAGCTGGCTTGCCTGCGATAGCATCACCTCGGTATACCTGCTACACCGAGGTGTCTGCATCGCCGGCAAGCCAGCTCCTACAAGGGTTGTGTTTATTCAGTTAGAAAAAGGTGTTCCTGCTCATGGGCAAAACCGTCGCCATCCTGATCTTCCCCGGCGTCCAGTCACTGGACGTGACCGGGCCCCTGGATGTGTTCTGCGAGGCCAACCGTTTTCTGCCGCCCGAGGCGCATTACCAACTGGAGGTGATTGGCCTGGGGCACGGCAACATGGCCTGTTCCAACGGCTTGTCGTTGCAGGCACACCGGCATTTCAGCGAGGCCGTCGAGCCCTACGATTTACTATTGATGGCCGGCGGGCCGCAGTTGCCCTTCGAGGATTTCGGCCCGGTGTTCAATCAATGGCTGCGTGACGCCAGTGCGCGAGCTCGGCGCTTCGGCTCCATCTGCAACGGTGCCTTCATGCTCGCCCGCGCCGGGTTGCTGGACGGGCGCACCGTCACCACCCACTGGGGCGATGCCGCCGACCTGGCCGCCTTATGCCCATCGGCCCAGGTCGAAGCCGACCGCCTCTATGTGCAGGACGGCAACCTCTACACCTCGGCCGGGGTGACGGCGGGCATCGACCTGTCGCTGTACCTGCTGGCCCAGGACCACGGCCCGGAAGTCGCCCTCAGCGTGGCCAAGCGCCTGGTGGTGTTCACCCAGCGTTCCGGCGGGCAGTCGCAGTTCAGCCCGTTCCTGACACCCCACGCGCAAGCCACCTCGGCGGTGGCGCTGGTGCAGCTGTATGTATTGGCCAACCTGACGGGCGACCTGACCATCGCCGACCTGGCCAAAGCCGCCAACATGAGCGCGCGCAACTTCTCGCGGGTATTTGCCCGGGAGGCGCAGATCACTCCGGCGGAGTTCGTCGAGCGGGCGCGGGTGGATGCGGCGCGGGTGATGCTCGAAAGCACCCACGCACCGCTCAAGACCGTGGCGTATCAATGCGGCTTTCGCGACGCCCAGCACATGCGCAGTGTGTTCAATCGCCGGCTGGGCGTGACGCCGCAACAATTCCGGCTTAACTTTGCGGCGCCGGTTTGAGCGTGTCATAGGCTTCCAGGGCGCGCAGCGAGTAGATATACGCCGCGCCGGCATTCAGCGAGATCGCGGTGGCCAGGGTCGCGGCCACTTCTTCGCGGGTGGCGCCGGCCTTGATCGCCGCGTCGGCATGCACGCCGATGCAGCCGTCACAGCGGGTAGTGATGGCCACGGCGATGGAAATCAGCTCACGGGTCTTGGCATCCAGGACGTTGTTTTCCTCGGCTGCTTCCCCCAGCGCCATGTAGGCTTTGACCATCTTCGGGTTGCTCTTGCCCAGCGCGCCAAAGGCTTTCTTCACGGTAGGCAGCAAGTCGGACCAGTTATTGAACATCGTGTTAACTCCTGAACGGGTTGGGTGTGAAGCCAGTGTGCGCGGTTCAGGTTTGGCGCTTTTGTTCGATCCACTCACCTTTTTGACCGATGCTCGCAAATGAACTCCATCGACACCCTCATCGCGTTGGCCAACCTGCGGGGCAGCCTGGACCTGCGTTGCCAGTTCCAGGGCGCCTGGGCCATGGACCACGAGCCCGAGCCGCTGGGCGTGGCGCCGTATCACATTGTGCTGGCGGGCACCTGCCGCGCCGAATTGTCCGGCGGGCAGCAGGTGACGTTGGAGGAGGGCGACATCCTGTTGATGCCCGGTGGCGCGACGCACCTGGTGCGCAGCCAGGGCGCGCGGGTAAAGCCGGTGGCGCAGACCGTGATCGAAGGCGGCTTGCTGCCGATCCATCGCCTGGGCGGTGAGCAGCCGGACGTGGACATGCTCTGCGGCAGTTTTCGCTACAACCGCCAGTCGTTGCTGTTCAGTGCGTTGCCGGACTACCTGGTGGTGTCCAGCCGGCAGTGGCAGGCCGATGGACAGTTGGCGGCATTGATCGCACTGCTGCGCAGCGAGGCGGACGGGCAGCGGCTGGGGGCGCGGTTTTTCATTGATGCGCTGTCGTCGGCGTTGTTCACCCTGATCCTGCGGGCATGGCTGACGCAGCAAGCGCCGGTGGCGGGCACCTTTGCCTTGTTGACCGACAAACGCCTGGGCAAGGCCTGGCGGGCGATGCTGGCGGATCCCGGGCATGAGTGGACCATCGACAGCCTGGCCAGCGCCGCGTCGATGTCCCGGGCGACCTTCATGCGTGGGTTTGTCAAAGTGGCGGGCGTGTCGCCGTGGGTGTTGCTGACGCAGTTGCGCATGGAGCTGGCGTTCAACCTGCTGCATCAGTCGCGGCTGAGCCTGACGGATATTGCCGCTCAGGCGGGGTATCAATCCCAGGCGGCGTTCAGCAAGAAATTCAAGGAAACCTACGGTGAGGCGCCGGGGCGGCTGCGTACCCGCTAGAAGCAACAACGCAGATCAAAATGTGGGAGCGGGCTTGCTCGCGAATGCGGAGTGTCAGTCACCAGATGTATTGACTGATCCACCGCATTCGCGAGCAAGCCCGCTCCCACATTGGTTTTTTGTTTCTTCAGTTATTGCGGTGTCCGGGCCGGCAACAGCTTGAGCGTACTGCGGGTATTCGCCGTCACTTCCTCATCATTGAAATGCGCCTGCTCATACCCGCCTTCGATGTACGTTTCCGCCTGATCGGAATAGTGCTTGTCGAACGGCACACCACTCTGCCCGACCGGGTTGATGGTCAGCCCATGTGCGGCATCGGCGAAATCAATCAGGCGCCGGGTCGACGGCCCGTACGTCACCGGCCACGGCGCCGGGCCGATCTGTGCGGATTGGTTGTTGGGCACTTCATGGGTGCCGGGAGCGGCAAACGGGCCTACGTTGACGATCTTGTCCAACGGCTTCTGCGAGCCCAGTGGATGGCCGTGGGTCAGGGTGTGGGCCTTGCCCCATTGCCACTGCGATGGATCCTCACCAAAGGTCGCCTTGAGGTGTTGCAGGCTGTTGTCCCAGGCAAGCTTGACGGTCTCGGCGCGGTGGCCATCCCACCACGGCGAATCCGCTGAAGCGGCCAGGCGCGGCAAGGCTGCGTCCACTACCCGAGTGGTGAGCAAGGTCTTGAACATCCCATCGCCCAGTTTCGGGTGGAACGCCGCGTCAGTGAGGTTGAACAGGAACTGGTTGAACAGCGTGGCACTGGTGGAGTCCAGCGGGTAATCGCCTTTCCAGGCTGCCAGTTGCTCCACCAGCTTCAACTGCGCCGGGTCCTTGACCACCTCACGCAGCACCGGCAGCAGCGGTGCCAGCAGCCGTGGGCCGTAGGCGGTGGTGGTGCCGAGCTGCAAGGCCTGGCTGTTTTCCACGTCCCATTTCACGCTGTTGTCGCTCAGTTGCGCGTTCAACTGCTGGCCACGGTCTGCCAGGTTGTAATACCCGGGGATCGGCATGCCGGTGGGTGACGCCGGCTGGGCATTGGCGGACACCACATATCCGCGGGCCGGGTTTTCTTCCTGGGGGTTGGCGCTGAATGGGTAGAAACCGAGCTTGTCCGCCTGGGCGGTACTGCCGTCGAGGATAAAGCCCGGGTTGACCCCGGCCGGGCGGATCGGCAATTGCGCCGCCGCCCACCAGCCGATATCGCCCTTGGCATTGGCCCATACGATGTTCAAGCCAGGCGCCTGGACCTTGGCCGCCGCCGCACGCGCTTTGGCGAGGGTATCGGCACGGTTGAGCTGATAGAAACCGTCGAGGATCGGGTTTTCGGTATCCAGGAATGCCCACCACATGGCAATCGGCGTCTTGCCGGCATTCTCGCCGAGCACGTCGTTGATGATCGGACCGTGGGGCGAGGTGCGCAGGGTCAGGGTTACCGGGTCCTGGCCCTTGACCGCGATCTGTTGCTCGCTGCTGGTCATGTCCACCCACTTGTCGTGGTACCAGACCTGGTTGGGGTTGTCCGGGTTGACCTTCTCGGCGATCAGGTCGAGGTCATCGTTCTGGAACATGGTCAGGCTCCAGCCGAAATCCTTGTTGTGGCCCAGGAACGCCACCGGCACCAGCGCGTTGTGATAACCGTACAGCTCGAAGCCCGGCGCCGACAGCTGCGCCTCGTACCACACCGACGGCACCGAGAAACGGATATGCGGGTCACCCGCCAGCAACGGCTTGCCGCTCTTGGTGCGGCTGCCGCTGATGGCCCAGGCGTTGCTGCCTTCGAACTGCGGCAGGCCGTTGTCGGCCATGGCCTGTTCGCTCAACTGGGCAATGGCGCCGAGGTCTTTCCAGTCACCGGCCGCCAGGTTCAGCGCGCCCTTGGGCTGCCAGTCGAGGTCGAAGACCTTCAGGTAGTCGTTGCCCAACTGATCGCGTACGTAGGTCAGCAAGGGTTCGGTGCGAAAGGCTGCGGCAAAGCTGTAGGCCAGGTAGCCGGCGACACTGATGGTGTCTTCGGCGGTGAACGGGCGCTTGGGGATGCCCAGTACGTCGAACTCCATGGGTTTGGCGTGGCTGTCCTGATACTGGTTGACCCCGTCCAGGTAGGCTTGCATGGCCTTCCAGGACGCAGACTCATGGTCCATGTGTTCGACGTAGCTCAAGGCGCGCTCGCGAATGCGCAGGCTGCGGAACAGTTTGTCGGTTTCCAGCAACTTGGGTCCCAGCACCTCGGCCAGCTCGCCACGGGACAGGCGCCGCATGATTTCCATCTGGAACAACCGGTCCTGGGCATGTACGTAGCCGAGGGCACGGTACAGGTCGGTCTCGTTCTCGGCGCGGATATGCGGCACGCCTCGGTCGTCGTAGCGCACGGTGACCGAACCTTGCAGATGGGCCAGCTCCACCGTGCCCTGGCGGGTCGGCTGCTTGCTGTACACGTACCAGCCGGCGCCAACCATAAGGGCTACGAGCAGGATGGCCAGCGCGGTCAGGATGCGTTTCATGGGTTGTCCCTTATTAGTCGGTCACCGTGAAGATTCGGGCAGTTTAGTGGGTTTGGCGAGCGCTGCGGAAAATGCTCTCGGGTTCGTGCTCCCTGAACCTGAGCTGCATGAAGTGGGGGTTCTGAAGTGGGCCGCGGGTAGGCGGAGTATTATGTTTACTCTGTTACATGAAACCAGCGGCGCGATGATTCACCCCGTCATCCGGGCGCGCCTTTGCTATCACTTTCGGAATGCAATTTATGACAGATCCCAGCCGTGCACAGGTGCCTTATGCCTGCTGCATGGAAACGCCATCGCTGATCAGCAATTTTTTGCGATACCCGCCGGTGGGTTTCACTGCCCAGCTGTCAGCACAGGGACTGCCGTACTTTTTTACCCGGTTCGACCTGCAGACCACCGCCGACGATGAGCTGCGTAGCCGCCTGCGCAGTTGGCCGGGGTACCGTTTGTGGCAGTCATGGCTGCATATCGACACCTGTTTTATCGGCACCACGGTCAGCGAATATTCCCCGTTCCCGCTGAACGTAGCGCCACAGGACATGGCGCAATGGCTGCAACAGGAGTGTGCACCGCAACGCAAGCTCACCATCGTCAAGGATGTGCCGCTGGATTCTCCGCTGCTCAGCGTTGAGGACAATCGCTACGCACACGCGTTGATCGAGGCCTGCACCCAGCGCGGATTCATCAATGTAGAGGGCCAGGCGCTGGCCTATGTACCGATCGACTTCAGCTCGACGGATGAGTATCTGTCGCGGTTGTCCCACAGCCGTCGCCGCAATATCCGCCGCAAGCTACGCAGCCGTGATGAGCTGCGCATCGAGATACTGGACACCGGCGATGCCCGCTTCAGCGATGAGCAATGGCAGCAGGAACTGTATCGGCTGTACAAGGCGGTGTACGCACAGAGCGAAATCCACTTCGACTTGCTCACGCCCGAATTCTTCATCCAGTTGCTCACCGATGCCGACAGCGGCGGGCATGTGTTCTGCTACTGGGACGAGGACGAACTGGTTGGCTATAACCTGTGCTACCAGCAAGACGGCAAGTTGCTCGACAAGTACATCGGCCTGAACTACCCGCTGGCGCTGGAGCACAACCTGTACTTCGTCAGCTGGTTTGTGAACCTGGAGTTCGCCCTGGAAAAGGGCCTGCAGTTTTATGTCGCGGGGTGGACCGATCCGCAGGTCAAATCCAGCCTCGGCGCCAAGTTCACGTTTACCCGCCATCTGGTGTGGGTGAGGAACCCGCTGCTGCGCAAAGTGATGAACCGTTTCCGGCACCATTTTGAAAGCGATACCCAGTGGCAGCAGGAGCAAACCGCATGAGCCAGGCCCGTCCCGCATTGATCCTCGATTTTGACGGGGCCGTGAATAACATTCCCGGCGCCCTTACCCTGCCGTTGCAAGCCTGGCAGGAGAAAATCCGTTTCGGCTGCCGCTGGGCGCAGTTCAAGGAGCTGGAGAGCGCCCTGCACGCGCAGATGCCCAGCGATTACGGCTGTGTGTTTACCGGCAGCGGTGATTATCACCACCTCAGCCAGCTGTTGTTGAACCGTCTTCCCACCCAGCAAAAGATCCAGCTGATCATTTGCGATAACCACCCGGACAACATGCGTTATCCGTTTGGCATCCATTGTGGGTCCTGGGTCTACTGGGCCAGCCGCCTGCCGCAGGTCGAACACGTTCACGTGCTGGGCATTGGCTCGCCGGACATTTCCCTCAAGCACGCCTGGGAGAATCACTGGTCGCCGCTGGTGAAACGCAAGCTGACCTACTGGAACACCAACGTCGATACCCGCTGGTTGAACTGGATCGGCGCAGGCCGCAGCAATCGTGCATTCACCAGCGCGGACGAGTTGATGGGCGCGTTCCTGGCGCAGCTCGACCCTTCGCTGCCGGTGTATCTCTCCATCGACAAAGACGTGCTGAGCCCGCAGGTGGTGAATACCAACTGGGACCAGGGCGAGTTTCTGGAGAAGCATTTGAATGCGCTGATCGACGCCTGCCACGGCAGCATTATTGGCGCGGACATTACCGGCGACGTGTCCGCCTACCACTACCAGAGCAAGTTCAAGCGCTGGCTGAGTGCGTCGGACGGCCAGGAAGAGCTGCCGGAAAACCAGGTGGTGATCTGGCAACAGCAGCAGAATGAGCTGAATGCGCGCTTGTTGACCCGTATCGATCAAAGCTGGGCCTAGCGTTTAAGAATCCGCCGCAGATGATCCAGCACTTGCTCGAACAGCTCGTCCGTCAGCCAGTGGCTATTGCTGATCGACAGTGTCTGGGCGGCGAAGCTTTGCGCGCGGGGGATATCGGCGCCTTGCTGTAACAGCGGGGTGAGTGCCGGGTAGCCCGGCAATACGTGGATGAACAGGCGGGTCACGCCCAGGCCTGCCGTCCACAGCTGCGCCATCGCGGTATCGCGGGTTTGTGCGCTGGGCATCACCACCATCAGGAACGGCCAGGTGCCTTGCTGGCCCGGGCTGTCGGTCAACACCGACACGCCGGGCAAGCTGCTCAACTGCGCCACGCGACGCAAGGCCCGCAGGCGGCCTTGCTGCAAATGCTCGGGCAAGCGTGCCAGGGCTGCGGCGCCGACCTTCTGGCGATAGCCGCCCAACCGGTGCAACGGAATATCGTTGACGGAAAAATCATCGCCCACCGCCGCCACTTCATCGCCCCGCGCCAGCGCCGCCCGCAGCGGCTTGCCGTACACGTACTTCAGCCCGCGGGGCTGATACGCCGCGGCATAGCCCCACAGCTCGGCGCTGCGTTGCACTTCCCAGCGCAGGCTGAAGGGCAAGTCCTGCCGGCATTGCTGGTGCAACGCCTGATGCAGCGCCGGATCCCGGCTGAACAACACACCGCCTTCAGCCGTCGTCAGGCCTTTGCCCAGCGCCATGCTGAAAAAGCCGATGTCGCCTTTCAGTCCGACGCTTTTTCCATCATCCAGTGCGCCCATGGCTTGGGCGGCGTCTTCGATCACCGCAATGCCGAGTGGCTCGGCAATGCGCTTGGCAGCCTCCACATCCGCCACACGCCCGGCCAGGTGAGTGACGACGATCGCCAAGGTGTTTTGGTTGCACAGCTGCGCCAGCTGGTGTTCGTCCAGGTCGATGCTGCCGGGCTGCAGATCGCACGCCACCACGCGCAAAGGCGGGCAGTGATGGGCCGCCAGGGCCACCAGCGGGCAGGTATAGGCCGGCACGATAAGCTCGGTGCGCCCAGGCGTGCGCTGCTGCAACACCCGCAGCGCCATGATCAGCGCGGCGGTGCCGGAGCAGGGCAGGGCCGGCAGCGGGATGTCGAGCTGTCGGGCCAGGTCGCGGGCCAGGTCGCCCGAGCGGTTGAACAAGTCCTGCCAGCGCAGGGGAAGCCCCGCCGTTGGCGGAATCTCCCGCTGGCTGACAACGGGCGTCATGACGCCAGCGTCTGCGAGGGTTCGGCCTCGACGGTCTTGCTTTCTTTGTCTTCGCTGCGCGCCAGGCACAGTATGCCCGCGATAATCAGCGCGCCACCGACGATTTTGGGCAGGGTAAGGGTGTCGTTGAACAGCCAGACGGAGATCAGCGTCACGCTGATCAGCTCCAGGTGGGAGGCCGCAAACGCCGGGCCCACCGGGGCGTATTTCAACAGCGTCATCCAGGTGAAAAACGCGCCGATGTAGCCCACGAATGCGCCGTAGATCCATGGCGCACCGAACACGCGGATCAACCAGGCGGCGTCCATCGTCAGCGGTTCGGCATGAATCGAGGCGAACTTGAAACTGACCTGCGCCAAGGTATCGAAAATGATCAGCGACAGAAAACCCAGGATATAAAACCGTTTCATTACTCGAACCCCACGACGGTCACGCCACAGGCGATCAGCATGATGCCGATCAACCGCCATTTGCTCAGGCTTTCCTTGAACAGGAAACGCCCGGCAATCATGATCACGACAATATTGATGGAGCCCAGCATCACCCCGACCGACAACGGCACCAGTGTCAGGAAGGCCAGCCACAGCACGAATTCGAACACATAGCAGATGATGCCCAGCCAGATCCACGGACGCTTGAGCATATGGCGCCAGTGGGCCATGCCGTCATGCTCGGCGCTGGCTGAGGCTGCGGCTTTGAACGCCAACTGGCCGGACGTATCAACGATGACGTTGAGTATCCAGAGGATGATGGTTAATTGGCTCATGTGTTCCCGTGTCGTCTGCTTGTACGGCTAGTTGCTTACGATACAGGAGCGTGCCGATACAGTTGTTCGAGTTTGTCGAACGAACAGCGTCTGTTCAGCTTGCCGAGTCAGGGTGGAGACGTTTCCCCGTTCCACTCGCAATAACAGCCGACCGCCAGGGTGTGGGTCGCATTGACCTCGCGTCCGCCTTCGAGGGCTTGCAGGATGGGCTCGATAAAGCTGTTGCTGGAGTTACACGTCAACCCTTCACTGTAGGGCCCGAAATACGCCAGCTTGCCGCTGCGGTCCCAGATGCCCACGGCAGGGCTGGCCGGCAGATGCTGGGCACCGGGCACGGCCTTGAGGGCCTTCATCGAGCCCAGGGTGGCGGGCAACTGCCCGTGGCTGCCGGCTTTCTGCAGGGAATAGAACTCCACGCCCTGGGGGGCGTACTGCTCGATCAACTCGCCAAGGTGCTGCTGGTTGCCGACATTGCACGGGCAGGCGGGGTCCCAGAAGTGCACCAGGCGGATCGGGCCCGGGCCGGCAAGCTCGGCCGGCAGGCTCAGGCTGTCACCGGAAAACACCGCCGTATGCTCACTGAATGCCCGCAGGTAGCGTCCCTGGAACCAGTCATACGCCGCCCACAACACCCCGGCGCAAATGATCACGATCAGGCTGGCGAAGAGGGTGGTGCGGTAGGGCTGTCGCATTTGGATCAATCCTCGGAGGACGCGTAGCTTGCCATGCTTGCCCTGACAGATGAATATCGCGGCTCGATATTCATCTGTTCAATGCGTTGAAGCCACAGTCTGGAAGTTCTTATGCCCGTTACGTTTGACCCTGATCATCTACGCGAAAGCTTGCGCCCACTGGTGGACGCGCAGCCGCTTTCAGCCGAGGCCCGGGTCTACCAGCGCTTCTACGGCCTGGACCTCGCTGCCCGCAAGGTGCCCGTGACAAGCCGCCTGGGGCGGTTTGCGGTGGATGGGTTCGACGTGGTCTGCCAGGTGTGGTGGCCACCGGTGCCGGTGGCGACGATGTTCCTGTTCCATGGCTTCTACGACCATATGGGCCTGTACCGGCATGCCGTGGACTGGGCGCTGGACCAGGGTTTTGTGGTGATCGCCTGCGACTTGCCGGGCCATGGCCTGTCCAGCGGTGAACGGGCCAGCATTGATGACTTTGCGGTGTACCAGGACGTGGTGCAGGCGTTGTTTGAACAGGCCAAGGCGCTGCAGTTGCCGCAGCCGTGGCACTTGTTCGGGCAAAGCACCGGCGGCGCGATTGTGGTGGATCACCTGCTTAGCCGTGGCGTCGACAGCCCGGCCCAGGGCAAGACGTTCCTGTTGTCACCGCTGGTGCGGCCCCGCGCCTGGGGCTGGTCGCAGCTCAGTTATTACCTGCTCCGGCCGTTCGTCAAAGGCATTGCCCGGCGCTTCAGCGATAACACCAACGACCCGCAGTTCAAGCCGTTCCTGGAGGCCGACCCGTTGCAGCCACGGCAGTTGCCGACTGCCTGGGTGGGCGCCCTGGCGCGCTGGATCAAACGTGTTGAAGCGGCGCCACGCAGCACGCGGCGGCCGTTGATCGTGCAGGGTGAGGAAGACATGACGGTGGACTGGCAGCACAACCTGAAGGTGCTGCGCAGCAAGTTCGACCAACCGGAGGTGTTGATGCTGCCGCGCGGCAGGCATCACTTGGCGAATGAGATTCCGGAGATTCGGCAGCAATACTTCGGGTTTCTCACCGACCACCTGAAATAACGCAATCCAAATGTGGGAGCGGGCTTGCTCGCGAAGGCGGTCGATCAGTTAGCATAACCAGTGACTGGCACACCGTCTTCGCGAGCAAGCCCGCTCCCACAGGGTTACTGCGCCAGGCTCGAGGTGCTTTGGCCGACCGCCAGCCCGGCGCGAATCGCCGCCAGTGCCGCCTTGTAGTACGCCTTGCCCTCCGGCGACTCCGCGAACGTCGCGAACTCTTCCAGCTCCGGGTCGGACAAATCCCGGTAGACGTACAACAGCGTGTTGTTCAGATCATTGCCGATCTGCTGCATCAGGCGCTCACGCTGGCCGTTCAACATGCCCTGCGCCTGGCCTCCGCCCAACAGCCCGGGGATCATCTGGCTCAAGCTGTCGGCCGCCACGCCGGCAATCGCCAGGCTGACTTCAGCCCCGGCTTCCCGCGCAGGCAAGGCCTGGGCCAGGTGGCCGATGATCAGGCTGCGGGTGGCATCGGCTTCCATGTGCGGCAAGCCCTGGGCGTTCTTCGCCAGTTGATCGCGGCGGGTGGCCAGCAACTCGGCGGCGACAATCTTGCGGCCCAGCGGCGACTGGAAGAAGGCCAGTGCCGGCTTAGGGTCCGCCAAATTCTTGCGCAGTTGCGCTTCGGCGCGCTGGTCTACCGACTGGGGCGCGAAGCGTTTATTGCTGTTGTCCACCAGCGCCTGATACACCGCCGGCGGCAGGCTGTTGCGGTAGCGTTGCTGGGCGGCACTGAGGGCGTCATTAAAATGCGCGCGCTGGTCTGCCCAGCCGGCGACCTTGTACAACTGGTCATGGCTGTCTGCCCAGGCGGGCAAAACGCAGAACATCAGCAAGGAAAAAAACAAACGACGCATATGGACTCCTGTCAGTCGGCCACTATTGTCCGTGTCGGGCGTAGGATTTGTCGAGAAATCCTATCGGTCACCTGACTAAAGTGTATTCAGACGCTCGGCGGCTCTGTCGGATTCACAGGCGTATGGATACTATGCGCGCCATGCCCATACCCTCCGATCACCCGCTGCTGTTACGCATTGTCGATGACCTGGCCGCACAAGGCTGGTCGCAGCAGAATATCTTCCTGCCCGAGGCTCTGACCCTCGAACTGGCGGCTGAGTGCCAAAAACGCGCCGCCGAAGGTGAATTGGCGCCCGCGGCGGTCGGACGGGGGCCTTCCCAGGAGATTCGCGAGGGCATCCGGGGTGACCATATCCAGTGGCTGGAGCCGGGCGAGGTGGTGGCCTGCGATAACTACCTGGAGCTGATGGACAGCCTGCGGGTGGCGATGAACCGTGGCCTGTTCCTGGGCCTGGAAGACTTCGAAAGCCACTTCGCGATGTACCCGCCGGGGGCGTTTTACCTCAAGCATGTGGACCGTTTTCGCGATGACGACCGGCGCATGGTGTCGGCGGTGATCTACTTGAACAACGCCTGGCTGCCGGAACATGGCGGCCAGTTGCGCATGTACCTCAAGGGCGACGTCGAATACGATGTGGTGCCCACCGGCGGTTGCCTGGTGGTATTCCTGTCGGGGGAAATCCCCCATGAAGTCATGCCCGCCACCCGCGAACGCCTGTCCCTCACCGGCTGGTTTCGCCGGCGGGGCAACGAGCCGTTTTGATGATGCAAAAGATTCTGGTCAGCCGCTGCCTGCTGGGGCACCGGGTACGCTACGACGGAGGGGCCAGCGGGCCTTTCGATCAATTGGCCGCGTGGCAGGCCGAAGGCCGGGTGGTTGCCGTGTGCCCGGAAGTGGCGGGTGGCTTGCCGACGCCACGGCCGTCTGCCGAAATCCCGGGCGGGCAGGGGATTGACGTGTGGGAAGGCCGCGCCCAGGTGCTGACGGCCCAGGGGGAAGACTTCAGCGAAGCCTTCCTCGATGGCGCCCGCCAGGCATTGGCGCTGGTACAGCGTCACAATATCCGCGTCGCCGTACTCAAGGCCAACAGCCCGTCGTGCGGCAATCTGCTGACCTATGACGGTACCTTCACCGGCGTGAAGGTCACGGGCGAAGGCGTGACGGCGGCCTTGCTCAAGCGCCATGGGGTGCTGGTGTTCAGTGAGCTGGAATTGCCCGAAGCGGCAGTGGCCCTGGCAAAATGCTCAAGCCCGACATAGATCAACATGTGGGCGCGGGCTTGCTCGCGAAAGCGCAGTGTCAGTCACCCGATGCTCAAGCCGAGCCACCGCATTCGCGAGCAAGCCCGCTCCCACATTGACCGAGTCGTTTATTCGGCCTTTTTCACCGGCTTGCTCGCATCCATCCCGAACCACTTCTCCGACAACGCCGCCAGCCGGCCATCGGCCTTCACTCGTTGCAGGGCCTTGTCCAGGCTGGCCTTGAACGCCGGGTTACCCTTCTGGAACGGAATCGCCAGGCTCAGCGTCGGGCCGACGTCTGCGCCTTCCTTCACCGGCAGCTGGCTGTCGCGAATCGCGTAGGGAATCAGCAGCCGATCACTGATGGCGGCATCGATCTGTTGATCGGCAACGTCCTTGAGCGGCTGCCTGGCATCGGCATAGCTGCGCAAATCAACGCCCTCGGCGGTGCGCGCCTGCTCCACAAACTGGCTGCCCTGGGCCACGCCCAACGCCTTGCCCTTGAGCGCCGCAAAGCTGCCCAACGGGCGCTGTTCCTGCTTGCGCACGATCAGCTGTGCGCTGGAGTAGCTGTAGGGCTCGCTGAAGTCGAAACGATCCGCCAGTTCAGGAGTCATAGCGATATGGTTGATGGCCACGTCGTACTTGGCGCTTTCCACGCCGGGCAGCAACTCGGCGGCATCGACGGTGATAAAGGAGGGGCGTACGTCCATTTCCTTGGCCAGCAACTCACCCAGCTCCACTTCAAAACCGGTGAGTTTGTCGCCTTCCTTGAAGTTGAAGGGCGGGGTGTTGGCTTCCATTGCGATGCGCAGTTCCCCGCGGTCAAATACATCGTCGATCAGTTCGGCATGGGCCAAGGGGCTTGCAAGGGGCAGTAAAAGTAACAGGCCAGGCAGGAAACGCATGGTCGCTCCTAAAGAATTCGAATGAGCGAAGCGTTGTTCAGGCTCGCTTTGCTATGGTGTTGAATGCCTTGGACAGCAATTTGTCGCGAAGTTGTCATAACCCTACAGATTTCCCGGAAAAACTGGAGAAGTGAATGAAAGCCTTTTTGACCCGTGCAACCCTGGCCAGCCTATTGCTGGGCGCTTCGATGCTGGCGACCGCTGCTGATGGCATCCCGCGCAGCGCTCCACCAGAAGGTGCCAAAGTGTTCATCGTGTCGCCCAAAGATGGCGCCACCGTCGATAAAACCTTCACCGTGAAATTCGGCATGGAAGGCCTGAAACTGGCCCCGGCCACCAGCCAGGACCCGGGCACCGGCCACCACCACCTGCTGATCGACCAGAAAGAGTTGCCGGATGCCAGCGTGCCGATCCCGGCCACCGACACCGTGATCCACTACGGCAAGGCACAGACCGAAACCGAGCTGACCCTCACCCCAGGCAAGCACACGCTGCAACTGGTAGCCGGCGACAAACTGCACATGCAGTTCAACCCGACTGTAGCCTCGAAAGTCATCACGGTTAACGTCAAGTAAGATTTGTTCAGACAAAAAAAGGGAGACCCGAGGGTCTCCCTTTTTTATGCGCGTTTAACGATTAGAACAACACGCGGCTACGGATAGTGCCGTTGATGTGTTGCAGCTTCTCTTGCGCCAGGTCCGAATACTCGGCGTCTACGTCGATAACCACGTAGCCGACTTTCTCGTTGGTCTGCAGGAACTGACCGGAAATGTTGATGCCGTTTTCCGCGAAGACCTTGTTGATCTCCATCATCACGCCAGGGATGTTCTGGTGGATGTGCAGCAGACGGTGCTTGCCAGGGTGCGCCGGCAGAGCCACTTCCGGGAAGTTGACCGAGGACACCGACGTACCGTTGTCGCTGTACTTGACCAGTTTCTCCGACACTTCCAGGCCGATGTTGGCTTGGGCTTCAGCGGTGGAACCGCCGATGTGCGGGGTCAGGATCACGTTGTCCAGGCCACGCAGCGGGCTTTCGAAGATGTCGTCGTTAGAGCGCGGCTCAACCGGGAACACGTCGATGGCGGCGCCGATCAGGTGCTTGTCCTTGATCGCGTCGGCCAGGGCGTCCAGCTCGACCACGGTGCCGCGTGCAGCGTTGATCAGGATCCCGCCCTTCTTGATGGCGCGGATTTCCTTCTCGCCGATCATCCACTGGGTCTCAGCGGTTTCCGGTACGTGCAGGGTCACGATGTCGGACATGCCCAGCAGCTCGGTCAGGCTCGACACCTGGGTGGCGTTGCCCAATGGCAGCTTGGTCAGGGTGTCGTAGAAGAACACCTGCATGCCCAGGCCTTCGGCCAGTACCGACAACTGCGTGCCGATCGAGCCGTAACCGACGATACCCAGCTTCTTGCCGCGGATTTCGAAGGAGTTGGCTGCGCTCTTGATCCAGCCGCCACGGTGGCAGGAAGCGTTCTTCTCGGGAATACCGCGCAGCAACAGGATCGCCTCGGCCAATACCAGCTCAGCAACGGAGCGGGTGTTGGAGTACGGTGCGTTGAACACCGCGATGCCGCGCTCGCGCGCTGCGTTGAGGTCGACCTGGTTGGTGCCGATGCAGAAACAGCCGACAGCTACCAACTTCTTGGCGTGATCGAAGATCTCTTCGGTCAGCTGAGTGCGGGAGCGAATGCCGATAAAGTGCGCGTCGGCGATCTTTTCCTTGAGCTGGGCTTCCGGCAGAGAACTGGTGATGTACTCAATGCTGGTGTACCCGGCGGCCTTCAGGACTTCGACGGCCGATGGGTGGACGCCTTCCAGAAGAAGGAACTTGATCTTGCTCTTATCGAGAGAAGTCTTGCTCATCTGCGTAAACCTGTATCCCGGAGAAAAATGGCAGGGAATCGGATCACGTAAGCTGACCCGGACGGCAGGAAAGCCGTCACCGCAGAACGCCCTTGGGCACTATCCTGCGGGGGCGGTATGCTAGCATACGTGCCCCGCTAAACACCCATTCCTGCGACGTGAAGCGTTCTCAGGATGACCATGAATTGTTCGAGAGTTCTGTCGATGACCCATCCTGCCCTGATTGATGAGCTGAAGACCCTGGTTGAGCCTGGCAAGGTCCTGACCGATGCTGACTCCCTTGAGGCTTATGGCAAGGACTGGACCAAGCATTTCGCGCCGGCCCCGGTGGCCATCGTCTTCCCGAAGACCACCGAGCAGGTGCAGGCCATCGTCCGTTGGGCCAATGAGCACAAGGTCGCGCTGGTGCCGTCCGGTGGCCGTACCGGCCTGTCGGCCGCTGCCGTCGCTGCGAATGGCGAAGTGGTTGTGTCGTTCGACTATATGAACCAGATCATCGACGTTAACCTCACCGACCGCACCGCCGTGTGCCAGCCGGGCGTGGTCACCAAGCAATTGCAGAACGTCGCCGAAGAAAAAGGCCTGTACTACCCGGTGGATTTCGCCTCGTCGGGTTCCAGCCAGATTGGCGGCAATATCGGCACCAATGCCGGCGGGATCAAGGTCATTCGCTACGGCATGACCCGTAACTGGGTGGCCGGTATGAAAGTCGTCACCGGCAAGGGCGACCTGCTGGAGTTGAACAAAGACCTGATCAAGAACGCCACCGGCTACGACATGCGCCAGCTGTTCATCGGCGCTGAAGGCACCCTGGGGTTTGTGGTCGAAGCGACCATGCGCCTGGACCGGGCGCCGAAAAACCTCACCGCCATGGTGCTCGGCACCACCGATTTCGACTCGATCATGCCGGTGTTGCACGCCTTCCAGAGCAAGCTGGACCTGACCGCCTTCGAATTCTTTTCCGACAAGGCCCTGGCCAAAGTCCTCGGTCGCGGCGACGTGCCGGCGCCGTTCGAATCCGACTGCCCGTTCTACGCGCTGCTGGAATTTGAAGCGACCACCGAAGAAGTGGCCAACGATGCCCTGGCCACGTTCGAACACTGCGTCGAGCAGGGCTGGGTGCTGGACGGCGTGATGAGCCAGAGCGAAACCCAACTGCACAACCTGTGGAAGCTGCGCGAGTACATCTCCGAGACCATCTCTCACTGGACGCCGTACAAGAACGACATTTCGGTGACTGTGTCGAAAGTACCGGCCTTCCTCAAGGAAATCGACGCGATCGTCGGCGAGCACTACCCGGACTTCGAAATCGTCTGGTTCGGCCACATCGGCGACGGCAACCTGCACCTGAACATCCTCAAGCCGGAAAACCTGAGCAAGGACGAGTTCTTCGCCAAGTGCGCCACCGTCAACAAGTGGGTGTTCGAGACCGTGCAGAAGTACAACGGCTCGATCTCCGCCGAACACGGCGTGGGCATGACCAAGCGCGATTACCTGACCTACAGCCGTTCGCCGGTTGAAATTGAATACATGAAGGCAGTGAAAGCGGTGTTCGACCCGAACGGGATCATGAACCCGGGCAAGATTTTCGCTGTTTAACAGTCCCTGAAGGAGTCGGTCCATGAGCTACCAGCACAAGTATGTCGACGGCACCAATATTCACTTTCCCCTGGGGAAGGTGGTGTGCATCGGGCGTAACTACGCCGAACACGCCAAGGAACTGGATAACCCGGTACCCACCGAGCCGCTGCTGTTTATCAAGCCCGGCAGTTGCGTGGTGGCACTGGAAGGCGGTTTTGCCATCCCTACCGAGCGCGGTTCGGTGCATTACGAAGCGGAAATCGCGGTGTTGATCGGCAAGCCGTTGTCGGCCAAACCGAGCCGCGAGGAAGTGCTGGACGCCATCTCCGGCTTCGCCCCGGCCCTGGACCTGACCCTGCGGGACAAACAGGCCGAGCTGAAAGCCAAGGGCTTGCCGTGGGAAATCGCCAAGTCGTTTGATGGCGCGGCAGTGATTGCACCGTTCGTGGTCGGCAGCACCTTCCCGGATGTGACGGATATCGGCATTCGCCTGACCATCAATGGCGAAGTGCGCCAGGACGGCAACAGCGCGATCATGCTCAACCCGATCATCCCGATGATCCAGTACATGGCCGGCTGCTTCTCGTTGCAGGCCGGGGATGTGATCCTCACCGGTACGCCGGCAGGCGTGGGCCCGCTGAATGTGGGTGACGAGCTGGTGCTGGAATTGCCGGGTGTGAGCCGCTTCGAAAGCAGCGTTCGCTGAATACCTGGCGAAACGCGGTCAAAAATGTGGGAGCGGGCTTGCTCGCGAAAGCGGTGTATCAGTGACAGATTCAGTGACTGATACTCCGCTTTCGCGAGCAAGCCCGCTCCCACATTTGATCTGTGTACTGCCACCCAATCGTGTTTTTGCATTTTTTTCACACCCCATCCGGATAATCCTCAGCCTCCTGCGCGCGGACCTTTTGATCCTGTGCTATCCCCTAAAGCTGACTTTCTGGAAAGCGTAATGGCCGTGCCTCTCCCATCCGTAAAACCCACGTTTCGTTCACGCCTTGCCATGCGCTGGTATTCCTGGCTGTTCCTCGCCGGCGCGATCATTTACGGCGTGGCCTGGGCGATGCACTGGGACGACCGCGGTGTGTTGTGGCTGGCGGAGGGTTTCGAAACCCCGGCCGAGCGCCTGGAAAGCGTCTGGCTCCCGGACTACCACGCGGTGATCGACGCCAAGCTGCTGCCCGGCATGGAGAAGGACGAAGCCTCGGACCTCGCCTATAACCCGCTGACCAAGACCCTGTTCTCGGTGATGGGCAAGAACCCGTTCCTGGTTGAACTGACCCTGCAAGGCGACGTGCTGCGCAAGATGCCGCTCAACGGCTGGAACAACCCGGAAGGCGTGACCATGATGGAAAACGGCCTGATGGCCGTGGTCGATGAGCGCCAGCACAGCCTGACCATCGTCAAGGTCGACCCACAGACCCAGCAGTTGAACAAAGCCGACTTCCCGTCCTATGACCTGGGCCCGTCCAAGGACCAGAACAAAGCCTTTGAGGCGGTGACCTGGGACAAGCGCAACCAACAGCTGATTCTCGGCGAAGAACGCCCACCGGCCCTGTTCACCTGGAAAAGCGACGGCAGCCAGACCCTCACCGGCGCCAAGCAAAAGCTCGCCAGCACTGAACTGGACATGCGCAACCTGTCGGCGCTGACCGTCGACCCGCGTACCGGCCACCTGCTGGCGCTGTCGGCGGACTCCCATCTGTTGCTGGAACTGGACGAAAAGGGCGAGCAGGTCAGCTTCATGACCTTGCTCGGCGGCTTCAATGGCTTGAAGAACACCATCCCGCGTGCCGAAGGTGTGACCATGGACGAGAACGGCACGCTGTATATGGTCAGCGAGCCGAACCTGTTCTATCGCTTCGAGAAGCAGGCGCAGTAGTTCGATTACGTCAGATTTCTCTCTATCTGCGGCATCCGCCAGACACCCGGGGCGTTTAAGTTTAAATTCAGGCGACCGTGATATTCATTCGCCAGTTTTTACTCTGAGCCCCGCCCGATGCGTCGACTTGCCCGCCCCAAACCTGCTTTTTTTATCCTGATCCTGATCGCCCTGGTGGCGTGCGGTGTGGTTGCCCAGCAATTGCGCCTGTTTGAGCGTGCCTGGTTCAACTGGCAATCCTGGCGCAATCCCGCCGGGGAGCACTCCATTGGCCTTGGGGATTACCGGGTGGCCCTGGAGGCGCAGGTGATCGACGGCCTCAACGATGATGTCTCGGCACTGACCTTTGATCCGGTGCGCAACAGCCTGTTTACCGTGACCAACAAGAACGCTGAGCTGGTCGAACTGTCCCTGGACGGCAAAATCCTGCGGCGCATTGCGCTGGTGGGGTTTGGCGATGCCGAGGCCGTGGAGTACATCAGCGACAACACCTACGTGATCAGCGACGAACGCCAGCAGCGGCTGATCAAGGTCCACGTGGATGACGACACCCAATTCCTCGATGCCGCCGACGCCGAACAAATGACCCTCGGCGTGCACCTGGGCGGCAACAAGGGCTTCGAAGGCCTGGCCTATGACTCGGTGGGCAAGCGCCTGTTTGTGGCCAAGGAGCGCGACCCGATGCTGATCTACGAGGTCCACGGCTTTCCGCATTTCAAACCGGAAAAAACCTACTCGGTGCACGTGATCAACAACCCCAAGCGCGATGCCGGGTTGTTTGTGCGCGACCTGTCGAGCCTGCAATACGACGAGCGTAGCGGTCATCTGCTGGCGCTGTCGGATGAGTCATTTTTGGTGCTGGAACTGGATATCGACGGTCGCCCCCTGAGCAGCCTGTCGCTGCTCAAGGGGCGCCATGGCCTGAAGCAGCGCGTGCCTCAGGCCGAGGGGATCGCCATGGACAACGACGGCACGTTGTACATGGTCAGTGAGCCCAATCTTTTCTATGTATTCAAAAAAACCAAGTCTTGAGTCATGTGCAGAACAAATGTGGGAGCGGGCTTGCTCGCGAATGCGGTGTATCAGGCGCCATATTCAGTGACTGACACTGCGCATTCGCGAGCAAGCCCGCTCCCACAGGGGTTTTGCATTACGCCTTAAGGGTTTTCACGCCTTCCGCGGTGCCCAGCAGCAGTACGTCAGCCGGACGGGCCGCAAACAAACCGTTGGTGACGACGCCGACGATCGCGTTGATCTGGCGCTCCAGTTCCACCGGGTTGGTGATCTGCATGTTGAACACGTCGATGATGATGTTGCCGTTGTCGGTCAGCACACCTTCGCGGTACACCGGGTCGCCGCCCAGTTTCACCAGCTCGCGGGCCACGTGGCTGCGGGCCATCGGGATCACTTCCACCGGCAGCGGGAACGCGCCGAGTACCGGCACCAGTTTGCTGGCGTCGGCGATGCAGATGAAGGTCTTGGCCACGGCCGCAACGATCTTCTCGCGGGTCAGGGCTGCGCCGCCGCCCTTGATCAGGTTCAGGTGTGCGTCGCTTTCATCGGCGCCGTCGACGTAGAACTCCAGGTCGCTGACGGTGTTCAGCTCGTACACCGGAATACCGTGGCCCTTGAGCCGCGCAGCGGTGGCTTCGGAGCTGGCAACCGCGCCGTCGAACGCGCCCTTGTGCAGGGCCAGCGCATCGATAAAGCAATTGGCGGTGGAACCGGTGCCGACACCGACGATGCTTTTATCGTCGAGTTTAGGAAGGATTAAATCGACGGCGGCCTGGGCCACTGCCTGTTTGAGTTGATCCTGGGTCATGCGGGCTCCGGAACGGGCGGGGAGTAAAGAGGGGCGCGAGTATAACCCAACAAAACCTCGGTTTTCGTGTGGTCGCCCGGCCAAACGCTGGGTTAGACTCCTTGGCCCTGCCCAACCCGCCCAGTGATGCTTTCCGATGCTTGAACAGTACGTCAAAAAGATCCTCACCTCGCGCGTTTACGACGTTGCCGTAGAAACCCCGCTGCAGACCGCCCGCCAGCTCTCCGAGCGGCTGGGCAACAAGGTCTGGCTCAAGCGCGAAGACTTGCAGCCGGTGTTCTCGTTCAAGATTCGCGGTGCCTACAACAAGCTGACCCAACTGAGCGCCGAAGAACGTGCGCGCGGCGTAGTCACCGCTTCGGCGGGCAACCATGCCCAGGGCCTGGCCCTGGCGGCCAAGGTGCTGGGGGTCAAGGCCACCATCGTGATGCCCAAGACCACCCCCGAGATCAAGGTCGAAGGCGTGCGTTCCCGTGGCGGCAAAGTGGTGCTGCACGGGGATTCTTTCCCGGAAGCCCTGGCGTATTCGCTGAAGCTGGTCGACGAAAAAGGCTACGTCTACATTCACCCCTACGATGATCCGCACACCATTGCCGGGCAGGGCACCGTGGCGATGGAGATCCTGCGCCAGCACCCGGGGCCGCTGGACGCGATTTTCGTCCCGGTGGGCGGCGGCGGCCTGATTGCCGGTATCGCGGCCTACGTGAAATACCTGCGGCCCGAAATCAAGATCATCGGCGTCGAGCCGGACGACTCCAACTGCCTGCAAGCCGCCATGGCGGCGGGCGAGCGCGTGGTATTGCCGACCGTGGGCATCTTCGCCGACGGCGTGGCGGTGGCGCAGATCGGCCAGCACACCTTCGACATCTGCAAGGACTACGTGGATGAAGTGATCACCGTCAGCACCGATGAAATCTGCGCGGCGATCAAGGACATCTACGACGACACCCGCTCCATCACGGAGCCGGCTGGCGCCCTGGGCGTGGCGGGCATCAAGAAGTACGTCGAGACCCGTGGCATCACCGGGCAAACCCTGGTGGCCATCGATTCCGGGGCCAACGTCAACTTCGACCGCCTGCGCCATGTGGCCGAGCGCGCCGAGCTGGGTGAAGGCCGCGAAGCCATCATCGCCGTGACCATCCCCGAGAAGCCGGGCAGCTTCAAGGCCTTCTGCGAGGCCGTGGGCAAGCGCCAGATCACCGAATTCAACTACCGCTACCACTCTGGTCGCGAGGCGCACATTTTTGTCGGCGTGCAGACCCACCCGGAAAACGACCCGCGCAGTGCGCTGATCGCCAGCCTCACCAGCCAGGGTTTTCCGGTGCTGGACCTGACGGAAAACGAACTGGCCAAGCTGCACATCCGCCATATGGTCGGTGGCCATGCGGCGCACGTCAGCGACGAGGTGGTGTTCCGCTTCGAATTCCCGGAACGTCCGGGGGCACTGTTCAACTTCCTTAACAAATTGGGCGGGCGCTGGAACATCTCGATGTTCCACTATCGCAACCACGGCGCCGCCGATGGGCGCGTGGTGGCGGGCCTGCAAGTACCGGCGGACGAGCGTCACCTGGTGCCGGCGGCGCTGGAGGCCATTGGCTATCCGTACTGGGATGAAAGTGATAACCCGGCCTACCAGCTGTTCCTCGGTTGAGCGACTACGCTGACTGGGCGGCCTTCAAGGAATCGAGAACATGGAAACGCTGACCACCCTTAAAGTTATCCACATCGCGGCCACGGTGTTGCTGCTGCTCAGCGGCCTCGCCCTGGCAGTGCTGGCCTGGCGCAAACGCAGCGCGGGGCCGGCCTATACCGTGCAGCGGCCGTGGGTGTTTGTGTGGTTGTTGATGGGCATTTGCGTGGTGAGCATGCCGTTCACCGGCTGGTGGCTGGCGCACCTGATCGGCTGGCCGCTGGGGCAAACCTGGATCCTGGGTTCCAGCGTGATCTACACCGTGGCGGCGCTGAGCTGGTTCTGGCTGGTGGTGCGGCTTAATCGGCTGCGGCTGGGCGGGGCGGGGAGTTTGAACTTTACCGTGGCGTTGGCGGTGGTGAGCCTGGTGGGGTTTGTGGCGATTGCCGGGTTAATGGGTGCCAAGCCCGTCTAGATGATCGTTCCCACGCTCNNCGGGACGCTCCGCGTCCCAAGAGCGGACGCAGAGCGTCCAGTGATGCATTCCCACGCGGAGCGTGGGAACGATCTTTAGCCGCGCAGGGTGATCACCGGCCAGCCACGCTTCTCGGCTTCAGCCCGCAGATTCGGATCCGGATCCACTGCCACTGCATGCGTCACCTGCTCCAGCAGCGGCAGGTCATTCATCGAGTCGCTATAGAAGTAGCTGTCCTCCAGGTTGTACCCGGTCTCTTCCAGCCAGCGATTCAAGCGCGTCACCTTGCCCTCGCGAAAGCACGGGATATCCGTACTGCGCCCGGTGTAGCGGCCATCCTGCATCTCGCATTCCGTCGCAATCAGGGTTTCAACCCCCAGCCGCTCGGCAATCGGCGCGGTCACAAAACGATTGGTCGCGGTGATGATCACCAGCTTGTCGCCCGCCGCCCGGTGCTTGGCCAGCAACTCAACTGCCTTGGGCAGTACGATCGGCTCGATGCAGTCGCGCATGTAGTCGCGATGCCATTCATCCAGCTGGGCCATCTCGGTGCGGCCGAGGATTTCCAGGCAGAAGTTCAGGTACTCGGCGTTATCCAGCTTGCCGGCCAGGTAGTCCTGGTAGAACTCGTCGTTGCGGGCCTTGTAGGCCACCGCGTCGAGAATCCCGCGTTCACAGAGGTAATCGCCCCAGGCGTGATCGCTGTCACCCCCCAAAAGCGTGTTGTCCAAGTCGAATAAAGCCAGGCGCATTGCAGTTACTCGCTGAAAAGTCTGTAAAAAGGCGTCCAGAATACGGTCTTTTCACAAGAGTGCACATAAGGTAAGCAGCCTCGTTGCCGCTGTATCAATCTTTGTGGAACAATGCGGTGACATGCGTTTGCGAGGTTGTTGCCGTGATCGACCCCGATGGTTTCCGTCCTAATGTCGGGATTATTCTTACGAATGATGCCGGACAGGTGCTATGGGCTCGCCGTATCAACCAAGATGCCTGGCAGTTTCCTCAAGGCGGAATCAACCCCGACGAAACCCCTGAAGACGCCTTGTACCGTGAGTTGAACGAAGAAGTAGGCCTTGAACGTGAAGATGTGCAAATTCTGGCCTGCACCCGAGGCTGGTTGCGCTATCGTTTGCCGCAACGTCTGGTGCGTACCCACAGCCAACCGCTGTGCATCGGCCAGAAACAGAAATGGTTTCTCCTGCGCCTGATCTCCAACGAGCAGCGGGTGCGGATGGATTTGACCGGTAAACCGGAGTTCGATGGCTGGCGCTGGGTCAGTTATTGGTATCCGTTGGGCCAGGTGGTGACATTCAAGCGCGAGGTTTATCGTCGCGCTCTTAAAGAGCTTGCCCCGCGCCTTTTAGCGCGCGACTGACGACGGAGTTCGACCCCGAGCCATGCTCAATACGCTGCGCAAGATCGTCCAGGAAGTTAACTCCGCCAAGGATCTCAAGGCGGCGTTGGGGATTATTGTGTTGCGCGTCAAGGAAGCCATGGGCAGCCAGGTCTGCTCGGTTTACCTGCTGGACCCCGAGACCAACCGTTTTGTCCTGATGGCCACCGAGGGCTTGAACAAGCGCTCCATCGGCAAGGTCAGCATGGCGCCCAATGAAGGTCTGGTGGGCCTGGTGGGGACGCGTGAAGAACCCCTGAACCTCGAAAACGCGGCCGATCACCCGCGTTATCGCTACTTTGCCGAAACCGGTGAAGAGCGCTACGCCTCGTTCCTCGGTGCGCCGATCATTCACCACCGCCGCGTTGTCGGCGTGTTGGTCATCCAGCAGAAAGAACGCCGCCAGTTCGACGAAGGTGAAGAAGCCTTCCTCGTGACCATGAGCGCGCAGCTCGCCGGGGTTATCGCCCACGCCGAGGCCACCGGTTCGATTCGCGGCCTGGGGCGCCAGGGCAAGGGCATCCAGGAAGCCAAGTTCGTCGGCGTGCCGGGTTCGCCGGGTGCTGCTGTCGGTACCGCCGTGGTCATGCTGCCGCCCGCCGACCTGGACGTGGTGCCGGACAAGACCGTCACCGACATCGACGCTGAAATCATCCTGTTCAAGACCGCCCTCGAAGGCGTACGCAATGACATGCGCACCCTCTCGACCAAGCTGGCCACCCAGCTGCGGCCTGAAGAGCGGGCGTTGTTCGACGTGTACCTGATGATGCTCGACGACGCGTCCCTGGGCAGCGAAGTCAAGGACGTGATCAAGACCGGCCAGTGGGCCCAGGGCGCGCTGCGCCAGGTGGTCACCGATCACGTCAACCGTTTCGAATTGATGGACGACGCCTACCTGCGCGAGCGCGCCTCGGACGTGAAGGACCTCGGTCGCCGTCTGCTGGCCTACCTGCAGGAAGAGCGCTCGACCACGTTGGTGTACCCCGACAACACCATCCTGATCAGTGAAGAACTGACCGCCACCATGCTCGGCGAAGTGCCGGAAGGCAAACTGGTGGGCCTGGTCTCGGTACTGGGTTCGGGCAACTCCCACGTCGCGATCCTGGCGCGGGCCATGGGCATTCCGACGGTGATGGGCCTGGTGGACCTGCCGTATTCCAAGGTCGACGGCATCGAAATGATCGTCGACGGCTACCACGGCGAGGTCTACACCAACCCCAGCGAAGTGCTGCGCAAGCAATACGCCGAAGTGGTGGAAGAAGAACGCCAGCTGTCCCAGGGCCTCGACGCCCTGCGGGAACTGCCCTGCGTGACCCTAGACGGCCACCGCGTACCGCTGCTGGTCAACACCGGCCTGCTGGCGGACGTGGCACGTGCACAACAGCGCGGTGCCGAAGGGGTGGGCCTGTACCGCACCGAAGTGCCGTTCATGATCAACCAGCGTTTTCCGAGTGAGAAGGAGCAGCTGGCGATTTATCGCGAGCAACTGTCCGCCTTCCATCCGTTACCGGTGACCATGCGCAGCCTTGACATTGGCGGCGACAAGTCACTGTCGTATTTCCCCATCAAGGAAGACAACCCCTTCCTCGGCTGGCGCGGTATTCGCGTTACCCTCGACCATCCTGAAATCTTCCTCGTCCAGACCCGCGCGATGCTCAAGGCCAGCGAAGGCCTGAACAACCTGCGCATCCTGCTCCCGATGATCTCCGGCACCCACGAGCTGGAAGAAGCCCTGCACCTGATCCACCGGGCCTGGGGCGAAGTGCGCGACGAAGGCGCCGACGTGCCGATGCCGCCGATTGGCGTGATGATCGAGATTCCGGCGGCGGTGTACCAGGCTAAAGAGCTGGCGCGGCAGGTGGACTTCCTGTCGGTGGGCTCCAACGACCTGACCCAGTACCTGCTGGCCGTGGACCGCAACAACCCGCGGGTGGCCGACCTCTACGACTACCTGCACCCGGCGGTGCTGCAAGCCTTGCAGAACGTGGTGCGCGATGCCCATGCCGAAGGCAAGCAGGTGAGTATCTGCGGCGAGATGGCCGGTGACCCGGCGGCGGCCGTACTGTTGATGGCGATGGGCTTTGACAGCCTGTCGATGAACGCCACCAACTTGCCGAAGGTGAAATGGATGCTGCGCCAGATCAACCTGAGCCGGGCCAAGGAGCTGCTGGCGGAGTTGATGACTATCGACAACCCGCAAGTTATCCACAGCTCGCTGCAATTGGCGCTGAAGAACCTTGGGTTGGCGCGGATGATCAACCCGGCGTCTGCAAAGAGCCTCTAACCGGATTTCAGAGCCTGTCCCCAATCGAAATGTGGGAGCGGGCTTGCTCGCGAAAGCGGTGCATCAGTCAGCTTATGTATTGGCTGACACGCCGCCTTCGCGAGCAAGCCCGCTCCCACATTTGATTTGCGTGAGGTTCAGATTTTGAGTTCAACTTCACCCAACTGTCCGCCATACGGCCCAAAACTGCGCTCCACGATATGCCGTGTCCCGTCGGCATTCACAATCAGCGCCGTGCTCGCCCGCGTCCCGTAGCTGGGGCTGGCAATAAACACGCTCGACAACAGACTCTCCGTCGCCAAGCCCACGCCGGTGTCCGGCAAGTCAGCAAACGGCGCGGTCTGCGGATCGCTCAAAATCTCCAACAAGGCCTCGGGCTGCGGATCTTCCAGCACTTGCGCCAGCGCCGCCTTGGCCTTCAACAACTTCGGCCACGGCGTATCCAGCCCTGCATTGGATAACCCATAAACCCCCGCCACCAATGGTGTCGGCGCAGATTCCTTGGCGTTGTAATGCCAAAGCTCGTCCCGCGTCCCGACCAGCAGGTTAAACCCGGCATATTCAATCGATCTGCCATTAACGTCGGCCAAATAGTCGTCAATCGACAGCGAACCGCTGAGAAAGCGCGCCACCAACTCACCCCGCGACTTACGCGCCGGCGGCTGGTGCGGGTCACGGATATTGGTCAGCGCCGCAAAGCGCCCGTCTGCGCCAACTCCCAGCCAGGTCCCGCCCGCTTCCTGGTCCCTGCCCGCGTAAACATGGGGCGCATCCAGCCACTGGGCCAACGGCAAACTGGGCCGGGCATAAAATTCATCACGGTTGGCCGCGACGATCAGCGGCTGGGCGTGGCCCGGCCGCCAGGCGAAAACAATCAGGCACATAAGGCGATCCCTTTGTGTTTTGCCCACTCTACCCATAGAACCCTGTGCTTTGCATCCGTTAACATGCCGGTCTGTTTTCGGGGGCTCCCATGGAATTTCTGCTGTATTTGCTGCTGGGATCCTGCGCGGGCATGCTCGCCGGGCTGTTCGGCGTGGGCGGCGGCATCATTATTGTGCCGGTGCTGGTGTTCAGCTTCACCTTGCAGGGCTTCGATCCCGCGGTGCTGACCCACCTAGCTGTCGGCACGTCCCTGGCGTCTATTATCTTCACGTCGGTGAATGCGGTGCGTGAGCATCATCGGCGCGGCGCCGTGCGCTGGCCGATCTTCGTATGGATGGCCGTGGGTATCCTGCTGGGCGCGGGCGTTGGCGCGCTGACCGCCGAGGCGATCTCCGGGCCGCATCTACAGAAGATCATCGGTGTGTTCGCCCTGGTGATCGCCGTGCAGATGACTCTGGAGCTCAAGCCCAAGGCCAGCCGCCAGGTGCCGGGCAAGCTTGGCCTGACCCTGGCGGGTGGCGTGATCGGCTGGTCGTCGGCGATTTTCGGCACCGGTGGTGGTTCGTTGACCGTGCCGTTCCTGACCTGGCGCAGCGTGCCGATGCAGCAGGCAGTGGCCACTTCGTCGGCCTGCGGCTTGCCGATCGCCCTGGCCAGTGCGTTAAGTTTCATAATTCTGGGCTGGCATGATCCGCTGCTGCCCGATCATAGTCTCGGCTTTGTGTACTTGCCGGCGCTGCTGGGCATCGCCCTGACCAGCATGGTGGCGGCCCGTTTCGGCGCGCGCCTGGCGCACCGGTTGTCGCCGCGCTTGCTCAAGCGGCTGTTCGCCGGGCTGCTGTTTTGCGTAGGGCTGAATTTTTTGCTGTAACGCAGGCTTAATCGCGCACCGGCATGGTCCGATGCGCCATGACTATTGATTTAACGAGGAGTCGCAATGCTGCCTTACCCGCAGATCAACCCGGTGGCCGTGGCCATCGGTCCGCTGCAAATCCATTGGTACGGGTTGATGTACCTGATCGGCATCGGCGGTGCCTGGCTGCTGGCTTCCCGGCGCCTGAACCGGTTCGACCCGACCTGGACCAAGGAGAAGCTCTCCGACATGGTGTTCTGGATGTCGATGGGGGTCATCGTCGGCGGACGCCTGGGGTATGTGCTGTTCTACGACCTGCCAGCCTACATCGCCAACCCGACGCTGATCTTCGAGGTGTGGAAGGGCGGCATGGCGTTCCACGGCGGGTTTGTGGGGGTGATGATCGCCGCCTGGTGGTTTGGCCGGCGTAACGGTAAGTCGTTCTTCCAGTTGATGGACTTCGTCGCACCGTTCGTGCCGATTGGCCTGGGTGCCGGGCGCATCGGTAACTTCATCAACGCCGAACTGTGGGGCAAGCCGACTGACGTGCCGTGGGCCATGGTGTTCCCGCCGTTCAGCGATCCGGCGCAATTGCCGCGCCACCCCTCGCAGCTGTACCAGTTCGCCCTGGAAGGCGTGGCGCTGTTCCTGATCCTCTACATCTTCTCGCGCAAGCCACGCCCGACCATGGCCGTTTCGGGGATGTTCGCGTTGTTCTACGGGATCTTCCGCTTTATCGTCGAGTTCGTACGGGTGCCGGATGCGCAGCTGGGCTACCTGGCGTGGGGCTGGGTGACCATGGGTCAGATTCTTAGCCTGCCGATGATCATCGCCGGCCTGGGCCTGCTGTGGTGGGCTTACAATCGCCCGCAAGGCATCAAGAACACCGCGCTTTAAACTCGAACGCCGGGGCCCGAGGGTCCCGGCTTCAACGATACAGGTATACACATGAAGCAATATCTCGAACTACTGAACGATGTCGTGACCAATGGCCTGACCAAGGGCGACCGCACCGGCACCGGCACCAAGGCCGTGTTTGCCCGTCAGTTTCGGCATAGCTTGGCCGACGGCTTCCCGCTGCTGACCACCAAGAAGCTTCACTTCAAAAGCATCGCCAACGAATTGATCTGGATGTTGAGTGGCAACACCAACATCCAGTGGCTGAACGAAAATGGCGTGCGTATCTGGGACGAATGGGCCACCGAAGACGGCGACCTGGGCCCGGTTTACGGCGAGCAGTGGACCGCGTGGCCCACCAAGGACGGCGGCAAGATCAACCAGATCGACTACATGGTCGAGACGTTGAAGACCAACCCCAACAGCCGCCGCATCCTGTTTCACGGCTGGAACGTCGAGTACCTGCCGGACGAGACCAAAAGCCCGCAGCAGAACGCCCGGGACGGCAAGCAAGCGCTGCCACCTTGCCACCTGCTGTACCAGGCTTTTGTGCATGACGGTCATCTGTCGATGCAGTTGTACATCCGCAGCTCCGATGTATTCCTCGGCCTGCCGTACAACACCGCTGCCCTGGCGTTGCTCACCCATATGCTGGCCCAGCAGTGCGACCTGATCCCTCACGAGATCATCGTCACCACGGGCGACACCCACGCCTACAGCAACCACATGGAACAGATCCAGACCCAGCTGGCGCGCACGCCGAAGAAGCTGCCGGAACTGGTGATCAAGCGCAAACCCGCGTCGATCTACGATTACAAATTCGAAGATTTTGAAATCGTGGGCTATGACGCTGATCCGAGCATCAAGGCCGATGTAGCGATCTAAAAGCGATCTCGGTCCAAATGTGGGAGCGGGCTTGCTCGCGAATACGGTGTATCAGAAACACATTCAGTGGCTGACACACCGCTTTCGCGAGCAAGCTCGCTCCCACATTTGTTTTGTGTACACATTCAATGCCCGTGGCTTCTGCCCACATGTGATGGCTCAGCCTCGCTGGCCGCGACACTCCCGCTGACTTCCAGCCGCTGCAAAATCCCGCACTGATCCAGATCCGGCCCGCCGCCACAGCGTTGGCGCAGGTCGAGCAACTGTTCCTGCAACGCCAGCAGCCCGTCGATCCGCGCCTTGACGTGGTGGATATGCTCGTCGATCAACGCATTCACGCTTTCGCACTGGTCCTGAGGACTGTCACGCAGGCCCAGCAGGCTGCGAATTTCCTCAAGGGTCATGTCCAGGCTGCGGCAGTTGCGGATAAACACCAGCCGTTCGGTGTGCGCCTGGGTGTACAGCCGGTAATTACCGTCACTGCGCGCAGGCGGCGGCAGCAGGCCTTCTTTCTCGTAATAACGGATGGTTTCCACCTGGCAATCCGTCAATTTTGCCAATTCGCCGATCTTCATCGCAGCAATCTCCAAAAGGATGCTTGACCCTATAGTGGCTACAGGGTCTTTACTTGGCAACAGGCACCTTTACGGACGCGACAGAATGAGCGATTCCCTCCACACCCCGCACAAGCACGACCATGATCATGACCACGCGCACGATCACGGCCCCAAGCTCAAACCTGTGCAGAAGCACGACCATGGCAGCCATGGCGATTCCTGCTGTTCCAGCAAGGCCGCGCCGGCGCTGGTGAAGCTGACCGAAGCCCCGACAGCGGGCTCGCGGCTGAGCACCTTCCGCATCGAAGCCATGGACTGCCCCACCGAGCAGACGCTGATCCAGAACAAACTGGGCAAGCTTGCGGGTGTGCAGCAGCTGGAATTCAACCTGATCAACCGCATTCTCGGCGTCACTCACGACCTGCCGACGACCGCGCCGATCATCGACGCCATCAAGTCCCTGGGCATGCAGGCGGACCCCATCGAAGAAGGCGTCGCCCCGGCTGAGCCGCCGGCGAAGAAGCACTGGTGGCCGCTGGCTGTGTCCGGCGTGGGCGCGCTGGGTGCTGAAGTGCTGCACTTCACCAACGCAGCCCCGACGTGGGTGATTGCCCTGGTCGCGCTGATCTCGATCTTCAGCGGCGGCCTCACCACCTACAAAAAGGGCTGGATCGCCCTGAAAAACCTCAACCTGAACATCAACGCCCTGATGAGCATCGCCGTCACCGGCGCGATCCTGATCGGCCAGTGGCCGGAAGCGGCGATGGTGATGTTCCTGTTCACCGTGGCCGAGTTGATCGAGGCCAAGTCCCTGGACCGCGCACGTAACGCCATCAGCGGCTTGATGCAGATGACGCCGGAACAGGCCACGGTCCGTCAGGCAGATGGCAGTTGGGTTGAACAGGAGGTTAAAGTCATTGAACTGGGCGCCATCGTGCGGGTTCGTCCCGGCGAGCGCATTGGCCTGGACGGTGAAGTCACCTCCGGCCAGTCCACCATCGACCAGGCGCCGATTACCGGTGAAAGCCTGCCGATCGAAAAGACCGTGGGCGACAAAGTCTTCGCCGGCACCATCAACCAGGCCGGCTCCCTGGAATACAAAGTCACTGCAGCCGCCAACAACTCCACCCTGGCGCGGATTATCCACGCCGTGGAACAGGCCCAGGGCGCCCGTGCGCCAACCCAGCGTTTTGTCGACACCTTCGCCAAGGTCTACACCCCGGCGGTGTTCATCTTTGCCCTGGGTGTGGCGTTGATTCCGCCGCTGTTCATGGGCGGTGTGTGGTTTGAATGGGTCTACCGCGCACTGGTATTGCTGGTGGTCGCGTGCCCATGTGCACTGGTGATTTCCACCCCGGTGACCATCGTCAGCGGCCTGGCCGCCGCGGCGCGCAAAGGCATCCTGATCAAGGGCGGTGTGTACCTGGAGGGTGGCTACAAACTCGACTACCTGGCCCTCGACAAGACCGGCACCATTACCCACGGCAAACCGGTGCAAACCGATTACCTGGCGCTGTTCCCGAACATGGAAGACAGCGCGCCGGCCCTGGCCGCCAGTCTGGCCGGGCGTTCCGATCACCCGGTGTCCCTGGCCATCGCCAACGCGGCTGTGGATAAGAATCTCGCCGTTCACACGGTGGATAACTTCGAGGCCCTGACCGGTCGCGGTGTGAAGGGTGAAATCAATGGCGAGGTCTACTACCTGGGCAACCACCGTCTGGTGGAAGAGCTGAACCTGTGCTCGCCGGCCCTGGAGAAGAAGCTCTTCGCCCTGGAAAAACAAGGCAAGTCCGTGGTCCTGCTGCTGGACAAGTCCGGCCCGCTGGCGCTGTTCGCCGTGGCCGACACCGTGAAGGACACCAGCCGCGAAGCCATCCAGCAGTTGCATGACCTGGGCATCAAGACCCTGATGCTGACCGGCGACAACACCCACACGGCCAAGGCGATCGCCGATCAGGTGGGCATCGACCAGGCCCAGGGCGACTTGTTGCCCACCGACAAACTGCAAGCCATCGAAGCGCTCTACGCCAAGGGCCACCGGGTCGGCATGGTCGGCGACGGGATCAACGACGCCCCGGCGCTGGCCCGTTCCGAGATCGGGTTTGCCATGGCTGCTGCGGGTACCGATACCGCCATCGAGACCGCCGACGTGGCCCTGATGGACGACGACCTGCGCAAGATTCCAGCATTCATTCGGCTGTCGCGGCAAACGTCGAGTATCCTCAAACAGAACATCGCCCTGGCCCTGGTGATCAAGGCGATCTTCCTCGCGGTGACCTTCCTTGGGATGGCCACCATGTGGATGGCGGTGTTCGCCGACATGGGCGTGAGCCTGCTGGTGGTATTCAATGGTCTGCGCCTGCTGCGCAAATAGTCGATGAGAGGGTGGTGTGCTGAGTGCCGAGCTGAAGGCGTTTTACATGGTCGCCCGCCTGGGCAGCATTACCCAGGCGGCGAAAAAGCTCGGGCTCAGCCAGCCCACGGTGACCACCCAGATTCGTCACCTGGAAAGCCAGTACTCGGTGGAATTGTTCTACCGTGGCGGGCGCCGCCTGACCGTCAGCGACGAAGGCGCGCGGCTGTTGCCGATGGTCAAGGCGCTGTTGCAGCAGGAGGCGGATATCGAGTTTTTCCTGCGCAACAGTGGCCAGGTGCAGGGCACGTTGAGGATTGCCGCGACGGCACCTTATTACATCCTCGACCTGGTCAAGACCTTCCGCGAGCGACTGCCGCAGGTCGAGGTTTCGGTGGAGATCGGCAACTCCCAGCAGGTGCTGGAAGCGCTGGATGACTACCGCGTCGACGTCGCTGCCTCGTCCCAATTGCTTGAAGACCCGCGCCTGATCCGGCGGGTACTGGGCATGGACCCGCTGGTGCTGGCGGTGCATCGCAATCATCCGCTGGCGGTACTTGAACATGTACCGCTGACCGCGCTGGCCGGGCATACCTTGCTGATGCGCGAGCCGGGGTCGACCACCCGTCGATTGACCGAAGAGATGTTGCAGGGCGCCGGCGTGAGTTACGGGCCGTTGCTGGAGATCGGCAGCCGGGAATCGATCCGTGAGGCAGTGCTGCGCAATATCGGCATCAGCATCATTGCCCGCCAGGAAGTGCCCCACGACCCGCAATTGCGCGTGCTGACCATCGAAAATGCGCCGCAGATTCCCGAGTATTTGTACTGCCTCAAAGAGCGAAAGGGCGCCCGGTTGCCGGCGGCTTTCCTGGGGTTGGCCCAGGAAATGTCTCCGATCTAAAGTGTTACGCTGGCTTTGCCATTCGCGAGCAAGCCCGCTCCCACCTTCGACCGAGTTTGACGTTTGGAATGCGATCCAATGTGGGAGCGGGCTTGCTCGCGAAAGCGGTAGCCCTGTCACCGTCCCTTTCCAGCCCTACCCAAATCCACCAATACCACTATCGCCACGTTTTGCCTTTCTGCCACAAGAGGGACGCATTGCCTGCCTAGGATGACCTTCATCAGTTTGATGAGGTGCCTCCATGAACACAGCCATGACTAATCCCGGCGCGCCAATGAAGGTGCGCGGTGTACAGAAACGCTTCGGCGCCTTCACCGCGCTGGATAACGTGTCCCTGGACGTCGCCGCTGGCGAACTGGTGTGCCTGCTGGGCCCGTCGGGCTGCGGCAAGACCACCTTGCTACGCTGCATCGCCGGCCTGGAGCGCCAGGACAGCGGCGAGTTGTACCTCGGCGACCGCGATGTTTCCCTACTGGCACCCCAGGCTCGGGACTACGGCATTCTGTTCCAGTCCTACGCGCTGTTTCCCAATCTCACCGTCGAAGCGAACATCGGCTACGGCCTCACCGGCAGTGGCCGTGATGAAGTGCGCAAGCGTGTCGGGCAGATGCTCGAACTGGTGGGTTTGGTGGGCAGCGAAAAGAAATACCCCGGCCAACTTTCCGGCGGGCAACAACAGCGTGTGGCACTGGCTCGCGCCCTGGCGCCGGCGCCGTCCTTGCTGCTGCTGGACGAACCCATGTCGGCCCTCGACGCCCGGGTGCGCGAGCATCTGTGCACCGAGCTGCGCCAATTGCAGCGCCGCTTGGGCATCACCACCCTGATGGTCACCCACAACCAGGACGAGGCCATGCTGATGGCCGACCGCATTGCCGTGATGAACAACGGCAAGGTCGAGCAGTACGCCACGCCCCAGGAAATCTATGACCGTCCGGCCACACCGTTCGTGGCCGAGTTTGTCGGCCAGGGCAACTGGCTGCCGTTCAGTCGCAACAGCGCCAGCCACGCACAGGTTGGCGGCATGAACATGCGCCTGGCGGACAACGCAGGCGTCGCGAAATCGGGCCGTCTGTTCTGCCGCCCGGAAGCCATCAGCGTCAACCCGCCAGTGCATGAAGAAAACCTGTTCCCGGCCAAGGTCCGCGAGATCACTTTCCTCGGCAACCGCTGCCGCATGAGCTTCGAGCTGGACCAACTGCCCGGCCATCCGCTGCTGGCCGAGCTGGCCCCGGAAGCCATGCCGCGCCTCGGCGCCCAGGACATCTGGGTCGCGCTGCCCCCGCGCAGCCTGCAGGTGTTTGCCTGAGATGGCCCGCGATATGACTCTGCCGATACCCGATAACGTGGCTCGTCAGGTTTCCCGTGCCGAACTCGGCGACCGTATTTTTGTAGTCGGCGGCAAGCTGCTCTGGCTGTGCCTGCTGGGCGTCGCGGTGCTGATGCCGCTGCTGGCGATCTTCTGGCGCGGCTTCAGCAGTGAAGCCGGGCAGGGCGGTGGCCTGGTGGCGGCGCGGGAGTTGGTCACCAGCGATAACTTCCACTGGTTGCTCGGTAACAGCCTGAAGGTTTCCGGCAGCGTGGCGGTCATCGTCGTACCGCTGGCTTACCTGTTTGCCTACGCGCTGCAACGCACGCTGATTCCCGGCAAGGCGATCTGGCGTGGCATGTCGCTGCTGCCGTTGATGGCGCCGTCGATGCTGCCCGGGATTGCGCTGGTCTACCTATTCGGTAACCAGGGCATGCTGCGCGGGCTGCTGTCGGACAACATCTATGGCTTCTGGGGCATCGTCCTCGGCGAAGTGATCTACACCTTTCCCCATGCCTTGATGATCCTGTTGTCGGCGCTTTCCCTGGCGGATGCACGTTTGTTTGACGCCGCATCGAGCATGGGTGCGAGTCCCGCACGGGCGTTTCGCAGCATCACCTGGCCGGCGACGCGCCAGGCCGTGTTTGCCGCGTTTTGCCTGGTGTTCACTCTGACCATCACTGACTTTGGCGTGCCCGTGGTAGTCGGTGGCGACTATCAAGTACTGGCGCTGGAAGCTTACAAAGCTGTGGTCGGCCAGCAGCAATTCGGCCGCGGTGCCTTGATCGGCATGGTCCTGCTGCTGCCGGCGCTGTTCAGCTTCGGTGTCGACGCCTGGTTGCGCCGCCGCCATGGCGACTCCATGAGCGGCCGCGCCCAGGTGTTCCAGCCGGCGCCGTCGAAACTGCGGGATGGCTGCTACCTGGCCATCGTCCTGCTGATCTGCGCGATCCTGCTGCTGGTGTTCGGCATGGCGGTCTACTCATCCCTGGTGAAATTCTGGCCCTACAACCTGTCGCTGTCCCTGGCCCACTACCAGTTCGAAGACACGGCCGGCGGCGGCTGGCTGGCCTACCGCAACAGCATCACCATGGCCCTGTGCACCGCGTTGATCGGCAGCGTGCTGATCTTCACCGGCGCCTACCTGATGGAAAAAACCAGGGGCCAGAAGGGCCTGAACCTGGCGCTGCGCATGCTCAACTTCGTGCCGATGGCGGTGCCGGGGTTGGTGCTCGGCCTGGGCTACGTGTTCTTTTTCAACCTCAACGGCAACCCGCTGCATGTGCTCTACGGCACCATGACGTTGCTGGTGGTGTGCACCATTGCTCACTATTTGACCACCGCCCAAATGACCGCCACCACGGCCCTGCGCCAACTGGACGCGGAATTCGAAGCCGCCGCGCTGTCGCTGAAGGCGCCGCTGTACCGCCATTACCTGCGGGTCACCGTGCCGATCTGCCTGCCGGCGCTGCTGGACATCGTGCGCTACCTGTTCGTCTCGGCGATGACCACCGTTTCCGCCGCGATCTTCCTTTACAGCCCCGACACCATCCTCGCCGCCGTCGCCGTGCTGAACATGGACGACGCCGGCAACGTCGGCGGTGCGGCGGCCATGTCGACCCTGATCCTGTTCACCTCGGCGGGCGTGTCCTTGCTGCTGGCGTGGGCCTCACGCGGCTTGTTGCGCCGCTCCCAGGCCTGGCGCCAAACCGCGCCCGGCCAATAATTCACCCATAAAGGAACTGCACCATGTTCAAGCCCCTGGCGTTAGCCGCTGCTGTGCTCACTGCGTTCAGCCTGAATGCCTTTGCCGCCAAGACCGAGTTGACCGTGTACACGGCCCTCGAAGCCGAGCAATTGAAGACCTACAAACAGGCCTTTGAAAAGGTTAACCCGGACATCGAGATCAAATGGGTGCGCGATTCCACCGGCATCATCACCGCCAAGCTGCTTGCCGAAAAAGCCCGCCCGCAGGCTGATGTGGTCTGGGGCCTGGCCGCTTCCAGCCTGGCGATTCTCGATCAGCAGGGCATGCTGCAAAACTACGCACCGGCAGATTTGAGCAAGATCGGTGCGAACTACCGCGACGCCGCCAACCCGCCGGCCTGGGTCGGCATGGACGTGTGGGCTGCGACTATTTGCTTCAACACTGTCGAAGCCGAAAAGCAGGGCCTGAGCAAGCCGGTGAGCTGGCAGGACCTTACCAAGCCTGAGTACAAGGGCAAGATCGTGATGCCCAACCCGGCCTCGTCCGGCACGGGCTTCCTGGATGTGAGTGCCTGGTTGCAGACCTTCGGCGAGAAGCAGGGCTGGCAGTACATGGACGACCTGCACCAGAACATCGGCCAGTACGTTCACTCCGGTTCCAAACCCTGCAAGCTGGCGGCCTCGGGTGAATTCCCGATCGGCATTTCCTTCGAATACCCGGCCGTTCAGCTGAAGCGCCAGGGCGCACCGCTGGACATCATCCTGCCGAAAGAAGGCCTGGGCTGGGATATCGAAGCCACTGCCGTGATCAAGGGCACTGCCCACGCAGACGCGGCACAGAAACTCGCCGACTTCTCCGCCAGCCCCGCGGCGATGGAGCTGTACAAGGAAAACTTCGCGGTACTGGCCCAGCCGGGCATCGCCAAGCCGCAGACCGAGTTGCCGGCGGACTACGAGCAGCGGTTGATCAAGAATGACTTTGCCTGGGCCTCGAAAAACCGCGACAGCATCCTGACCGAATGGCGCAAGCGCTATGACGGCAAGTCGGAAAAACAATAACCACCGATCGTTCCCACGCTCTGCGTGGGAACGCGGCTCTGGACGCTCTGCGTCCGCTTTTGTAGTCGTGACGCGGAGCGTGGGAACGAGAGGTCTTCATGACACAACTGCTGATCATCGGCGCCGGCATCCTCGGCCTGTCCCATGCCTTTGCCGCTGCCAAACGCGGCCTCAAGGTCAAGGTCTTCGAGCGTAGCGCCACACCGCTGGGTGCTTCCGTGCGCAACTTCGGCCAGGCACTGGTCACCGGCCAGCCGCCCGGGCCAATGCTCGACCTGGCGCGGGAAAGCCGCGAGATCTGGGGCCAGTGGGCGCAACTCGCCGGCATCCAGCTCAAGCGCAACGGCTCTTATTTGTTCGCCCGCACCGAAGCCGAAGAGCACTTGCTTGAAGCCTTCTGCGCCGGTCGCGCGCAAGAACACGGTTATCGCGTCAAGTTGCTGCAAGGCACCGCCCTGCACGAGCTGTACGGTGGCCAGTTCGCCCATCACCGCGCTGCGCTTCACGGCCTGGATGATCAACAACTGTATTCGCGCGAGGCTATCCCGGCGCTGATCAACTACCTGAGCCGCGAACTGAACGTGGAGTTTCATTTCTCTACCCTGGTCCGCGACATCGAGCCCGGCCAGGTACACACCACGACCGGTTCCTTTCACGGCGAGCAGATCATTGTCTGCTCCGGTCACGACTACCAGACGCTGCTGGCCGAGCAGATTGCCGAGCTCAACCCGCAAATCTGCCGCCTGCAAATGCTGCGCGCCCGGCCAGTGGTGGAGTTGAACCTGCAACACGCGCTGCTGACCGGCCTCAGCTGCGTGCACTACGGCGCCTTCGCCGACTTGCCGGAAGCCGCGCCGGTACAGGCCGAAATTCTGCGGGATGTACCGCACCTGCATGAAAACGGTATTCACCTGCTGATCAGCCCGACACCCTATGGCGAACTGATCATCGGGGATTCCCACCATTACGGCAGCGATCCTTCACCGTTCAACGCCGAACAGGTGGACAACTGGATGATCGAACTGGCCGAACATACCCTGGGCTGCAAGATCCAGGTCGTGGAGCGCTGGCAGGGCGTCTATGGTTCCCGTGGGCCGGGGCCGTTCTCGTTCACGCGGGCGGCGCCGGGGGTGAGCGCGGCGTTGATGCACACCGGCGTGGGCATGAGCGTCGGGCCGGCGATGGCCGAGCGCAATATCAATGAGCTGTGGGGGAGTGCGTGATGAAAGCAGAGCAGGCAATCGCCGAAGTCTTCGGCCTGTACGAACAGCACGGCACCACCGACTACATCGGCGAACCGGTCTCGCAGATTGAGCACATGTCCCAGGCTGCGCAACTGGCCATGGCCGAAGGCTTCGATGATGAAGTGGTGCTGGCGGCGTTTTTCCACGACATCGGGCACATCTGCGGCCAAGGTGGCGAGAACATGGGCGGTTATGGTGTGGTCAGCCATGAACGGCTGGGGGCTGATTATCTGCGCCGGGCAGGCTTCAGCGAGCGCATGGCAAAACTGGTGGAGTACCACGTGCAGGCCAAGCGCTACCTGACCTTCAGCCAGCCGGACTATTACGCACGCTTGAGCGAAGCCAGCCGTCGTACCTTGGGTTACCAGGGCGGCGTGATGACCGCCGAGGAAGCCCAAGCGTTCGAGCAGGACCCGCTCTGCGCCGTGAGCCTGCGCATGCGCCACTGGGATGAACAGGCCAAGGAAATGCATGTGCCGTTGCTGGACCTTGAAGTGTTGAAATCCAAGGCCCGGCAACTGTTGGCGGCTTAGGTCTCGTCCAGGCGCTGGGCCAGGGCTTCGATCTGTTCCTGGCGTTCGGCCTGGCTCAATTTGGGGTGCGGGTTGAGGGACGACCATTGCGGATGAGCCCGGGCCTTGTTCAGGGCTTCGGGCAATTTGCCTTCGCGCCAGGTCTTGTCCTGTGGCGTGTCGACCTTGATGCTGTGGATCGCCGCATGGCCCCGCAGGTTCAGGGCCTTGAGCAGTTGCCGCTGGCGCAGGGCCAACAGGCGCAGCACGCTGTCGTCGACGGTCAGCTCGCGCTGGCCCTTGATCTTGCCCAGCAGGCGGCTGCCATAACTGCGGGCAGTTTGCAGGGCGCCACCGGCGATGGCACCGGCGAGGGCGGCGGCGCCGAGGGTCAGCCCGCCCACCAGTAAGTCCACGCCCGCACCGGCGGCGGCGCCGGCCGCGATGCCGCCACCGACCCGCACGCCCAGTTGCTTGAGGGTCTCGGGGTTGAACAGGTCATCGCCCCAGCGCCCGTCCAGCAGCGGTAAATCGCTGGCGGCGGCGTCCTGCGGGCGGAAGCCGAACAGCTTGAGCAAGGCTTCCACGCAACGCTGTTCGCGCTGGCGCACGGCTTTGCGCAGTTCGCTGATGGCCTGCTGTTCCACTTCGGCTTCGCTGACCACGCTGCGGCGGCAGGCGGCGCAGTCGATCAGCAGTTCGGCGATCAGCCGCGCGGCACTTTGCTGGCGGGCCTGGCGCTGGGCTTCCTGATCAAGGATCAGCCGTTCCAGTTGCCCACGGGAGTTTTCCAGCAGCAGGGCGAGGCTTTCATAGAGCCGGCGCTCGCCGTCTTCCGGCGGCGCCACGCTGTCGAAACGCACCAGCGCGTGCAGGCCGAGGCGGGCGAGGGCTTCGCGCCAGTCCGGCTCGCGGTGGTCGGCGCTGCTGACAAAATTGAGCACCGGCAGCAACGGCTTGCCACAGCTGGCCAGCACTTGCAGCTCATCGCGGTACTTGGCCAGCACCGGCTCCCGGGCGTCTATCACATACAGCCCGGCGTCGGAGGCGAGCAGTTGGCGCAGCACCTTGGCTTCCTGTTCGAAGCGTTGCCGGGCCTCGCTGCCTTCCAGAAAACGCGCCAGCCGTGCCGGGCCGTCGAGGCGTTCGCCGGGGCGGTCCAGGCGTTCGAGGTAATCGAGCAGGGCGATGGCATCTTCCAGGCCCGGCGTGTCGTACAGCTCCAGCAAGGCTTCGCCGTCCACCGACAAGCGCGCACCTTCGACATGCCGGGTGGTGCTGGGACGATGGGAGACTTCACCAAAGCCGACGTCTCGCGTGAGCGTGCGCAGCAACGAGGTCTTGCCGACGTTGGTGTGGCCGACCACCGCAAGTTTCAGGGGCTTAGTCATGACCGGTCTCCAGCCAGGTGAGCGGCGCGCAATCGGCGAACGGTATCTCCAGTTGTTGCAAGGCCGTGTGCCAATCACCCAGGCGCTCAGCATCCAGGGCTTGGCCGGCGGGCGCTTGCAGCAGCCAGACCCGAGTGGCGGTGGCGCTGCGGGCCAGTTCGGCAATCAGCGCAAGGCTGCCGCGATCCGGCGAGCGGCGTGGGTCGCAGGCGATGGCCAGGCGCGCGGGCGGGAAGCGGGTGAGTTGCTCCAGCAGCTTGTTGCGGGATTCACGGCTGTCGAGGATGCCGGCGTCCTTGACACTGGCCGGGAGCTTCGGCGGCCATGGGCGCTGGTCGTCCAGCTCGATGGCCACCAGCAGGGCGCCGTCGCTTTCCAGTTCACTGACGCCGCCGGTTACGTGGTGCAATTGTTCGGGCGCCACATCATTGACCCCAAGCCGTTCGCTGCTGGGCATCAGCCGTTCACGCAGTTGGCTGTAGCCGGGCAGGTTGAGGTCGAGGCTCAAGGCGGCGCGCCCACGTTTCCAACGCCACAGGCACAGCAACGTAAGGATCAGCCGCGGCAGGATGCCGTACACCAGCAGCACGCCCACCAGCCAGGCGGCCCAGGCCTGGCGGGCGCTTTCGATATTCAAGGCGGCATCGCCACTGGCGCGGATCATCTCGACAGTGGGCACATTGAAGCCGAGCAAGGCGGGCAGGGCGCCGAGGGTTTGGGTCACGGCGACAAAGGTGTCCGCCCGCAGGATGGTGGTTTCCCACACAAAACCGTAGCGCCGGGTGGCCAACAGCGTCAGCAGGATCACCAGGGCGCTGAGCAGGGCCAGCAGCCACAGGCTGTTGACCAGCACACCGACGGCCCAGCGATTGAGCTTGCGCCGTTGCAGCAACAGCAGCAGGGCGGGCGCCAGTTGCGCGGCCTTGGCGTCGCGGGCGAGTTTTTCGCTGAGCCATAACCACAGGCGGCCAAGACTGGCGCCGTGTTCACCGGCAAACAACAGGCCCAGGGCCCAGCTCAACAACAGGATCAGGTTCAAACCCAGCAGGCTGCCCAGGGCCCAGAACACATTGACCGGCGCCAACCCGTTGCCCAGCGCGGCAAACGCCAGGCCGGCGCCGCTGATAATGGCGACTGCCGCCAGCAGGATCAGCGCCAGGCGCGCACCTTGCAGCCAGCGGGTCAGGGCGGCGGTCAGGCCATCGCGTTCGGCCAGCCACAGCGCGCGGTTTTGAATGCGCGTGGGCAAATCGCCGCCGGCGCTGCGGGCCAGGCGATTGGCTTCCTGGTCTTCCAGGGCGCCCGCGTGGTCCTCGCGCAGGCGCACGGTCTCGGTCAGCCAGAGTGTTTGCAGGGGGTTCAGAGCTGTCACGCGCCGTCCTGTTGAGCCAGTGAGTCTGGAGCATAACCGCTGGAACGCCGGTTGGGGTATGCCGCGCGCGGCTCTGGTATTCTCGTCGCCATGAAAAAAACTCTCCCTTTAAGCCTGATCGCAGCCCTCGGTGAAAACCGTGTGATCGGCGTCGACAACAGCATGCCCTGGCATTTGCCGGGGGATTTCAAATATTTCAAGGCCACCACCTTGGGCAAGCCGATCATCATGGGGCGCAAGACCTGGGATTCCCTGGGGCGACCGTTGCCGGGCCGATTGAACATTGTGGTCAGCCGTCAGACCGATCTGGCGCTGGAAGGTGCGGAAGTTTTTCCGTCCCTCGACGCAGCAGTGGAGCGGGCTGAGGAATGGGCCAAGGCGCAGGGCGTGGATGAGCTGATGCTGATCGGCGGCGCACAGTTGTATGCCCATGGGCTGGAGCAGGCGGATCGCCTGTATTTGACGCGGGTGGCGTTGAGCCCGGACGGGGATGCGTGGTTTCCCGAGTTTGATTTGAACCAGTGGAAGCTGGTGTCGAATGTCGAGAATGCGGCTGAGGGTGACAAGCCGGCGTACAACTTCGAAGTCTGGGAAAAAGCCTAAAAACTCATGTGGCGAGGGAGCTTGCTGTGACGAGGGAGCTTGCTGTGGCGCGGGAGCAAGCTCCCTCGCCACAACGTTCAGCCGTCAAGCCTGCGCCAGCTCCGCATGCTCATCCGCATTCAACAACGCTTTATCCGTCTGCTGCATGATCTGGCTGGTAATCGCCCCGGCCGTCATCGAACCGTTCACGTTCAACGCGGTACGGCCCATGTCGATCAGCGGCTCAACCGAAATCAGCAGCGCCACCAGTGACACCGGCAAGCCCATCGCCGGCAGCACGATCAGCGCGGCAAACGTCGCACCGCCACCCACGCCCGCCACACCGGCCGAACTCAAGGTCACAATCGCCACCAGGGTCGCGATCCACAGCGGGTCCAGCGGGTTGATACCCACGGTCGGCGCAACCATCACCGCCAGCATCGCCGGATAAAGGCCGGCACAACCGTTCTGGCCAATCGTTGCGCCAAACGAGGCGGCAAAACCGGCGATGGACTGCGGAATCCCCAAGCGACGGGTCTGCGCTTCAATGCTCAGCGGGATGCTGGCGGCGCTGGAGCGGCTGGTGAAGGCAAACGTCAGCACCGGCCAGACCTTGCGGAAGAACCGCAGCGGGTTGATCCCGGCCAGCGACAGCAGCAGGCCATGCACCACAAACATCAGGCCCAGGGCCAGGTACGACACCACCACAAAACTGCCGAGCTTGATGATGTCTTGCAGGTTGGAGCTGGCGACCACTTTGGTCATCAGCGCCAATACGCCGTACGGGGTCAGCTTCATCACCAGGCGCACCAGGCGCATCACCCAGGCTTGCAGGGTGTCGATGGCGTTGAGGACTTTCTGGCCTTTTTCCACGTCATCCTTGAGCAGTTGCAGCGCGGCAACCCCGAGGAATGCGGCAAAGATCACCACACTGATGATCGACGTCGGCTTGGCCCGGGCCAGGTCGGCGAACGGGTTCTGCGGGATGAACGACAGCAGCAGTTGCGGGATATTCAGGTCGGCGACCTTGCCCGCGTAATCACTCTGGATCACTTGCAGGCGCGCCATTTCCTGGGTGCCGGCCACCAGGCCTTCGGCGGTGAGGCCGAACAGGTTGGTCAGGCCGATACCGATCAGCGCCGCAATCGCCGTGGTGAACAGCAGCGTGCCGATGGTCAGGAAGCTGATCTTGCCCAGGGACGAGGCGTTATGCAGACGGGCCACGGCGCTGAGGATCGAGGCGAACACCAGCGGGATCACGATCATTTGCAGCAACTGCACGTAACCGTTGCCGACCAGGTCGAACCAGCCGATCGAGGCCTTTAGCACCGGGTTGCCGGCACCGTAGATCGCGTGCAGCACCACACCGAAGATCACGCCGAGTACCAACGCAAACAAGACCTTCTTGGCGAGGCTCCAGTTGGTTCGGCGGGTTTGTGCCAGGCCCAGCAGCAAGGCCACGAACACCAGTAAGTTGAGAATCAGGGGCAGATTCATTGAAGCTCCGTTGAGAAGGCAGCCAATCGCAGGAGCCTGCGATTGCGAACCGGCAAGCCTAACAGCTTGAAATATATTGATTTAATAACGTTATCGCATGGTGACTGTCGTTTTTGGAATAAGCGGATGACGCGCAGGCGTATGGCATTGGCGCGATCACGACGAAAGCGGTCGCGCTCGGGCGATAACTGTCATACAGATTTGTTAGCGTCGATGTCTTTCACTCAGGGAGAAAACGCACATGAAGCTAGCGCCGAAACTGTTTGCCGCCGCGCTGTGCCTGGGCCTCGCGAGCCAGGCCTTTGCCGCCACCGAGTTGAAACATTGGCCTGCGGCTGCCGCGAAGCAACTGGACACGATGATTGCCGCCAATGCCAACAAGGGCAACTTCGCGGTGTTCGACATGGACAACACCAGTTACCGCTACGACCTTGAAGAGTCGTTGCTGCCGTACCTGGAAAACAAGGGCCTGATCACCCGCGACACCATGGACCCCTCCCTGAAGCTGATCCCGTTCAAAGACACCGCCGACCACAAGGAAAGCCTCTTCAGTTACTACTACCGCCTCTGCGAAGTCGACGACATGGTCTGCTACCCGTGGGTCGCGCAGATTTTCTCCGGCTTCACCCTCAAGGAACTCAAGGGCTACGTCGACGAGATGATGGCGTCGGGCAAGCCGGTGCCGGTCACCTATTACGACGGTGACGTGGTCAAGAACATGGAAGTGCAGCCGCCGAAGGTCTTCACCGGCCAGGCTGAGCTGTTCAACAAGCTGATGGAAAACGGCATCGAGGTCTACGTGATGACCGCCGCGTCCGAAGAACTGGTGCGCATGGTCGCGGCCGATCCGAAGTACGGCTACAACGTCAAACCCGAGAACGTCATCGGCGTGAGCACCTTGCTCAAGGACCGCAAGACCGGCGAGCTGACCACTGCCCGCAAGCAGATTGCCGCCGGCAAGTATGACGAGAAGGCCAACCTCGGCCTGGAGCTGACCCCGTACCTGTGGACCCCGGCCACCTGGATGGCCGGCAAGCACGCAGCGATCCTGACCTATATCGACGAGTGGAAAAAACCGGTGATCGTCGGTGGCGACACGCCGACCAGTGACGGCTACATGCTGTTCCATGACGTGGACGTGGCCAAGGGCGGCATCCACCTGTGGATCAACCGTAAAGACAAATACATGACCCAGCTCAACGGCATGATGGCCAAGCACGCTGCGGCCCAGGCCAAGGAAGGGTTGCCGGTGACGGCGGATAAAAACTGGGTGATCGTCAAGCCGGACGAGATTCAGTAAGTACGGCTGGACTCGGTCAAAAATGTGGGAGCGGGCTTGCTCGCGAAGGCGGTGGATCAGCCAGCTTATTCAGTAACTGGCACACCGCAATTCGCGAGCAAGCCCGCTCCCACAGTTGATCTTCTTTGTTTGGGGAATTATCTCCAGACAAAAAAATGCCCCGCACATGGCGGGGCATTTTTATGGGCGAGGTTTACAGACCGTCAAGCATCGCCTTGTTACGCACAGCACCCTTGTCGGCACTGGTGGCCAGCAGGGCGTAAGCCTTCAAGGCGGTGGTGACTTTGCGCGGACGCTTCTCCACCGGCTTCCAGCCTTTCTTGTCCTGCTCGACCCGGCGTGCCGCCAGTTCTTCATCGCTGATCAACAGGTTGATCGAGCGGTTCGGAATGTCAATCAGCACCTTGTCGCCATCCTGCACCAGGCCGATGGCGCCGCCCGCAGCAGCTTCCGGCGAAGCGTGGCCGATGGACAGGCCCGAGGTCCCGCCGGAAAAACGGCCGTCGGTCAGCAAGGCGCAGGCTTTGCCCAGGCCCTTGGATTTCAGATACGACGTCGGGTACAGCATCTCTTGCATGCCCGGGCCGCCTTTCGGGCCTTCGTAACGGATGATGACGATGTCGCCTTCCTTCACTTCGTCAGCGAGGATGCCGCGTACCGAGCTGTCCTGGCTTTCGTAGATCTTGGCGCGGCCTTCGAACACGTGGATCGACTCGTCGACACCGGCGGTTTTCACCACGCAGCCATCGAGGGCGATGTTGCCGTACAGCACGGCCAGGCCGCCCTCTTTCGAATAGGCATGCTCGACACTGCGGATGCAGCCGTTTTCACGGTCGTCGTCGAGGGTTTCCCAACGGGTCGACTGGCTGAACGCGGTCTGCGTCGGGATGCCGGCCGGGCCGGCCTTGAAGAAGTGATGCACGGCTTCGTCAGTGGTCTGGGTGATGTCCCACTTGGCGATGCCTTCGGCCAGGGATTTGCTGTGCACGGTCGGCAGGTCGGTGTGCAACAGGCCGCCACGGGCCAGGGAGCCGAGGATCGAGAAGATCCCGCCGGCGCGGTGCACGTCTTCCATGTGGTACTTCTGGATGTTCGGCGCGACTTTGCACAGTTGCGGCACGTGGCGGGACAGGCGGTCGATGTCCCGCAGGTCGAAGTCGATCTCGGCTTCTTGCGCGGCGGCCAGCAAGTGCAGGATGGTGTTGGTGGAACCGCCCATGGCGATGTCCAGGGTCATGGCGTTTTCGAACGCCTTGAAGTTGGCGATGTTGCGCGGCAACACCGACTCATCGTTCTCGGTGTAGTAGCGCTTGCACAGCTCGACGATGGTGCGGCCGGCCTGCAGGAACAGTTGCTCGCGGTCGCTGTGGGTGGCCAGTGTCGAGCCGTTGCCCGGCAAGGCGAGCCCTAAGGCTTCCACCAGGCAGTTCATCGAGTTGGCGGTGAACATGCCGGAGCACGAACCGCAGGTAGGGCAGGCGCTGCGCTCGTATTCCGCGACCTTCTCGTCAGAAGCGCTGGAATCGGCGGCGATGACCATGGCGTCCACCAGGTCGAGGCCGTGGGAGGCGAGCTTGGTCTTGCCGGCTTCCATCGGGCCGCCGGAGACGAAGATCACCGGGATGTTCAGGCGCAGGGCGGCCATCAGCATGCCGGGGGTGATCTTGTCGCAGTTGGAGATGCACACGATGGCGTCGGCGCAGTGGGCGTTGACCATGTATTCCACGGAGTCGGCGATGATCTCGCGGCTCGGCAGGGAATACAGCATGCCGTCATGGCCCATGGCGATGCCGTCATCCACGGCGATGGTGTTGAATTCTTTCGCTACACCGCCGGCGCGTTCGATCTCGCGGGCGACCAGTTGGCCCAGGTCCTTGAGGTGGACGTGGCCGGGTACGAACTGGGTGAACGAGTTGGCAATCGCGATGATCGGCTTCTTGAAGTCGTCATCTTTCATCCCCGTGGCGCGCCACAGTGCGCGGGCGCCGGCCATGTTGCGGCCGTGGGTGGATGTTTTCGAGCGGTAATCAGGCATTGGAGCACTCCGGGCGGCTAATCAAGTACTAAAGGGGAGTGAGCTTCTAATTGACGACTGGAACACCCGATAAATGGCCGTGTGTCCGGAAGTTGCCACTCGCGTCGCGGGATCGCCGCTTGCTTGGGCCTCGAGCTCATAAACCCGCCGGGGGATGACTGGCGATGAATAGGTCCGATTCTACACCGCTGGCGGCCGGAGGGAATGGCCGCCAGCGTGTAGATAGCGCTTACGAGACGTGTGGGTGTGCAAGTTTCATGGTCAGCGACCGACCCGGGCGTTCGTCACCACGCCCCAAACGCTGAACACGATGAAGCTGATGGCGATGGTCATCAGCAGGTTTGCCCCGGCTTGGGCGAGGGCGGCGCTGCTGACGGCGGCGGTGATGAACATGATGCTGTTGCCGGCCGACGCGGCGGTGCCGGCGCTGCTGGAGAACAGCAACATGGCCGCGGAAATCGCGGCGGGGCGTACCAGGGTCACGGCCAGGGCGCTGATCAGCATCGGGATCAGCAGGGTGATGGTGGTGATAGCTCCAAGACCGACGATCAGCATCAGAAGCACGCCTGCGACAAGCAGCAATCCAAGGCCGATGTTGATTTGCCGGGACAGCGAGATGCGTTTTTGAAGATACGACGCCGCCAAGCCACCGAGCAGATAGGCCACGCCATACACCATGAGTACCAGTGCGTACTGGTATTCGGAGAGTTTCAGCGAGTCCATGAAAATCAACGGTGTCACGCTGATCAAGGCGAAGTAGCAGGCGAACACCAACGCGGCGATCCACCAGTAACGCAGGAAGTCGCGATTGGTTGCGACATCTTTCAGCGTGCCGATGATCGACACCTGCGTGCGGTGCGGGCTGGCGGACTTGGAGGGCAGTATGCAGAACGCATGGATCAACATGCCCGACGCCATCAGTGCGAACCCATAGAAACTACCTTGCCAGTCGAAGGTGGTTTGCAACCAGGAGCCGATCAGCGGTGACAAGGCGACGAACGAGCCGCTCAGGGTCATGTAGTAGAGGCGCACACGGGCGCGATCCTGTTCTTCGAACAGGTCCTCCACTAACGCATGGCCCAGTACGAAGAAGCCGCAACCCGTGGCCTGGATCGAGCGAAACAGCAGGAAGCTCAGGTAGTCCGTCGATAATGCGCAACCTATCGCACCCAGGATCGACAGCGTGATGCAACCGAGCAGGACTTCCTTGCGGCCCCATTTATCCGACAGCGGTCCGGCGACCAGTTGGGAAATCGAAAAAACCAGGGTGAACAGGCTGATGGACAGCGCCACATCGGCGGTGGGTGTATCGAACCTTTCAGCCAAGGCGGGGAAGGAGGGCAGCAGGATGTTGATCGGGAAGAAGCTGATAAGTGAGATGCAAGTGATGAGGATGAAGCGTGAGAATTGGTGGCGTTTTATCTCGCTGCCGAGTAAGGGCGAGCAGGAAGACTCAGACATTGTTTTTATTTCCGGTGGGGTGCCAAAAACCGATATTAGCCTTGGGTGGCGAGAATTCAATCAATAAAGGTGGAGCCATTCTCTTCCAAAGGCATGCTGTAAAAGGCTGCATCGCCAAGGCCTCAATCAGTCCTCAAAAGCTTTTCGAATTCATCGCTGAAAACCTGACCGTCGCTGTAACCGGCGCCTACGAAAAGTACCAACTGCTCTTTAAGGTCCTGTATGCCAAGGGCTTTCTCGATCTTGGTATCGTTGAGAGCGGAGGAAATCCAAGTATTAAGCCCCATGGCGGTTGAAATGAGCTGAGCTGTTTGTGAGATGTGTCCGGCCTCTATCAGGGCAACTCGGTAGGCTCTGGAGTGTGGGTACTTCCACCACAGTTTGTCGAATCGTGATGTAATGAAAATACCAAACGGAAGATTGTCGATGAAGTGCTGGCCGTTAAGGTAGTTTCCAAGAGGCTCTTGTATTCGACGAATCAGCCTGAGTGCGTGTAACTCCGGGTGGTAATAATAAAGTCCGGGATTTACGCCTCTTATGTTGTACGCATACACATAACCTTCGCTGGAGCTTAATCCACCACCTGACGGGCTGCTTCGTCTAGCGCGGAAAGAGGGGGGCGTTAAATGTGAGGTGTCTTGCAGGCGTTCTTTTAAGTGCCCTAGAGACAGGTAGAGCAGCGTACTCAGGTCTTCTAAAGAAATGCTTTTGTTTAAATAGGTGCGGCAGGTTTTTCGCTTAATTAACGTGTGTTGCAGTAACGGGTATGTTCTGAGAGATTCGTTTGGTGAGGGTTGCGGCAGACTGATAAAGTCTTCTGATTGGAGATGGGCGAACCGATTCGAGTCAGGAGGACTCTTGCGCATTACGCCCTGGCAGTGGGCCAAATAATGAGCTGCCCAACTGACGCTGTCTGTAGGTTGATCAGCGTCTGATAAGTCTTTTGTACCGATGTGGAATATCCTCGACAAGTCATCCCACCCCCACTGGTTATCTAACGTTGGCGCACCTTGTTGAATAATTGCATGGTGAGTGAACGTCGAGTCGATCTCAAACTCAGGGTTGTAAAGCGAAAGGTCGTATATTAGTTCTAGCAGTCGCTGCGAGTGCGCGCGATCTAATTCAAATTGCTCATGAGTTTTGTAGTTCCAGATGATCAGATGTTGTGATTTGGTTAAGAAAAATAAGTTGGGATTTATGCGCATTGTTTTCTTCCCGTTCTTAGGGCTGGGTTGGCGTACAACCCAGCTTGTCATCAACGACTTATTTAGGCATTCCAATCAATGCGAATGCTGCCAGTGCTTTTGACTCAAGAACGATTGCCTTCATATCAGCTCTCCATTTCATTAAGTTAAATGGCTGTCACACAAAATGATTGTGACAGAAACTAGGCTAGGCGCTGGTTTTAGATTTATCTAGTCAGGAGGCGTAGGAGGATTCTGCTGGCGTTGTAGTATGTTTTTGCTGTAACGATGAAGCTATATGTGGTTTTTGACGTTGTACAAGAAATTAAAAAGTTTGCTTTTATTTGAAGGCGCGGCTTTGTGAATTGATGCTGCCCGGAGCCAGTCGGGCAGCATCGCGGGAATAACTTAGCTATTCGGCAACAACCGGCAAGTAATGCTCTTGATATACCGGGTCTCGGCAATCGCCGGGTGCACCGGGTGGTCCGGGCCCTGGCCGCCGCGTTCCAGCATCTGGATGTTGCGATCCAGGTGACGGGCGCTGGTCAGCAGGATGTTTTGCAGGTCGTCTTCCGGCAAGTGCATCGAGCACGAAGCGCTGACCAGGATGCCGTCCTTGCTGAGCAGGCGCATGGCTTGCTCGTTCAGGCGGCGGTAGGCGCCTTCGCCGTTTTTCATGTCTTTCTTGCGCTTGATGAAGGCAGGCGGGTCGGCCACGATCACGTCGAAACGCTCTTCGCTGGCTTTCAGCTCTTTGAGGGCTTCGAACACGTCGCCTTCGATGCAGGTCATTTTCTCGGCAACGCCGTTCAGTGCCGCGTTGCGCTCCACGCCGTCGAGGGCGAAGGCGGAGGCGTCGACGCAGAACACTTCACTGGCACCGAAGGCGGCCGCTTGCACGCCCCAGCCGCCGATGTAGCTGTACAGGTCGAGTACGCGTTTGCCTTTGGCATACGGAGCCAGGCGGGCGCGGTTCATGCGGTGGTCGTAGAACCAGCCGGTCTTCTGGCCCTGGATCACCGGCGCTTCGAACTTCACGCCGTTTTCTTCGAGGGCAACCCACTCCGGCACCAGGCCGAACACGGTTTCGACGTAGCGGTTGAGGCCTTCGGCATCACGCGCAGCGGAGTCGTTCTTGAACAGGATGCCGCTTGGCTTGAGCACTTGGGTCAGTGCGGCAATCACGTCTTCCTTGTGGGCTTCCATGGTCGCCGAAGCGATCTGCACCACCAGGATGTCGCCGAAACGGTCGACCACCAGGCCTGGCAACAAGTCGGAATCGCCGTACACCAGGCGGTAGAACGGCTTGTCGAACAGGCGGTCACGCAGGGACAGGGCGACGTTGATGCGGTGCACCAGCAGCGACTTGTCCAGCGGCAACTTGATGTCGCGGGACAGCAGGCGGGCGCAGATCAGGTTGTTCGGGCTCACGGCCACGATGCCGAGGGTCTTGCCGCCGGCTGCTTCCAGGATCGCCTGGTCGCCTGCCTGGAAGCCGTGAAGAGGTGTGGCGGCCACATCGATTTCGTTGCTGTAGACCCACAGGTGGCCGTTGCGCAAACGACGATCGGCGTTGGCTTTGAGACGCAGGCTTGGCAGGGACATGACGTCGCTCCGGAAAAAAGAGCGGGAGTATACCGTGTTGTGCAGTACTTGGCGGCGCCGCCGGACATGTGGGAGCGGGCTTGCTCGCGAAAGCGGAGGATCAGTAAACCCATTCGGTGGCTGACACACCGCTTTCGCGAGCAAGCCCGCTCCCACATTCGGTCCGGTTTCAGTTCGGGTTTTTGAGGTGTCAGCCTGGTTGCCATAAAGGTTAGAATCGCCGCCTAGTCCAGAGTGTGCCCCCTATGTCCCAAGAGCTATCCGCCGAACAGATCCAACAGAGCCTCCAAGGCATCAGTGTGCCGCCTCAACCGCAAATCATGGTGGATTTGCAGATGGAGCAGTACATGCCCGATCCGGACCTGGAAGTGATCGCCCGGTTGATCGCCCAGGACCCGGGCCTCTCCGGCTCGCTGCTGAAGATCGTCAATTCGCCGTATTACGGTCTGAGCAACAAGATCGTCTCGATACAGCGCGCGGTGAACCTGCTGGGCAGCCGCTCCATCGTCAACCTGATCAACGCGCAGTCGATCAAGGGCGAGATGAGCGACGACACCATCGTCACCCTCAACCGTTTCTGGGACACCGCCCAGGACGTGGCCATGACCTGCCTGGCCCTGGCCAAGCGCACCGGCAGCCAGGCGGTCGATGAAGCCTACGCATTGGGGCTGTTCCACGATTGCGGCGTGCCGTTGATGCTCAAGCGTTTCCCGAACTACATGAGTGTGCTGGAAGAGGCCTATGCCAACGCCGGCCCGGAGTGCCGTGTGGTCGACACCGAGAACCAGGCGTTCAACACCAACCATGCCGTGGTGGGTTACTACACCGCCAAATCCTGGCGCCTGCCGGAACATGTGACCGATGCCATCGCCAATCACCACAATGCCCTGGCGATTTTCAGCGACGAGTCCAACCATAAGCCGCAGCTGAAAAACCTGCTGGCGATCCTGAAAATGGCCGAGCACATTTGTGCGTCGTACCGCGTGCTGGGCAACCAGGTGGATGACCATGAGTGGAACGCCATCGGCCCGCTGGTGCTGGACCATATCGGCCTGTCGGACTACGACTTCGAGAGTTTGAAGTTGTCGATCCGCGAGCTGGGCGCGCACTAACCCTTTTTCCAAGAGGTACACATGCCCGAGTTACCGGAAGTCGAAACCACCCGGCGCGGAATTGCGCCGCACCTGGAAGGCCAGCGGGTCAGCCGTGTGGTGGTGCGTGAGCGGCGCCTGCGCTGGCCGATCCCGGAAGACCTGGATGTGCGGCTGTCCGGGCAACGCATCGTGCTGGTGGAGCGGCGGGCCAAGTATTTGTTGATCAATGCCGAGGTCGGCACGCTGATCAGCCACTTGGGCATGTCGGGCAATTTGCGCCTGGTGGAAGCCGGCAGCCCGGCGGCCAAGCATGAGCATGTGGATATAGAACTGGAGTCGGGCCTGGCCCTGCGCTACACCGACCCGCGACGCTTTGGCGCGATGCTCTGGAGCCTCGACCCGCTGAACCACGAGCTGCTGATCCGCCTGGGGCCGGAGCCGTTGACCGACCTGTTCGACGGCGAGCGGCTATTCCAGCTGTCCCGTGGACGCTCGATGGCGGTGAAGCCGTTCATCATGGACAACGCGGTGGTGGTGGGTGTAGGCAATATCTATGCGACGGAAGCGCTGTTTGCCGCCGGGATTGATCCGCGCCGGGAAGCCAAGGGCATTTCCCGTGGGCGTTACCTGAAGCTGGCGATCGAGATCAAGCGCATCCTGGCGGCGGCCATCGAGCGCGGCGGCACCACGTTGCGTGACTTTATCGGCGGCGACGGGCAGCCGGGGTATTTCCAGCAGGAATTGTTCGTCTATGGCCGTGGTGGCGAGGCGTGCAAGGTCTGTGGGACCGAATTGCGCAACGTGATGCTGGGGCAGCGGGCGAGTGTGTTTTGCCCGAAGTGTCAGAGCTGACAATTTGTGGTGCTGCTGATGGCCTCTTCACGAGCAAGCCCGCTCCCACATTCGACTGCATTCCAAAGGTGGAACTCGGCCGAATGTGGGAGCGGGCTTGCTCGCGAAGGGGCTTAATGAAGCGCCAAGGGACTTAGGCCTTCCCGGTAATCAACCGGTACTTCTCCATCAGTTGCTCTTCCGTTTCCGGATGAGCCTCGTCCAGCGGAATGCAATCCACCGGGCAAACCTGCTGGCACTGGGGTTCGTCGTAGTGGCCGACACACTGGGTGCACAGGTTGGGGTCGATCACATAGATCTCTTCACCCTGGGAAATGGCAGCGTTCGGGCACTCGGGTTCGCAGACGTCGCAGTTGATGCAATCGTCGGTGATGATCAGGGACATGGAAACTCCTGCCAGGGCTGTCAGCCAAGGCATCTGAAAACTAATGCGCGCAATTGTGCCGCATTGGCGCCCGCAGTGCGAGCGGGCGCCGATTGAGCGGTCTTACTTCTTGAAGCGCAGCGTCAGCGCATCCGCCACAGCCGGGTGCACGAACTTGGTGATATCCCCGCCCAACGCCGCGATTTCCCGGACCAACGTCGAGGAAATGAACGAATAACGTTCCGAAGGCGTAAGAAACAGGCTTTCCACGTCCGGCGCCAGTTGGCGGTTCATGTTGGCCAGCTGGAATTCGTATTCGAAGTCCGACACCGCCCGCAGGCCGCGCAGGAACACATTGGCGTTCTGTTCCTTGGCGAAGTGCGCCAGCAGCGTCGAGAAGCCGACCACTTCAACGTTGGGCAGATGCTTGGTGACCTCACGGGCCAGCTCCACGCGCTGTTCCAGGGGAAACAGCGGGTTTTTCTTGGGGCTGGCAGCGACCGCGATAATCACATGGTCGAACAAGCGCGAGGCGCGTTCGACCAGATCGCCATGGCCCTTGGTGATTGGGTCGAAGGTACCTGGGTACAACACTCGGTTCATCGCGTCGTCCTGGCGGAGTCCGTTGGGGAACCGGATGGTATCGCAGCCATCCCGGTCGGCCAAGTCAACTTATTCAGAAGAAAGCACTATAGACACCGCGAATACCCGGTTTTTTCAGGCCGTTTTCAGACGTTCGGCCAATGCCGTCGCCAGTTGCGCCGTCAATCCATACACCGATAACTGCGGGTTAGCGCCAATGCTGGTGGGGAATAGCGAGCCATCGTGGATCGACAAGTTGCGCAGTTGATGATGGCGCCCAAGGCTGTCGGCCACGGCGTTTTTCGGTTCTTCCCCCATCGCGCAACCGCCCATTACATGAGCGCTGCCGAGCCGGGTTCGGTGCAATTCGAGGTTCAACCCGTCGATCATGCTGCGGGCTTCAGCCAAGGTGTTCACGTAGCGCGCATCGCCGTGCAGCGGCATCACCGACTTGGCGCCGCCGGCAAACTGAATCTCCGCCATGCTGTGGAATGCCCGGCGCAGGCCGTCCCAGGCGTAGGGCGAAACCTGATAATCGAGCACCGGGGTGCCATCGCCGCGCAATTCGACGGTGCCGCCCGGGCTGTCGGGGTGGAAACCGTCGCGCAAGAGGGCAAGCATTGCGTGGGTCTTGGGCAGTTGGCCCATATCCAGCGCGTTCTGCGTGCCGTAGCCGCCGAGCAAGGTGCTGGCCAGGCCCGGATGCAGTGGCGGTACTTCGAGCTTGTAGGACATTTTGCCGGTAGTGCCGTCCTGCCATTGGAAGTGATCGGAATAAATCGACTGCGGCGCGCCGTAGAACGGGTTGATCACCTCGTCGAACAACCCGGCGGAAAAATTCACCAGGTGTAAAAAGGTTCGCTTGCCCAGGCGCGAGTGGGGATCGGGCGCGTCCGAGCGCAGCAGCAGCGCCGGGCTGTTGATGCCGCCGCCGGCCAATACGTAATGCTTGGCTTTGACTGTGATCTTGCGGCCGGTGGGTGCCACGCAATACTGATCCATGGCCACGCATTCGAGGCTGGTGATGGTGTCGCCGCTGAACTTCAGGCGTTCGGCGCGGGCCAGGTACAGCAGCTCGCCGCCTTTCTCCAGGGTGGACGGAATGGTGGTCACCAGCATTGATTGCTTGGCGTTGACCGGGCAACCCATGCCGCAATACCCCAGGTTGAAACAGCCGCGCACATTGCGCGGGATCACGTGCCAGCTGTAGCCAAGCTTTTCGCAGCCCTTGCGGATCACGTCATTGTTGGCATTCGGTGGCATGGCCCAAGGCGCGATGCCCAGGCGTTGTTCCATTTTTTCGAACCAGGGCGCCATTTCGGCGCTGCTGTGGCCCTTGACCGCGTACTCGCTGGCCCAGTGGGCGAGAGTCGGGTCCGGGGTGCGGAAGCTTGAGGTCCAGTTGATCAGCGTGGTGCCGCCGACCGCGCGGCCCTGCAGGATGGTGATAGCGCCGTCCTTGCTCATGCGGCCGATGCCTTCCTGGTAGAGGCTGGCGTAGGCCTCGTCTTCCAGCAGCTTGAAGTCGTTGCTGGTCTTCAGCGGGCCTTCTTCGATCAGCAGCACCTTGTAGCCGGCGGCGCTGAGGATTTCGGCGGTGGTGCCGCCGCCGGCGCCGCTGCCGATGATCGCGACGTCGGCTTCCAGGGTCAGGTCCTGGTCGAGGGCGGCGCCATTGTGGGTCTTCCAGCCGCGGGCCATGCCATCGCGGAACAGATCAGGTACGGGCATCAGGGTCGTCTCTTGTTTTTATCGGGATGCAGATCAGATTTTCGGTGGGCCGGGGTAGCCGCAATGCGCCCAGGACTCGGGGCGGAAATACCAGGCCATGATCACCAGCTTGAGCAACGAGCCCTGGCCCATGCGCAGCAGGTTCAGGTAGCTGTTTTCCCAACGGTGCAGGAAGTTGCGGATCTGTTCGCCGCTGGCGTTTTCCCAGCTGCCCCACACCCCGGTCAGCGGCCCACGGGTGACGGCCATGCCCAATACGTCGAACAGTTGCTGGGTCAGCTTGAACATCTCGGGCGACAGGTGTTGCAGGCTGAAGTCGAGCTTTTTCAGGGTGTCGTCGATGCCGGCCACCACTACCTCGGCGCTGGCCACGCCCTCCAGCAGCACCGGAATCACTGCCCGCAAAAACGGCAGGTCACTGCTGCGCAACATCGCAAAGCCGCTGGCCGGGGTGCTGCTGGAGCAGCCGCTGAGGCTGGCGCCCAGCCCGGCGGTGGCCAGGAAGGCGCTGGCGCACAGGCCGAGTTTCAAGACGCCGCGCCGTGACAGCGCGGGTGATTCAGTCAGGCTAGGGTTCATTCTTATTGTTATCCCGGTGATGGGTTTGTTAGCGGACGAACAGCTTCTGGATCAACTTCTGGATGGATTTGCCATAGGGCGGGTAAATCAGCTTGGCCGCGTTCAGGCGTTGCTTGATCAGCACGCCCTTGGCCTTGCTGAAGGTCAGGAAACCTTCATGGCCGTGATAATGGCCCATGCCCGACGGGCCGATTCCGCCGAAGGGCATGTCGTCCTGGGCTACGTGCAGCAACGTGTCGTTCAGGCACACGCCGCCGGAATGGGTTTCGTGCAGTACGCGGTTCTGTTCCGCCTTGTTGTAGCCGAAGTAATACAGCGCCAGTGGGCGAGGGCGCTGATTGATGTAGGCAAAGGCCTGGTCGAGGCCGCGATACGGCACGATCGGCAGCACCGGGCCGAAGATTTCGTCCTGCATCACGGTCATCTCGTCGCTGACATTCAGCAGCAGGCTGTGGGCCATGCGGCGGTCCTGGCCCTGGTCGTACAGCGGGACCAGGGTGGCACCCTTGTCGGTGGCGTCTTTCACGTAGCCGTTGAGCCGGGCCAACTGTCGTTCGTTGATGATGGCGGTGTAGTCCGGGTTGTCGGCCAGGGTCGGATAGAACCCGCGAACCGCCTTGCTGTAGGCCTCGACGAAGCCGTCTACACGGTCTTCCGGCACCAGCACGTAGTCCGGCGCCACGCAGGTTTGCCCGGCATTCAGCGCCTTGCCGAAGGCGATGCGTTCGGCGGCGTCCTTGAGCGGCACGTCGGCGGAAACAATCGCCGGTGATTTGCCGCCCAGTTCCAGGGTGACCGGCGTCAGGTGTTCGGCCGCCGCGCGCATCACGTGCTTGCCGATGCTGGTGGCGCCGGTGAACAGCAGGTGGTCGAAGCGCAGCTTGGAAAACGCCATGCCCACTTCAGCCTCGCCGAGCACCACGCACACCAGGTCCTCGGGGAAGATCTTCGCCAGCAGCGTCTTGAGCAACTGGCCGGTGGCGGGGGTGGATTCGCTGAGCTTGAGCATCACCCGGTTGCCGGCCGCCAATGCACCCACCAGCGGGCCGATGGCCAGGTACAACGGGTAGTTCCAGGGCACGATCACCCCGACCACACCCAGGGGTTGATAGATGACCTTGGCGGACGCGGGCTGGAAGGCAATGCCTACAGCGCGGCGGGAAGGCTTCATCCAACCCTTGAGGTGTTTGCTGGCGTAGTGAATGCCATGCAGGCTGGGCATCAGTTCGGCGAACAGGGTTTCGTCGGCGCTGCGGTGGCTGAAATCACTGCTGATGGCGTTGATCAGCGCCTGGCGCTCGTCACTCAGCAGCTCGCGCAAGGCCTTGAGCCATTGCTGGCGCTGGGCGGCCGGCGGCATCGGGTTGGCAGCGTAGGCCCGACGTTGGGCGTCGAACAGTTCCTGGAGTTGGTCCAGCGCCTGGGAATCTTGCAGGTAGGCAACGTTGGCAGACATGGCGAAGTTCCCGATTGTTATTGGAATGCTTCAGTTTTTAGAGTCATTGCTCTAAATTGTCAAATAACATTGCACAACGTGCCGATTTATCCGGACAAGGATAGTCCGTAAGATGCCGCCATCACGGGTCTAGAAGTTGATTTCCCATGGCACCACGAGTAAAGACCAGCGAGCGCATTGTGCAAACCAGCCTGGAGCTGTTTAACCAGCAGGGCGAGCGCAGTGTCAGCACCAACCATATCGCCGCCCATATGGAAATTTCCCCGGGCAACCTGTACTACCACTTCCCCAACAAGCAGGCGATTATCGCGGTGCTGTTTCGTGAGTACGAAGCGTTGGTGGACAGTTTCCTGCGCCCGCCCCAGGGCCGTGCGGTGACCGTGGAAGACAAGCGCTTCTACCTGCAGGCGGTGCTGGCCGGCATGTGGCGCTACCGCTTCCTGCACCGTGACCTCGAACACCTGCTGGAAAGCGACCCGGAGCTGGCCACCGGCTACCGGCGGTTCTCCCAGCGCTGCCTGATCCAGGGCGCGGCCATCTACCAGGGTTTTGTCGATGCCGGCATCCTGAACATGGACCCGGTGCAAACCGAAGCCCTGACCCTCAACGCCTGGATCATCCTCACCTCGTGGGTGCGTTTCCTGTGCACCACCAATGAAAAGTCCACGCACCTGAGCGCTGAGGCCATCAAGCGCGGTGTGTACCAGGTGCTGGTGCTGGAAGCCGGGTTTATCACCCCCAAGGCCAAGGACGCGGTGGATGCACTGTTCAAAGAGTTTTACGTGCCGTTGAATCAGGCGCTGGAAGAAGTGAAGTAGGATGTTTCCCGAACGCTAACCTAGCCACAGGAGTCAGTCATGCCGCTTGCCCAACTGATCAGCCCCCAGCAACTGGCCGAGCGCCAGAAGTCCGGCGGGCTGGTGATCCTCGATTGCCGCTTTGCCCTGGAAGACCCGGACTACGGCCTGTGCAGCTACGCCGAAGGGCATATCGAAGGGGCGCAGTATGCCGACCTGGAGCGCCACCTCAGCGGGCCGATAATCAAGGGCGTGACCGGTCGCCATCCGCTGCCGGCGCCGGATGCGTTTATCCGGCAACTGCGGGCATGGGGCGTTAACGCCGACAGTGATATCGTTTTGTATGACGACGGCCCGGGTGCCTATGCCGCCCGTACCTGGTGGCTGCTGGCCTGGCTGGGCAAGCGCGACGGCGTGTTCATCCTCGATGGCGGCCTGAAAGCCTGGCACGCGGCGGGCTTCCCGCTGAGCCTGGATGCGCCGGTGATCGAGCCCGGCACCTTCAGCGGCACGCCGGACAACCACTTGCAACTGGACGCCGAACACCTGCAGAAACGCCTTGGCCAGCCCGGCCTGACCCTGATCGACGCCCGCGCCCAGCCGCGTTTTCGTGGTGAAGTGGAGCCGATCGACCCGGTTGCCGGGCATATCCCCGGCGCGCAATGTGCCGCATTCAATGAAAACCTGGGCAGCGACGGCCGTTTCCTGCCGGCGGACCAGCTCAAGCAACGCTTCGCCGCCAAGCTGCAAGACCGCTCGCCGGATGACCTGGTGGCCTACTGCGGCTCGGGCGTGACTGCCTGCCACAACCTGTTTGCGCTGTGCCTGGCGGGTTACCCGTTGGGCAAGTTGTACGCGGGGTCGTGGAGCGAGTGGATCACTGATCCAAAGCGGGAAGTTGCAACAGGCGACTGAGGTCTGCCTGACCCGGTCTGAGCCAAAGTGTGGGAGCTCCCACATTTTTATCGGCGTTGTGTCAGTAGCCACCCTGGGATTCGCCGTTCCAGGTAGTAAGTTGGCTGTTTCAGTGAGCCGTCCACAAACCCGACATGCCCGCCCTTGGCCAGCAGTTCGAACTCGGTGCAATCCGACAGTTCGCTGGCCTCGGGCAGGCTGTGGGCGAACACGAACGGGTCGTCCGCGGCCTGGATGATCAGGGTTGGTGTGCGAATGCCCCCGAGGTAATAGCGGCTGGAGGCGCGGCGGTAGTAGTCCTCGGCACTGAGGAACCCGTGCAGCGGCGCGGTGACGCGGCCGTCAAAGTCCCAGAACGTGCGCATCTTCTCCAGCGAGCCCAGGTCGGCGAGGGTTTTCAGGCCTGCCTCGCGGCCATCCTTGAGAAACCGGCTTTGTTTGACGCGGATATAGGCCAGCATTTCGCGCATGAAATGCTTCTGATAAACCCGAGAAAAGCCCAGGCCAATGCGATCGGCGCACTGATCCAGGCGAAACGGTACCGACACGGCGGCCGCGCCTTGCAGCCCGCAGGCTTCGCCGGTTTCGCCCAAGTACTTGAGCAGCACATTGCCGCCCAGTGAATACCCCACCGCATACAGCGGCGCCAACGGGCGCTTGGCCCGCAGGTGAACGATGGTTTCGGCCAGGTCTTCACTGGCGCCGGAATGGTAGCTGCGGGCAAGCAGGTTGGGTTCGCCGGAGCAGCCACGCCAGTTCAGCGCGACGCTGGCCCAGCCTTGGGTTGCGAGGGCTTTTTGCAGGCCGGCGACGTAAGGGGAGTTGGACGAGCCGGTCAGCCCGTGCAGTACCAGCACCAGCGGGGTGGTTGCGTCATGGGGCCCATGCCAGTCGAGGTCGAGAAAATCGCCGTCTGCCAGCCACAGCCGTTCGCGCTGGCGTTCGATGTGCGTGGTTTTGCGCCACAGCGGTCCCCACAACGTTTGCAGGTGCGGGTTGCCGAGGCCGAAGGCGGGGGAGAAGCGGTCGAGGGGCGGAGTCATGAAATTCTCGGTGCCGAATGGGCTTGCTCCAATCATTGTAGGAGCGAGCTTGCTCGCGAAAAACTCAAGATCACCGCGTTCCCCTGGTTTCCCGCGTCATCGTTAACGATCTTCGCGAGCAAGCTCGCTCCTACACGGTGCGTTGCCACAACGCGTAATACACCCGCCCGGATTTCTGCTCGCGGTGCAGGCGCCACGTGCCCGGCAGGCCGAGTGTGGACGGTGCGGTTTCGCTTTCAGTGTAGATCCAGGCATCCGGCGCCAACCACTGACGCTCTTCCAGCAGCGCACATACAGTCGGCAGCAGGTTCTGGTTGAACGGCGGATCAAGAAACACCACGTCAAACTCACGGGCTTCCTGGGTTTCCAGGTAGCGCAACGCGTCAGCCGTCTGCACTTGCCCGGTGGTGCAACGCAGCGTGCCCAGGTGTTCCTTGAGGCTGGCGACCGCCACATTGCTGGCATCCAGCGCCTGGCCCAGCGCCGCGCCACGGGACAGCGACTCCAGGAACAACGCGCCGCTACCCGCGAACGGGTCCAGCACCTTGGCCCCGGCGATATACGGCGCGAGCCAGTTGAACAGGGTTTCACGCACGCGGTCTGGCGTCGGGCGCAGGCCCACGACATCAGGGAAGCTCAGCTTACGGCTGCCCCACTCTCCGCCGATGATGCGCAGTTGGCCCACACCGTTGTGAACGTTGTGGACAGGTTTTTTGGGACGGGATGGACGGGCCATTAATGCTCCGGAACCCCGAGCGGTTGCTCGGCGGGTTTATCAGTGGGGGGCGGTAGTGGCTTTTGCGCAATCGTCGGGCCGGCGGTCACGATGACCATCTTGTCGGCACTCAAATGTTTGTTCAAAGCAGCTTTGACCTGGTCAACGGTCAGCGCCTGGGATTGTTTCATGAAATCTTCCAGGTAGCTCAGCGGCAGGTTGTAGAAACCCATGGCGCCCAGCTGCCCGACGATATCGGCGTTGCTCGCGGTGGACAGCGGGAAGCTGCCGGCCAGTTCGCGCTTGGCGTCATCGAGTTCTTTCTGTGTCGGGCCGGTCTTGAGGTAGTCGGCGAGTACGTCCTGCACCAATCGCAGCGTGCCGGCGCTCATTTCGGCGCGGGTTTGCAGGTTGATCATGAACGGACCGCGTACCTGCATCGGCGAGAAGCCGGAGTATACGCCGTAGGTCAGGCCGCGTTTCTCGCGCACTTCGCTCATCAAACGGGTGCCGAAGCCACCGCCGCCGAGAATCTGGTTACCCAGTGACAGCGCGGCGTAATCCGGGTCGGCACGGTCGATACCCAGTTGCGCCAGCAGCAGGGTTGTCTGCTTGGACGGGAACTCGATGTGCGTGGTGCCAGCCTTGGGCTCGACCGGTTGGGCGATTTTCGCCAGCGCCGGGCCTTTTGGCAGGGACGCGGAAACCTTGGCGGTCATGGCTTCGGCTTCGGCGCGGGTCAGATCGCCGACTACAGAAATCACTGCGTTGCCGGCGGCGTAGGCCTTGGCGTGGAAGTCCTTCAATTGCGCAAGAGTCACCTTCGGCACGCTCTCGGCGTTGCCTTCGCTCGGATGGGCGTAAGGGTGGTCGCCATAGAGCTGCTTGAACAGCTCGATGCTCGCCAGTTTGCCGGGGTTCTGTTTCTGGTATTCAAAGCCGGCCAGCAGCTGGTTCTTGATCCGCGCCAGAGAGTCTGCCGGGAAGGTCGGCTTGCCGATCACGTCGTCAAACAGTGACAGGGCGGCGTCACGCTTGTCGCTGGCGCTCAGGCTGCGCAGGGAAACCAGCGCCATGTCGCGGTAGGCGCCATTGCTGAAATCAGCCCCCAGGCCGTCGAAACCGGCGGCAATCTGGCTGACGTCCTTGCCCGGCACGCCTTCGTTGAGCATTGCGTTGGTCAACAGCGCCAGGCCTGGCGTTGCGCCGTCCTGACTGCTGCCGGCGGCGAACAGGATGCGCATGTCGAACATCGGCAGTTCATGGGCTTCGACGAACAGCACCTTGGCGCCTTCGGCGGTGGTCCAGGTTTGCACGTCGAGCTTGCGGTTGGTCGGCGCCTTGTCGTCCAGCTCGGCCAGGGATTGCAGCTTGTTGGCGGACTTGGCCTGCTCCAGCGCCTGGCTGGCGACGGATTCGCTGGGGCGCAGCAAATACACCGCGCAGGCAGCAGCCAAAGTCACCACGATCAGGCCGGGCAGCACCAGGCGGTTGTTTTTACGTTCACTCATGAGCGGTCTCCTCAGGCAAGACATGGGCGACGCTGAGACGTTCGCGGGTGAAATAGGTGCGTGCAGCTTTCTGGATATCTTCGGCGGTGACGCTTTGCAGCTCGGCCAGCTCGGTGTCCATGAGTTTCCAGGACAGGCCCACCGTCTCCAGGGAGCCGATGGCAGTGGCCTGGCTGGTGATCGAGTCGCGCTGGTAAACCACGCCGGCGATGACCTGGGCGCGGATACGCTCCAGTTCTTCAGCGCTCGGTGGCTTGGCCTTCAGCTCATCCAGCAGGCGCCAAAGGCCGGCTTCAGCCTGGGCCACGGTCTTTTTCTTTTGCAGGTTCGGTGTGGCAGTCAGGGTGAACAGGCTGTCACCGCGGGTGTAGGCGTCGTAGCTCGACGAGCCGCCGGACACCAGCTCTTCGCCGCGCTCCAGTTGTGTCGAGATGCGCGCGCTATAGCCGCCGTCCAGCAGGGCCGAGATCAGGCGCAGGGCGTTGACCGAGCGTTTGTCTTCAGCGGTGGCCAGGCTCGGCACGTTGAAACCCAGGATCACGCTCGGCAGTTTGGTCTGTACATGCATAGTCAGCAGGCGTTCACCGGGCTCGGCCAGCTCCAGCGGGATTTTCGCCGGGGGGACGTCGCGCTTGGGGATCGGGCCGAAATAGCGCTGGGCCAGGGTTTTGACTTCATCCGGGGTTACGTCGCCCACCACTACCAGGGTGGCGTTGTTCGGCACGTACCAGGATTGGTACCAGTGGCGCAGCTCTTCAACCTTCATGCGGTCCAGGTCGGCCATCCAGCCGATGGTCGGCGTGTGGTAGCCGCTGGCCGGGTAGGCCATGGCCTTGAAGCGCTCATAGGCCTTGGACATCGGGTTGTCGTCGGTGCGCATCCGGCGCTCTTCCTTGATCACCTCGATCTCGCGGCTGAACTCGTCGGCCGGCAGGCGCAGGCTGGCCATGCGGTCGGCTTCCAGCTCGAAGGCGACGCCCAGGCGGTCACGGGCCAGCACTTGGTAGTAGGCGGTGTAGTCGTCGCTGGTGAAGGCGTTTTCTTCCGCGCCCAGGTCACGCAGGATCAACGAAGCCTCGCCGGGGCCGACCTTGGCGCTGCCCTTGAACATCATGTGTTCCAGGGCGTGGGACAAACCGGTCTGGCCCGGGGTTTCGTAGCTGGAGCCAACCTTGTACCAGACCTGCGAAACCACCACCGGGGCGCGATGGTCTTCGCGCACGACGACCTTGAGGCCGTTGTCCAGGGTGAATTCGTGGGTGGGTTGTGGGTCGGCAGCCAAAGCTGAAAGGGGCAGACAAACTGTGCTGAGCAGCAGGCCTGCGGCGCGGCGGGCTAGAGCATTCATTCGTTTTTAAACCTGTTGGGCTGCCCGCTTGGTCTTAGCGTCGGCGGGCGAGGAGGTGCTAGGATACTGGTCCGACCTAGGGACGGCCACTATGGCTGTCTTGTTAAGGCTCTATTTAGGCCTTACAAAATGTTGCGCATGAACGAGCTGGCTAAAAAACAGTCTGTTACGCATCGAATTTTATTTACCGGCACGCCCCCTGGCGCGTCGCTACCTTGAGATAGCCGTCTCCATGTTTGGTTCCAACGACGACAAGAAGACCCCAGCTGCGGCTGGCGAGAAAAAAGGCCTGTTCGGATGGCTGCGCAAAAAGCCGCAGGAAACCGTCGTCGAACAGCCGCAGGTTCAAGCTGAACCGATCCCCGAATCCATAGTAGAAGCCGAACCGGTTGCCGAAACACCGGCCCCGGTGGTGTTGCCGATGGCCGAGCCGGTGTTGCAGCCGGTGGTTGAGCCAGAACCTGCGCCAGAGCCAGAGCCAGAGCCAGAGCCAGAGCACAAGCCATGGCTGGTGTTGCCGGTGGCAGAAGAGCCTGTAGCACTGGTTGAAGACGAGCTGGCCGAGCATGTGGCGCCGCCGATTCCGGCCCTCGTGGAGCCTGCGCCCGTTGTGGTCCAGGCGCCGCCAGTGGTTGAGGTGCCTGCACCGGTGGTCGCCGAACCTGTTCCGGTCGCCGTCGCCGCGCCAGCAGTCATCGAAGAGCCTGCTGTTCCTGCCGAAACCGGCAAGACCGGTTTCTTCGCCCGCCTCAAGCAAGGCCTGAGCAAGACCAGCGCCAGCATCGGCGAAGGCATGGCCAGCCTGTTCCTCGGCAAAAAGACCATCGATGACGAGCTGCTGGAGGACATCGAAACCCGCCTGCTGACCGCCGACGTGGGCGTCGAAGCCACCGCCGTGATCATCCAGAGCCTGACCCAGAAGGTCGCGCGCAAGCAACTGACCGACGCCGATGCGCTCTACAAGTCGCTGCAGGCCGAGCTGGCCAACATGCTCAAGCCGGTGGAAGCGCCGCTGATCATCGATACGCAGAAAAAGCCGTTTGTGATCCTGGTGGTTGGCGTCAACGGCGCCGGCAAGACCACCACCATCGGCAAGCTGGCGAAGAAGCTGCAACTGGAAGGCAAGAAAGTCATGCTCGCCGCCGGTGACACCTTCCGTGCCGCCGCCGTGGAGCAATTGCAGGTCTGGGGCGAGCGCAACAAGATCCCGGTCATCGCCCAGCACACCGGCGCCGATTCGGCCTCGGTGATCTTCGATGCGGTGCAGGCCGCCAAGGCGCGCAACATTGATGTGCTGATCGCCGATACCGCCGGTCGCCTGCACACCAAAGACAACCTGATGGAAGAGCTGAAGAAAGTTCGCCGCGTGATCGGCAAGCTCGATGCCGACGCGCCCCACGAGGTGTTGCTGGTGCTGGACGCCGGTACCGGCCAGAACGCCATCAGCCAGGCCAAACAATTCCACCAGACGGTCCAACTGACCGGCCTGGCATTGACTAAGCTCGACGGCACGGCCAAGGGCGGTGTGATCTTCGCCCTGGCCAAGCAGTTCGGGTTGCCGATTCGTTACATCGGCGTCGGTGAAGGCATCGACGACCTGCGCACTTTTGAAGCCGAACCCTTTGTACAGGCACTGTTTGCCGAGCGGGAGCGTTCATGATTCGTTTCGAACAGGTCGGTAAACGCTACGCCAACGGGCATGTCGGCTTGCATGAGCTGAGTTTCCGGGTGCGTCGCGGCGAATTCTTGTTTGTGACCGGCCATTCGGGTGCCGGTAAAAGTACCTTGTTGCGCCTGTTGCTGGCCATGGAGCGCCCAACCACCGGCAAACTGCTGCTGGCGGGCCAGGACCTGGCAACCATCAGCAACGCACAGATTCCATTCCTGCGTCGCCAGATCGGCGTGGTGTTCCAGAACCACCAGTTGCTGTTCGATCGCACGGTGTTCAACAACATCGCCTTGCCGTTGCAGATTCTCGGTCTGTCCAAGGCCGAAATCGTCAAGCGCGTGGATTCGGCCCTGGAGCGCGTGGCGCTGTCGGACAAGACCGACCTGTACCCAGGCGACCTGTCCACCGGCCAGCAACAGCGCGTCGGCATCGCCCGCGCCATCGTCCATCGCCCGGCCTTGCTGCTGGCGGACGAACCCACCGGTAACCTCGACCCGCGCCTGGCCGCAGAAATCATGGGCGTGTTCGAAGACATCAACCGCCTGGGCACCAGCGTGCTGATCGCCAGTCACGACTTGGCGCTGATCGCCCGCATGCGCCACCGCATGCTGACCCTGCAACGCGGCCGCCTGATCGGTGACGGGGAGGCTGGGGTATGAGTGCAACACGCAGCCCGAAGGTTTCCGAGCGCGTCGCGCCAAAGGCGGCCGACCCGCAGCCACAGAAGAAAAAACGCGACGAAGACGATGGCCCGGATTTCGGCACCCTGGTGCATGCCTGGATCGAAAGCCACCGTGCCAGCCTGGTAGACAGCCTGCGCCGCCTCGGCAAGCAGCCGATCGGCAGCTTTTTTACCTGCCTGGTCATGGCCGTGGCCTTGAGCCTGCCCATGGGCTTGTCATTGCTGCTGAACAATGTCGAGCGCCTTGGCGGTTCGTGGCAGCGGGCGGCGCAGATTTCCCTGTACCTGAACCTGGATGCCAGCGCCCAGGACGGTGAGTCCCTGCGCGACCAGATCAAGGGCATTCCGGGTGTGGCCGAGGCTGAGTACATCAGCCGCGATCAAGCCCTGGAAGAGTTCCAGCAACAGTCCGGCCTGGGCGAGGCGCTCAAGGAGTTGCCGCAGAACCCGCTGCCGGGCGTGGTGCTGGTCACCCCGAACGAGGTCGACAAGACCACCCTGGAAGCCCTGCGACAAAAACTCGCAGAGCTGCCGAAGGTCCAACAGGCACAACTTGATCTAGTCTGGGTAGAGCGGTTGGCCGCGATTCTCAAGCTGGGCGACCGGTTTGTGTTCGGCCTGACGGTGTTGCTGGTGTCTGCATTACTTTTGGTGATAGGCAATACCATTCGTCTTCATATTGAAAACCGCCGCACCGAGATAGAAGTGATTAAACTCGTCGGCGGCACGGACAGCTATGTGCGTCGGCCTTTTCTGTACATGGGCGCGCTGTATGGCTTCGGTGCGGGAATTTTGTCCTGGGGCGTACTGGCTTTTGGCCTGAACTGGCTGAACGATGCGGTGGTGGGGCTTGCCGGTTTGTACGGCAGCGATTTTGCCCTGGCCGGCGTGCCGGCAGCCGATGGTCTGTCATTGTTGCTTGGGGCAGTGCTCTTGGGGTATATCGGTGCTTGGATTGCGGTCGCACGGCATTTACGTGAGCTGGCACCGAAGTAGTTAATGTCAGGGTAATGTGGTTTCGTTTGTATTGACCGTATCAGTGGTTTAGGGAACTTGTCCTACGGTTCCCGGTCAATTTTCGCAGTGCTGAACTGCACGAGTTATGTGAGTCGGAGGTTTTTTCGTATGACCACTTCTTTGCAACCTGCTTATGCTCTGGTCCCGGGTGCGAACCTGGAGGCCTATGTGCACACGGTCAACAGCATTCCATTGCTGACGCCCGAGCAGGAGCGTGAACTGGCCGAGAGTCTCTACTATGAGCAGGATTTGGGGGCGGCTCGGCAGATGGTGCTCGCCCACCTGCGTTTTGTCGTACATATCGCCCGTAGCTATAGCGGCTACGGCCTGGCCCAGGCTGACCTGATTCAGGAAGGCAACGTTGGCCTGATGAAAGCCGTGAAGCGCTTCAACCCGGAAATGGGTGTGCGCCTGGTGTCGTTTGCTGTGCACTGGATCAAGGCGGAAATTCACGAATTCATCCTGCGCAACTGGCGCATCGTGAAAGTCGCGACCACCAAGGCCCAGCGCAAACTGTTCTTCAACCTGCGCAGCCAGAAGAAACGCCTGGCGTGGCTGAACAACGAAGAAGTGCATCGCGTGGCCGAAAGCCTTGGCGTAGAGCCACGTGAAGTGCGCGAGATGGAAAGTCGCCTGACCGGCCATGACATGGCCTTCGACCCGGCCGCCGAAGCGGACGACGACAGCGCCTTCCAATCGCCGGCCAACTACCTGGAAGACCACCGGTACGACCCGGCGCGTCAGCTGGAAGATGCCGACTGGAGCGACAACTCCAATCACAACCTGCACGAAGCGCTGGAAGTGCTGGACGACCGCAGCCGTGACATTCTCTACCAGCGCTGGTTGGCAGAAGAAAAAGCCACGCTGCACGACCTGGCGCAGAAGTACAACGTGTCGGCCGAGCGGATTCGTCAGCTCGAGAAGAGTGCGATGAACAAGCTGAAACTGTCGATCGCCGCCTGACACAGGTAGCTAGGACAGCGCGATCGAAATGTGGGAGCGGGCTTGCTCGCGAAGGCGGTGGATCAGTCACCTAAGGTATTGACTGGCACACCGCTTTCGCGAGCAAGCCCGCTCCCACTTTTGTTTTGTGGGGTGTCAGTCAGCCCAGAGCGCCTTGCGCGAGTTGTTCAGCTCATTCAAATAGCTGTCGCCACCCAACTGACTCATCTGCTGCCGAATCCACGCCGCCCGTCGCGCGACATACGACGTTGGATGGCTGGCACTCCACACCCGCGGGTTAGGCAACACCGCCGCCAGGTAGCTGGCCTGCTGGCGGGTCAGCGCCTTGGCGCTCACCCCAAAGTGATGCCGCGCCGCCGCTTCGGCGCCGAACACGCCTTCATCCCACTCCACGCTGTTGAGGTACACCTCAAGAATTCGCTGCTTGGGCCAGAGAATCTCGATCAGCCCGGTAAACCAGGCTTCCAGGCCTTTGCGGAAATAGCTGCGGCCGGTCCACAAAAACAGATTCTTCGACACCTGCTGGCTCAAGGTGCTGGCGCCGCGAATCGAACCGCCGCGCTCGTTATGCAGCAACGCCGCCTGGATCGCGTCGAAATCAAAACCCCAATGTTGCGGGAAGCGCTGGTCTTCGCCCGCCATCACCGCCACTTTCAGTTCGTCGGAGATCTGATCCCACGGCACCCACGTGCGCTGTACGTCAATCGGCTCGCCGTCGACCCAGGACTCGACCTTGCGCTCAACCATCAGCGCAGTGCCCGGTGGTGGCACGAAACGGAACAGCAGCACCAGCAGCACGCTGCCGATGGCAAACCACTTGAGGGCTTTGAGAAAACGCTTGAAGAGGAGACGCAGCATAGAGATGGCTTGGCCGAACCCGTTGAGCGGGCCATTATACAGACCCTGCCCCCTGAGTCTGACTGGAGTTCCTCATGTTGCGTGGCTTTCTGATGCTGGCTGCCTTTTTCGGTTTCACCGGCGTCGCCCTGGGCGCGTTTGCCGCCCACGGCCTGAAAAACCGCCTGAGCGCCGAGTACCTGGCGATTTTCCACACCGGCGTGACCTACCAGTTGGTGCACACCCTGGCGCTGTTCGGCGTGGCACTGTTGGCGGCGCACATCCCGGGCAGGCTGGTGACGTGGGCGGGGGTGTCCTTTGCCGTGGGCATCCTGCTGTTCTCCGGCAGCCTGTATGTGCTGACCATGACCGGCATCAGCAAGCTCGGCATCATCACCCCGTTTGGTGGCCTGGCGTTCCTGCTGGGCTGGTTCTTCCTCGGTTTGGCGGCGTGGCGTCTACAGGCTGCCTGACCAAGGGGCTTGGGCCAGCAACGTCAATCACGCTAGAATGCTGGCCCCTAAAAACGATGGCGGCCCGTGGCATGCGCATTCAGTTGAACGGCGAACCCTTTGAACTGCCCGACGGTGAAACCGTTGCGGCCCTGCTGACCCGTCTGGACTTGACCGGACGCCGCGTCGCAGTGGAGCTCAATCTGGATATCGTCCCGCGTAGCCAGCACGTCGAGACCGCGCTCACCGAGGGTGACCAGGTCGAAGTGGTCCACGCCATCGGCGGCGGCTAGCCGTCCGGCGCTCCAGGGCGCCAACCCGCATTCTGCAGAACCTCACCCCAACTCGAGGATTTCCCATGAGCATCGTTCGTAGCGACAAGCCTTTCGTCCTGGCCGGTCGTACCTTCCAGTCGCGTCTGCTGGTCGGCACCGGCAAGTACCGCGACATGGAAGAAACCCGCCTGGCCATCGAAGCCTCGGGCGCCGAGATCGTTACTTTCGCCGTGCGCCGCACCAACCTCGGCCAGATCGAGGGCGAGCCGAACCTGCTCGAAGTGCTGTCGCCGGATCGCTACACCTTCCTGCCGAACACCGCCGGTTGCTACGACGCCATCGAAGCCGTGCGCACCTGCCGCCTGGCCCGTGAGCTGCTCGACGGCCACAACCTGGTGAAGCTGGAAGTGCTGGCCGACCAGAAAACCCTGTTCCCCAACGTGATCGAAACCCTCAAGGCCGCCGAGACCCTGGTCAAGGAAGGCTTCGACGTGATGGTCTACACCAGCGACGACCCGATCATCGCCCGCCAACTGGCCGAAATCGGCTGCATCGCGGTGATGCCGCTGGCCGGTCTGATCGGTTCCGGCCTGGGTATCTGCAATCCGTACAACCTGCAGATCATCCTTGAAGAAGCCAAGATCCCGGTGCTGGTGGATGCGGGCGTGGGCACTGCCTCCGACGCCACCATCGCCATGGAACTGGGTTGCGATGCGGTGCTGATGAACTCGGCCATCGCCCATGCGCAGCAGCCGGTCCTGATGGCTGAAGCCATGAACCACGCAATTGTCGCCGGCCGCCTGGCGTACCTCGCCGGGCGCATGCCGAAAAAACTTTACGCCAGCGCCTCCTCGCCGCTGGATGGTCTGATCAAGTAAGAGCCATTGATGACTGAATCAAACGAAACGCCGAACACCCTGGAAGAAGGCGACGAGTCCAAGCACCGCCGCATCAAGAGTTTTGTGATGCGCGCCGGTCGCATGACCGAGGGCCAGCAAAAGGGCCTGGAGCAGGGCACGCCGCTGTTCGTCCTGCCGCTGGCAGACGCGCCGGTGGATTACGACCAGGTGTTTGGCCGCTCGGCACCACGCTCCCTGGAGATTGGCTTCGGCATGGGCCATTCCCTGCTGGAAATGGCCGCGGCTTCGCCGGAGCAGGATTTTATCGGGGTTGAAGTACACCGTCCGGGTGTTGGCGCGCTGCTGAACGGCGTGCTGACTCAGGGCCTGACCAACCTGCGGGTCTACGACTGCGACGCGATCGAAGTGCTCAACCGCTGCATCGCCGACAACAGCCTCGACCGCCTGATGCTGTTCTTCCCGGACCCCTGGCACAAGAGCCGCCACCACAAGCGCCGCATCGTCCAGGCTTCCTTCGCGGAACTGGTGCGCAGCAAGCTGAAAGTGGGCGGCATCCTGCACATGGCCACCGACTGGGAACCGTATGCCGAGTACATGCTGGAAGTAATGAACGTCGCCCCTGGCTACCGCAACCTGGCGGAAGACGGCAAATGCGTCCCGCGCCCGGCCGAGCGGCCGATCACCAAGTTCGAACGTCGCGGCGAGCGACTCGGGCATGGGGTTTGGGATTTGAAGTTCGAGAAAGTGGACTGATAAGTCCCTGGATTGAAATGCAGTAAAAAATGTGGGAGCGGGCTTGCTCGCGAATGCGGTAGATCAGTCGACATTTACGCTGACTGACACACCGCATTCGCGAGCAAGCCCGCTCCCACATTTGTTTTGTGCCGCGCTTAAGGTCAGCGGCGATCCGCCACCACCCCAATCAACACCAGCACCACCAACAACACCGGCGCCAGGCTGTAGTTGTTGAACTGGCTCAACCCGCGAACAATCCACGGCGTGGCATAGATCAGCGCAGCGCCGCTGCCGATCATGCACACCAGCGCCATCAGCGGCACGCGCAGCGCACCCGCGATGCTGCCCAGCCGTGCTTCGACCCAGCCCTTGATGTCGGCGCCAAACAGCACCAGCAGGCAACCTACCAACGCCAGGGAGATTTCCGACAGGTTGCTACGGCTCCAGCGGGATACGGTGGCGAGCAGGTCGAGTACCAGATCCATTTGATTTCCTTAAGAGCAATCAGCTCAAAAACTTCTGCAGCAGGTCATTGAGAAAGAGTTGCCCGCGGTCGGTGGCCGCCAGGCGTGACGGTTCGACCTGCATTAAGCCACTTTGTTCTGCCTCACGACGGGCCTCATCGAGACTCGCCAGCTCAAGGCCGGTGCGCTCGGCATAAAGCCTGGCTTCGACGCCGTCGGTGAGGCGCAGGGCGTTCATCAGGAACTCGAACGGTAACTCTTCGTTGGTCAGTTCTTTCGCGCCGGCCTGGTAGTTTTTCGCCGGGTTGAGGTAGTCCTTCGGCGCCCGGGTTTTCCAGGTGCGCACGATGCGCCCGTCCGGATGGCTGAGCTTGCCGTGGGCACCGGCGCCGATGCCGATAAAATCGCCAAAGCTCCAGTAGTTCAGGTTATGCCGCGCCGGCCGGCCCGGTTGGGCGTAGGCCGAGACTTCGTACTGGGCGTAACCGTGTTCGGCGAGCAGCGCCTGGCCGGCTTCCTGGATGTCCCACAGGGTGTCGTCTTCCGGCAGCACGGGCGGCTGGTTCCAGAACACGGTGTTGGGTTCCAGGGTCAGTTGATACCAGGACAGATGCGTGGGCTTGAGGGCAATGGCCTGGCGCAGGTCGCCCAGGGCGTCCTCCAGGGACTGATCGGGCAAACCGTGCATCAAGTCCAGGTTGAAGTTGTCGAACCCGGCCTGGCGCGCCATGCCGGCGGCACGCACGGCTTCGTCACCGTTGTGGATGCGGCCCAGGGCTTCGAGTTTTTCCTGCTGGAAACTCTGGATGCCAATCGACAGCCGATTGATCCCCAGCTTGCGGTACGCCACGAACTTCTCTTGCTCGAAGGTACCGGGGTTGGCTTCCAGGGTGATCTCGATATCGCCGGCAAACGGGATGCGCGCTTCCACGCCCTTGAGCAACCGGCCCAGGGCAACGGCGCTGAACAGGCTTGGGGTGCCGCCGCCGAAAAAGATCGAACTCAGCTCACGGCCGTACACCGCGTGCAGGTCCTGATCGAGGTCGGCCAGCAACGCGTCGACGTACTCTTCCTCCGGCAGCACCTTGCTGGCGGTGTGGGAGTTGAAGTCGCAATAGGGGCATTTGCGCACGCACCACGGGATGTGGATATACAGCGCCAGGGGCGGCAGGTGAGGCAGGGCCGCCCGAGGTGTTTGCGCGCCACCGAGGATCAGTGGCTGCGCGGAGGTGTTCTGGGTCATTTCAGGCCCAGACGCTGGCGCAGCAAATCCATTGCGCGGGCGCGGTGGCTGATCTGGTTCTTGTCGGCCGGGCTCAATTCGGCGCTGGAGACATTGCGCTCCGGCACCCAGAACAACGGGTCGTAGCCAAACCCGTGCTCGCCGCTGGCCGCATGCAGGATGCGACCGTGCCACAAGCCTTCGCAGAGGATCGGCAATGGATCATCGGCGTGACGCACCAGGGCCAGCACGCAGACGAACTGCGCGCCGCGCATCGCGTCGGGCACGTCCTTGAGGGCGTCCAGCAGCTTGGCGTTGTTGGCCGCGTCGCCTTTACCGTCGGCGTAACGTGCCGAGTAGATGCCAGGCGCGCCGCCCAGGAAGTCCACGGCCAGGCCCGAATCGTCAGCCAGTGCCGGCAGGCCGGAAATACGCGCGGCGTTGCGGGCCTTGAGGATGGCGTTCTCGACAAACGACAGGCCGGTCTCTTCCGGCTCTACCTGGCTGAACTCGCCAATCGAGCGCAGTTGCACCGAGTCGCCGAGCATGGCCTGGAGTTCTTTGAGCTTGCCGGCGTTATGGCTGGCCAGTACGAGTTGTGTGAGGTTCATCATTCGGCCGGAAACAGTTCCTGGTTGAAACTGAAACCGTGGGCTTTGCCACCGGTTTCAACGTTGATGGTGAAAATCTTGGTTTCCTGCTGCGGCACCGGGTACTGGGCGACGTAAAGCGTAGAACCTTTCTGGGTGATTTTCTTGAACGTCAGCATCTCGCTCTTGCCGCCCAGATCCTTGATTGTGCCGGTAACGGTGGCGTCTATCGATTCGACGCCCTTGTTTACGAACACATTGATCATGCCCAGCTCTTTGCTGCGTACGATCCCGGCTTCCTGAGCCATTTCCGGCGTCAGGAAGCTGGTGGTCAGGGTGTTGTAGTGCACCGTGATATCGCCGAATTCTTTCTGGCGATTACCGTCGATAACATCCGCCGCCATAGCGCTGACGCTCAGGCACGCGGTGAGTAAAAAAGTAGCCAAACGACTCATGTTCGTCCTCCTTGAAAATGGTTAGACGGCAATCTGGTGGTCCGTCAGGCCCGGGCTGCTGACCCGGTAGATCCCGATCTCACCCAGCAGGTTGGGCCATAGCTTACTCGCCCAGCCGTGACGGTGCTGTTGATCGACGGCAAGACGGTTGATGACTTTGGCTTCGCGCTCGCTGCACAGCGCTTCGAAGTCTTCGAAGGTGCAGAAGTGGATGTTGGGCGTGTTGTACCAGGTGTAGGGCAGGAAATCCGACACCGGCATGCGGCCCTTGGTGGCCAGGTACCAGCGGCAGCGCCAGTGGCCGAAGTTGGGGAAGGTAATGATGCACTGGCGGCCGACGCGCAACATTTCGTCGAGGATCCGGTCCGGGTAGTGCACGGCTTGCAGGGCCTGGGTCATGACCACGATGTCGAAGCTGTTGCTGGCAAAGTTGCCGAGGCCCTTGTCCAGGTCCTGCTCGATCACGTTGATGCCCTTGGCCACGCACTGGGCGATGTTGTCCGGGTCGTTTTCCAGGCCATAGCCGGTGACTTGCTTGTTGTCGCGCAGCCAGCTCAGCAGTTCGCCATCGCCGCAACCCAAGTCGAGCACGCGGCTGCCGGCGGGGATCCAGTCTTGGATGATTTCCAGGTCGGCTCTCATAGCGTTCTCACAGTGCTATTCGGTTCATGTAATTGCTAAAAGCCTGCAAGTAACGCGGGATCGGGATCAGGAAGGCGTCGTGGCCTTGCGGTGCGTCGATCTCCAGGTAGCAGACGTCTTTCTTCGCGGCCATCAGCGCATCCACCAATTCCCGCGAGCGGGCCGGGGAGAAGCGCCAGTCGGTGGTGAACGACATCACGCAGAACTTGGCGGTGGCCGCCTCGAAGGTGCGCGCCAGGTCATCGTCGAAGTTCGCCGCCGGGTCGAAGTAGTCCAGGGCCTTGGTCATCAGCAGGTAGGTGTTGGCGTCGAAACGCCCGGAAAACTCCTCGCCCTGATAACGCAGGTAGCTCTCGACCTGGAATTCGACGCTGTGGAAGTCGTAGTTGAGCTTTTCGCTCTTGAGGCCACGGCCGAATTTCTCGCCCATGGAGTCATCCGACAGGTAAGTGATGTGCCCGACCATGCGCGCGAGCATCAGCCCGCGCTTGGGGATCACGCCGGCTTCCTGGAACGAACCGCCGTGGAACTCGGGGTCGGTGAGGATCGCCTGGCGCGCCACTTCGTTGAAGGCGATGTTCTGCGCCGACAGCTTGGGGGCCGAGGCGATGGCCAGGCAATGGCGCACGCGGTCCGGGTAGGTGATGGTCCATTGCAGGGCCTGCATGCCGCCCAGGCTGCCGCCGATCACGGCGGCCCATTGGGCGATGCCCAGTACGTCGGCCAGGCGCGCCTGGCTGTGCACCCAGTCTTCCACGGTCAGCACCGGGAAATCGGCGCCAAACGGCTTGCCGGTTTCCGGGTTGAGGCTGCTGGGGCCGGTGGAGCCGTTGCAGCCGCCGAGGTTGTTCAGGCTGACCACGAAGAACTTGTTGGTGTCGATGGGCTTGCCGGGGCCGATGCAGCTGTCCCACCAGCCGGGCTTGCGCTCGTCCATGCTGTGGAAACCCGCAGCGTGGTGGTGGCCGGACAGGGCGTGGCAGATCAGCACGGCGTTGCTGGCCGTAGCGTTCAGTTGGCCGTAGGTTTCATAGATCAGGTCGTAGGCGGGCAGCGAACGGCCGCAGGCCAGGGCCAGCGGTTCGCTGAAGTGCGCCACTTGGGGCACGACCAGTCCAACAGAATCGGGGGGGAAGGCAGTTGGCATCGACCCTGCTCTCGTTTAAATGAGGCGTAAGTCTAAAGACCGCTGCACCCAGCGGCAAGCAAAGGCCTGCGGCTGGTGTTTTTAAGGCTTTTTGTGGCGAGGAAGCTTGCTCCCGCTGGAGCGCGAAGCGGTCCCGGTCCGGTTGCCGCGATTTCGCAGATGCAACGCGGTCGGCCGTTTTGGGGCTGCTGCGCAGCCCAGCGGGAGCAAGCTCCCTCGCCACATTGTTGTCAGATCAGACCGAACAGTTCTTTGGGCATGAATGCGTAGAACGCCAAGCGTGGAATCACCCAGCTTTGCAGCAGCTGGATCGCGATAAACGCGAAGATCGGCGAGATATCCAGCCCACCCAGGTTAGGTACCAGGCGACGGAACGGTGCCAGCACCGGCTCAGTGATCTGTGCCACCAGCTCGGCACCCGGGCTGCGGCTGCCCGGAGCGACCCAGGACAGGATCACGCTGATGATCATCGACCAGAAAATGATCTTCAGGAACAGCGAGAAGATCCCGATCAAGGCCCACGGCAGCAACAGCAGCGTGGTGGCCTGATAGCCATTGAGCAGCAGGATGACCGCGAACAGCAGGATCTGCAGCAGCAGCGCCAATACCAGCGACGACATGTCCAGGCCGAACAGGCTCGGGATCACCCGGCGCAGAGGCTTGAGCAGCGGCTGCGTGGCCTTTACCACGAACTGGCACAGCGGGTTGTAGAAGTTCGCCCGCACCAGTTGCAGGATAAAACGCATCAGCACGATCAGCAGGTACAGGCTGCCCAGGGTCTGGATGATGAAAATGGCAGCGTCATTGATTCCGAGCATGTTTGATTCCTATGTGGGGGACGACTATTTGCCCAGCTGCTCGGCCATTTCGGCCGAACGATGTGCTGCGGCACCCAGTGCTTTTTCCACCAGGGCTTCAAAGCCCCCGGCCTGGAACGATTCGATTGCCGCCTGGGTCGTGCCGCCGGGCGAGGTCACGCGACGGCGCAACTCGGCCGCGTCGACATCGCTGGTCACGGCCATCTGCGCGGCGCCCAGTGCGGTCTGCTCGGCCAGTTGCTCGGCGACTTCCTGCGGCAGGCCGAGTTTCACGCCAGCGGCGGTCATGGCCTCGATCAGCAGGAAGAAATACGCCGGGCCACTGCCGGAGACGGCGGTGACGGCGTCCAGTTGCTGCTCTTGTTCCAGCCACACGGCGAGACCTACGGCGGACAGCAGCTCTTGTGCCTGGTCGTGCTGTTGGGCAGTGACTTCGGACGTGGCGTACAAGCCGCTCACACCTTTGCGCAGCAGCGCCGGGGTGTTGGGCATGCAGCGCACAATCGGCTGGGCGCCGAGCCAGTTGTTCATGCTGGCACAGGTGATGCCGGCGGCGATGGACACCACCAATTGGTGGGGCTTGAGGCTAGGCCGCAAACTTTCGCACACGGCTTTCATGGCCTGCGGCTTGACCGCCAGTACCACCACGTCAACGCCTTCGATCGCTTCTGCGTTGTCGGCGAAGGTTTCGATGCCGTGCTCGGCGCTGACGCGGGCGCGGGTGTCGGCGCCCGGGTCGCTGGCGCGAATCTGTTGTGCTTCCAGGCCCTTGGCCCGCAGGCCGCCGATCAGGCTGGCCGCCATGTTGCCGGCGCCGATAAAGGCAATACGCGTGTTGCTCATGACAGGTCCTTACTCAGATGGAAGTCAGCCATTTCAAGGCTGGCCATAGTCGCGGGCACCAAACAGGGCGGTACCGATCCGCACCCAGGTGGCCCCTTGGGCGATGGCCGACTCAAGGTCATGGCTCATGCCCATGGAAAGTGTGTCGAGCCCCAGGTCGAGGCTCGCTTGCAGGTCGCGCACGGTGGCGAAGGCTGCGTCTTGCTCTGCACGGTCGTCGGTCGGCTCGGGAATCGCCATCAGGCCGCGCAGCTTCAGGCGCGGCAGGGCGCTGATGGCTTCGGCCAGGGCGGGCAGGTCGGCGGGTGTACAGCCGGACTTGCTGGCTTCGCCACTGACGTTGACCTGGATGCAGATATTCAGCGGCGGCAGGTCAGCCGGGCGTTGTTCGGACAGGCGTTGTGCGATTTTCAGGCGGTCCACGGAATGCACCCAGGCGAAATTCTCGGCGATCGCACGAGTCTTGTTCGATTGAATGGGGCCGATGAAGTGCCAACTCAAGGGCAGGTCGGTTAATTCGGCCTGTTTGCCCAGGGCTTCCTGCAGATAGTTCTCGCCAAAGTCACGCATCCCGGCGGCATAGGCTTCGCGCACGGCCTGTGCGGGTTTGGTCTTGCTCACGGCCAGCAGGTGCACGCTGCCTGCGTCGCGCTGCGCGGCCTCGGCGGCTGCCCGGATCCGCTCGGAAACCAGGCCGATGTTGTCTGCTATGGTCGACATTCAAGTTGCGCCCGTGGATATGGAGTCCGCGGCATTCTACTGGAAATGGAAAGCCCTATGGATATCACTGAACTGCTGGCCGCCGGCGTACGGCTGCGGGCCTCGGACCTGCATCTGTCGGCCGGGTTGGCGCCGATGCTGCGAGTGGATGGCGAGGTCTGGCCACTCGATTGGCCTGTACTTGCGCCGGTGCAAGTGGCGGCGTTGCTCAGCCCTTTGCTGAACAATCACCAGCAAAAGGATTTCGAAACATCTCTTGAAACGGATTTTGCCTTCGAGTTGCCCGAGGTGGCGCGGTTTCGGGTGAATGTGTTCCAGCAGCACCGGGGCATGGGCGCGGTGTTTCGTACCATCCCCTCAACCGTGCAGAGCCTGGAACACCTGGGGTTGGGCGAGGTGTTCCGGCGCATCGCAGACTTGCCCCGGGGGCTGGTGCTGGTCACCGGGCCGACCGGTTCCGGCAAGTCCACCACCCTGGCAGCGATGATCGACTACCTCAACACCCATCGTCGCCAGCACATCCTCACCCTTGAAGACCCGATCGAGTTTATCCACCAACCGAAAAATGCCCTGATCAACCAGCGACAGGTGCATCGCGATACCCACAGTTTCTCGGCGGCCCTGCGTTCGGCATTGCGGGAGGACCCGGATGTGATCCTGGTTGGCGAATTGCGAGACCTGGAAACCATTCGGCTCGCGCTGACGGCGGCGGAAACCGGGCACCTGGTGTTTGGCACGTTGCACACCACGTCGGCGGCTAAAACCGTGGACCGGGTGGTGGATGTGTTTCCGGCGGGGGAAAAGACCATGGTCCGCTCGATGCTCTCGGAGTCATTGCAGGCGGTGGTGTCCCAGGTGCTGGTGAAGAAAGTCGGCGGCGGCCGTGTGGCGGCTCACGAAATCATGCTCGGCACGCCGGCGATTCGTAACTTGATCCGCGAGGACAAGGTGGCGCAGATGTATTCGGCGATCCAGACGGGTGGGGCGTTGGGGATGACGACGCTGGACATGAGTTTGAAGGCGTTGGTCAGCCAGGGGCTGATCAGCCGGGAACATGCCCGGGAGAAGGCGAGGGTGCCTGGGGATATTTAAGGTCGCGTGGGCGATGAAAAACTAATGTGGGAGCGGGCTTGCTCGCGAATGCGGTGTATCAGTCAAGCATGTATCGACTGACACTCCGCATTCGCGAGCAAGCCCGCTCCCACACAAGCCTGCTCTCACATCAGCCTGATATCAGCGCTGCACAATCCGCAGGTTGTTCTGTTCTTTAGGCAGGACACGCTTGGCAATCACGTAGTTCTTGTCCCAGAACGGCTTCTTCAGCGTATCGATGCTCACGGACTTGCCACGACGCGGTGCGTGGATGAAACGGTCGTTGCCCAGGTAGATGGCAACGTGGTTCACCTGGCGGCTCTTCAGTTTGAAGAACAGCAGGTCACCCGGTTTCAAATCCTTGCGCTCAACCTTCAGCCCGTGGCCGGCGGCCATGGCGTTGGAAGTGCGCGGCAAATCCACGGCTTTTACGTCGTTAAACGCATATTTCACCAAACCACTGCAGTCGAACCCTTTACTTGGGCTGCTGCCGCCCCAACGATAAGGAGTACCGAGCACGTTGACGGCACGGCTGAGGACGTTGCTGCTTTGCTTGGTGTTGACGGCCATCAGCCCTGGCGCTGCATTACCGTGGGCCTTGCTCAGTTGAGTCGGGCGCTTCACGGTCAGCTTTACCGATTTGGCGGAGCTGGTGGTGGCGTGAACTTTAGGGGTGAAACCGTTAACGTTGGGAAGTCGTTGCTCACGATTGGTGGCGTGGGCGGCCAGTGGCATTAATAGGCAAATGGTTAGCCATGTCTTGAAAAATGGTCGCATTAGGCGTGGCTCTTTTTGGTTTGCGCGCAACTTTATAACAGCTTTTTGTGTCGTGCTAAGGCCGTTTGTCGACTGAACCCTGGGGTCAAATTCAGGAAAACCGTGACGAATTGCCGCGATTGTCCTACACAAGTCAGGCGGTATAAGGCTTTGAGGGAAGCGAAGATACCATTTGCCGCATGTCGGGCGCCCGTAAAAAAGTCACAAAGAAACCAGAAATATTTATCTATCGAGGCTAAAGAGGTACTCCATGAACACCTATCGACAGGATGTTTCGCAACAAGACACCCACAGCAAGGTGATCGGCTACCTGCTTTGGATTTTCGGTTTTACCGGTGCTCACCGCTTTTATTACGGCAAGCCGGTGACCGGGACGATCTGGTTTTTCACCTTCGGTTTGTTCGGGATTGGCTGGTTGATCGACTTGTTCCTGATTCCGGCAATGGACCGCGAAGCGGACCTGCGATTTACCGCCGGGCCGATCGAGTACAACGTGGCCTGGATTCTGTTGGCGTTTCTGGGTGTGTTCGGTTTGCACCGCATGTATCAGGGCAAATGGATCAGCGGGATCATTTACCTGCTGACCGGGGGCTTGTTCCTGATCGGGGTGCTGTATGACTTCTGGACGCTGAATACGCAGATTTCGATCCGCAATGCCGAGCGCAACGGCGGCCGATAAGATGTGTGAAGATCCAAATGTGGGAGCGGGCTTGCTCGCGAATGCGATGTGTCAGTCGACATCTCTATTGACTGACCCACCGCTTTCGCGAGCAAGCCCGCTCCCACATTTACTGTGCCCACTCCGGATTGGATTTAAGCCTGGTAGCTGATCCGCCCATCCACCAGCGTGTACCGCACAGTCGCCGGCAGGCTATGGCCGATGAATGGGCAGTTTTCACCCTTGGACAGCCAGTGTTCCCCGGCAATCGTGGAGCTGGCCGGATCAAACAGCACCAGGTCCGCCGCCGAGCCCACCGCCAGCTTGCCCGCCGGCAGGCGCAGCGCCTCGGCAGGGCCCGCACTGAGGCGCGCCAGCAGGGTCGGCAGGTCCAGCAAACCATCTTCCACCAACGTCATTGCCAGCGGCAGCAACAGCTCGACGCTGCTGATGCCTGGCTCCGTCGCGCCGAACGGCGCCAGCTTGGCATCCCGCTCGTGGGGCTGGTGATGGCTGGAGATCACCGAAACCACCCCGGACTTCACCGCCGCCCGCAAACCGTCACGGTCAGCGCGGGTACGCAGTGGCGGCTGCACGTGATACAGGCTGGAGAAGTCGATCAGCGCCTCATCCGTCAGAATCAGCTGATACAGCGCCACATCCGCCGTCACCGGCAATCCGCGGGCTTGGGCCTGAGCGATCAGGGCCACGCCGCGAGCGCTGGTCAGCTGGCTGAAGTGCGCGCGTACGCCGCTTTGTTCCACCAGCAGCAGGTCGCGGGCCAGGGCCACGGTCTCGGCGGTTTCCGGGATGCCCGGCAGGCCGAGGAAGCTCGCGGTGGCGCCTTCGTGGGCCAGGCCGCCTTCGGCCAGGTCACGGTCCTGGGAGTGGAAAATCACAGTCAGGTCGAAAGTCGCCGCATATTCCAGCGCACGGCACAGGGTGCGGGTGCTGCGAAAGCTCTCCAGGCCGTTGCCGAAGGCCACGCAGCCGGCGTCGCGCAGGGCGATCAGTTCGGCCAGTTGTTCGCCGTCCAGCCCTTTGCTCAGGGCACCGATGGGGAACACTTTGCAGTTGCCGGCTTCGCGGGCGCGGTCGAGGATCAGTTCGGTCACCGCCGAGGTGTCCAGCACCGGTTTGGTGTGGGGCGGGCAGCACAGGCTGGTCACGCCACCGGCAGCGGCGGCGCGGGTTTCGCTGGTGATGTTGCCCTTGCGGCTGTAGCCCGGCTCACGCAGGGCGACGTTCAGGTCAACCAGGCCAGGCGCGGCGATCAGGCCTTTGGCGTCGATAGTTTCGCTGGCGCTGAAGCCTGCGGGTGCGGCGCCGATGGCAATGATCTTGCCGGCTTCCAGGTGTAGATCGGTGACTTGATCCAGGCCGCTGGCCGGATCGATGACTCGGGCGCCGAGAATGCTGAGCTTCACTGGGCGTTCTCCTGCTCGAATTGACGTTGCGCGGTTTGCCCGCTCATGGCCATGGACAACACCGCCATGCGGATGGCGATGCCGTACGTGACCTGGTTGAGAATCACCGACTGCGCGCCATCGGCCACCGCCGACTCAATCTCCACGCCACGGTTGATTGGCCCCGGGTGCATCACGATGGCGTCCGGCTTGGCGCCGGCCAGGCGTGCGGTGGTCAGGCCGAACAGGCGATAGAACTCGCCTTCGCTCGGCAGCAGGCCGCCCGCCATACGCTCGCGCTGCAGGCGCAGCATGATCACCACGTCCACATCCTTCAGGCCTTCGGCCATGTCGGTGTAGACCTTCACGCCGTACTGCTCGATACCGATCGGCAGCAGTGTCTTGGGGGCGATCACGCGGATGTCCGGGCAACCCAGGGTTTTCAGGGCCAGCATGTTCGAGCGTGCAACCCGCGAGTGCAGGATGTCGCCGACAATGGCCACCGAGAGGTTTTCAAAGCTGCCCTTGTGCCGCCGAATGGTCAGCATGTCGAGCATGCCCTGGGTCGGGTGGGCGTGACGGCCGTCGCCGCCGTTGATGATCGCCACATTCGGGCACACGTGCTCGGCGATGAAGTGCGCAGCACCGGAATCGCCGTGGCGCACCACGAACATGTCGGCGGCCATGGCTTCCAGGTTGCGCAGGGTGTCGAGCAGGGTTTCGCCCTTGCTCGCCGACGAGGTGGACACGTTCAGCGTGATCACGTCAGCCGACAGGCGTTGGGCCGCCAGTTCAAAGGTGGTGCGGGTGCGGGTCGAGTTCTCGAAGAACACGTTGCAGATGGTCTTGCCGCGCAGCAACGGGACTTTCTTCACCGCCCGGCCGCCGACTTCGAGAAACGAGTCGGCCGTGTCGAGGATTTCGGTGAGCAGTTCGCGGGGCAAGCCGTCGAGGGACAGGAAGTGTTGCAGCTGGCCCTGAGCATTGAGCTGCAGCGGGCGCTTGGCATCTAGAGGCGTCATCGCGGGGACTCTTTACAAGGCGGTTTAAAGGGCAAGGTCTTGCAGTTCGAGTTCGAGCGGCGTGGGACCGGACAATTTTACCCGCTGGTGGGCTTCCAGGGACAGGGTGGCGCCGACCACGTCCGGGCTGATCGGCAATTCGCCGGCGTCCAGGTCCAGCAGGCAGACCAGGGTCACGCTGGCCGGGCGGCCGTAGTCGAACAGTTCGTTCATCGCGGCACGTATGGTGCGACCGCTCATCAGCACGTCATCGATCAGCACCAGGTGCTGGCCTTCGATCTCGAAGGGCAGGGCCGAGGGGCGCACTTGCGGGTGCAGGCCGTTCTGGCTGAAGTCGTCACGATAGAAAGACACGTCCAGGGTGCCCAGGGGCGAGTCGCTGCCCAGTTCTTCCAGCAGCGCCTGGGCCACCCACACGCCACCGGTGCGGATGCCGATAAAGCGCGGCTCGCTGATGGCACGGTGTTCCAGGTGCGCCTTGAGGCGGATCGCCATCTGGCTGATCAGGTCGGCGGGATTGGGCAGGCTCATGGGTGCTCCTTCTAGGCCTCGCGCAGGCAAGGTCCGGGCTCAAACGTAAGAAGACGCGGCAAGCCGCGTCAGTCAGGATTCAAATAAAGCGGTGTTTTCATCCAGCCAGCCCTGCAACAGCAGGGCCGCGGCGATGGCATCCACCGGGTTGTCGCGGTAACTGCCTTTCTGCCCGCCACGGTCACGGCGCTCGCCCTTGGCTTCGAACGTGGTCAGGCGTTCGTCGTGGGTATAGGAGGGCAGGTTGTAGCGGCCGTTCAGGCGGCGGGCGAACTTTTCGGCCCGCAGGCACATCTCGCTCGGGGTGCCGTCCATGTTCAGCGGCAGGCCGACCACCACGGCGTCGGGCTTCCACTCCTTGATCAGGGCTTCGACCTGGTTCCAGTCCGGCACGCCGTTCTGGGCCTTCAGGGTGCACAGCTCGCGGGCCTGGCCGGTAATCACCTGGCCGACGGCGACGCCGATCTGTTTGGTGCCGTAGTCGAAACCGAGGATCAGACGCAAGGCCATCAGGCGTGCCCCGCCTGGCTGGTCAGCAGGCTGAGGTTGATCCGCAGCTTGGCGGCGGCCGCTTCCAGGCGCAGTTCGCTGGGGGTGTTGAACAGGATGTCGGCGTCGAACGGGCAGGTCAGCCAGGCATTGCTCGCCAGCTCCGCCTCCAGTTGCCCGGCTTCCCAGCCGGCGTAGCCGAGGGTGATCACACTTTGATCAGGCCCTACGCCGTCGGCAATCGCGAACAGGACGTCCTGGGACGTGGACAGGGACAACCCTTCAAGGTCCACGGTCGCCTGGAATTTCGGCCCGGTGGGGTGCAGCACAAAACCCCGGTCCGTCTGCACCGGCCCGCCGATGTAGATCGGTACGTGCTGGCAGCTGGCGGGTGGGTCGATGTCCGGGCGCAGTTGCTCGAGGATATCGGCCAGGTTCAGGTCTTGCGGGCGGTTGACCACCAACCCCATCGCACCATTGGCGGTGTGCTCGACGATGTAGGTCAAGGTCTGCGCAAAGTTCGGGTCGGCCATATGGGGCATGGCGATCAGGAATTGGTGCTTGAGGTAGGTCGGGCTGACATTTTTCATGTCCGCTAGTGTGGCGTTGGAGGGGCGAACTGACAAGCTGAGGATGCGCAGGAAGTCACCGTCAGCATCAATTGCTCGACAGCCGATCACCCTTGGCAAAGCGCCAGGTGCGAATGATTTCCAGGCGGTCGATGTCGTTCAGGTCTCCGGTAAACGGCGCAAAAGGCGCCGCCAGCCGCACGATGCGTTGCGCCGCCTGGTCCAGCAGCGGTTGGCCGGAGGACTCCAGCACCTGCACCTCGTACAAGGTGCCGTCGCGGTTGATCGACACCAGCAGTCGCAAATTGCCGTAGATCTGCTGGCGACGGGCTTCGTCCGGGTAGTTCAGGTTGCCGATGCGCTCGACCTTCTTGCGCCACTCATCCTTATACCAGGCGCCTTTGTCGCGCATGGTGGAGGCGGCGTTGAGGCGGTAGATCCGCGGGCGCTTGGCGTACAGCTGTTGTTCGTGGGCCAGTTCGGCTTCCAGGCTGGAGATCTCACTGGAGAGTTGCGAGCTGTCAAAAGTCGGGGCCGGCGGGGCCGGCGTGGGTTCGGTCTTGGCCTTTTCGCGCTGGGTCGGAGCTTTTTGCGGCTTGGGCGCCACGGTGGTGACCGCCGCCTTGGGTGCGGCCTGTTTCACCTCCGGCTTGGGCGCCGGCGGTGGCGTGACCTTATTGACCTTGTTGTCCTGGAATGGCGCGACTTCAGTGGTCTTGGGCACGGCCTTCTTGTCGAGGGTGCCGCTGCCTTGCTGGTTGTCCTGGGCGAGAAAGTCGGCTTTTTCGGGCTTTTTTTCGCTTTTGAACGTGGCGAGGGTGATTTCCAGGGTCTTGGTGATCTGCTTGGGTTCGGCAAAGGTGAAACCCAGGCCGAGGATCAGCGCCAGGTGAATCAACGCCGCCAGAAACAGGGTAAATCCGAGCCGATCAGCCGGGCGCACGCCGCTGTGGGAGAGTTCGGGGGGCAGATCGGACGGGAGCGTCATGACAAGAAAACCAACATCGCGCGTTTCACAGGTGGCGCATGATAACGCAATGTTGGTTTGTGTCCGGCTGTTCTATGTCACTTGGCTTGTAGCTTGGCGGCAATCGCAGCCATCAGCATTTCGCCGATGTTCGTGCCAAATGCGTTGTCGATCTCGCGAATACAGGTCGGGCTGGTGACGTTGATTTCGGTGAGGTTCTCGCCGATTACGTCCAGGCCTACGAACAGCAGGCCTTTTTCGCGCAGGGTCGGGCCGACTTGGGCTGCAATCCAGCGATCCTTGTCCGTCAGCGGGCGGGCTTCACCCCGGCCACCGGCGGCCAGGTTGCCGCGGGTCTCGCCGGCGGCCGGAATGCGCGCCAGGCAGTAAGGCACCGGCTCGCCGTCGATCATCAGGATGCGCTTGTCGCCGTCCTTGATCGCCGGAATGTAGGCCTGGCCCATGATCTGCTGGGTGCCCAGCGCAGTCAGGGTCTCCAGGATCACCGACAGGTTCGGGTCGCCGGCGCGGTGGCGGAAGATCGAGGTACCGCCCATGCCGTCCAGCGGCTTGAGGATCACATCGCCGTGCTTGGCGGCGAATTCGCGCAGCACATCGGCGCGGCGGCTGACCACGGTCGGCGGCGTGCACTGCGGGAACAGCGTGGCGAACAGCTTTTCATTGCAGTCGCGCAGGCTCTGGGGCTTGTTGACGATCAGCACGCCCGCGCGCTCGGCCTGCTCCAGCAGGTAGGTGGAGTAGACGAACTCCATGTCGAACGGCGGATCCTTGCGCATCAGGATCACGTCGAGGTCGCTCAGGGGGCTGTCGATTTCGTCTTGCAGCTCGAACCACTTCTCGGGGTTGGCAAACACCTGCAGGGGACGCATCCGCGCCCGCGCTTCACCGTCGCCCTGATAAAGGTCCGGCTGCTCCATATAGAACAGGCTCCAGCCGCGGGCCTGGGCGGCCAGCAGCATGGCCAGCGAGCTGTCCTTTTTATAGGAAATGCTGGCGATAGGGTCCATGACAATGCCGACGCGAACGCTCATGGGGGATTTCCTCTAGCAAATAAGGGCGCATAAAAGTGGCGTCAGAGTGGCGCTGCGGCTGTTGTGGGTCAAGGAAAAACCACCATGCGGGTCGGCCGATAGATTGCGTTCTGAGACTGTGCTAAAAAGGCTGCCATGGCACATCAGCCCTTGAATTCCGAGGCTTTTGGCGCTCGTCCTGTGCAACATCAGGCAGTACACACCGAAAACCTATTCGCTGTGGCGATGGTAGAGCAGATATGGAACAGCATTCCAACGCCTTGAAAGTGATGGTGATCGACGATTCGAAAACGATTCGCCGCACGGCCGAAACACTGTTGAAGAACGTAGGGTGCGACGTCATCACGGCCATCGACGGTTTCGATGCCCTGGCCAAGATTGTTGACCATCATCCACACATTATCTTTGTCGACATCATGATGCCGCGCCTGGATGGCTATCAGACCTGCGCGCTGGTGAAGAACAACCCGGCGTTCAAGTCGATCCCGGTAATCATGCTGTCCTCCAAGGATGGTCTGTTCGACAAGGCCAAGGGGCGCATCGTCGGCTCTGATCAGTTTTTGACCAAGCCTTTCAGCAAGGAAGAACTGCTGAGCGCGATCAAGGCCTATGTACCGGGCTTCGCCGCAGTAGAACAAGCACACTGACGGGGGCCCCACGAGGGCTTGCGTCTACTAGATAAGTGGGGAAAACCATGGCACGTGTTCTGATCGTCGACGATTCGCCGACTGAAATGTACAAACTGACCGAAATGCTCGAAAAGCACGGTCACACCGTCCTCAAGGCCCAGAACGGCGGCGATGGCGTTGCGCTGGCCCGTCAGGAAAAGCCGGATGCGGTGCTGATGGATATCGTGATGCCGGGCCTCAATGGCTTCCAGGCCACCCGTCAGTTGACCAAAGATGCCGAGACCAGCCACATCCCGGTGATCATCATCACCACCAAGGATCAGGAAACCGACAAGATCTGGGGCGAGCGCCAGGGCGCCAAGGATTACCTGACCAAGCCGGTAGACGAAGAAACCCTGATCGCCACCCTGAACAAGGTGCTGGCCGGCTGACGGCACGTTCCCATGACCGAGTCGCAAACCGCCTTCGAGCTGCTGCTGGACATCGACCGCCGCTGCCGCTTGCTGGCTGCCGACCTGCCGTCCCAGGAAACCCGGCTGCTCAGCTGGAGCGGGATCGGGTTTCGCCTGGGCGAACACTGGTACGTGGCGCCCATGGGCGAGGTGGCGGAAGTGCTGCACGAACCGCGCTGTACCTTGATGCCCGGGGTCAAGCCGTGGATCAAGGGCGTGGCCAACCTGCGCGGGCGCTTGCTGCCGGTGATGGACCTGGGCGGTTTCCTTGGCCTTGAGCTGTCGGTGGCGCGCAAACAACGGCGGGTGCTGGTGGTGGAGTATCAGGACGTGTTTGTCGGCCTGTTGGTGGACGAGGTGGTGGGCATGCAGCATTTCGCACAAGACGCGTTGTCGACGAGCACCGCAGGCGGCGCGCCGTTTATCCAGGGCCAGTTCGACGGCGACCAGCTGTGGCAGGTCTTCAGCCCCTTCGCCCTGGCCCAGGCCCCAGGTTTCATGGATGTCGCCGCATGAGTACCGTCACCCCGGTCAAACCCCAGGAAGCCTCCCGCAGCCGCTCGCAGATCATCGTGCTGTTTATCGCGCTGATCGTGTTCATCATGCTGCTGTTCGCCAACTTCGCGTACCTCAACACCCAGTCTACCTACGACAAACAGTACATCGGCCACGCCGGCGAGCTGCGGGTGCTGTCCCAGCGCATCGCCAAGAACGCCACCGAGGCTGCCGCCGGCAAGGCGGCGGCGTTCAAGCTGCTGGGGGATGCGCGCAACGATTTTGCCCAGCGCTGGGGTTACCTGAAAAAAGGCGACCCGGCCACCGGCCTGCCTGCCGCACCCACCGCCGTGCGTGCAGAAATGCGCGCCGTGCAGACCGACTGGGAAGCGCTGCTGAAAAACGCCGATGCGATTCTGGCCAGCGAGCAAACGGTGCTGTCGCTGCATCAAGTGGCCGCGACCCTGGCGGAAACCGTTCCGCAGTTGCAGATGGAGTCGGAAAAGGTTGTCGATATTCTGCTGCAACGCGGCGCACCGGCCAGCCAGGTAGCGTTGGCCCAGCGCCAGTCATTGCTGGCCGAACGCATCCTGGGGGCGGTGAACACCGTGCTGGCGGGGGACGAGACTGCCGTGCAGGCCGCCGATGCCTTTGGCCGCGATGCCAACCGTTTCGGCGTGGTGCTCAGTGGCATGCTCAACGGCAATCCCGGGCTGCGCATCACCCAGGTTGAAGACCACGACGCCCGCGCCCGGTTGGCGGAGATTTCCGAGCTGTTCGAATTCGTCTCCGGTTCCGTGGACGAAATCCTCGAGACCTCGCCGCAGCTGTTCCAGGTGCGCGCCTCGGCGAGCAATATCTTCAACCTGTCGCAAACCCTGCTGGACGAAGCCTCGCACCTGGCCACCGGCTTTGAAAACCTGGCGGACGGGCGCACTTTCGACACCATCGGCGGCTACGTGCTGGGCTTGCTGGCGCTGGCCTCGATCATCCTGATCGGCCTGGTGATGGTCCGCGAGACCAACCGCCAGTTGCGGGAAACCGCCGAGAAGAACGAGCGCAACCAGAACGCGATCATGCGCCTGCTGGATGAGATTGAAGACTTGGCCGACGGCGACCTGACCGTCACCGCCTCGGTCACCGAAGACTTCACCGGCACCATTGCCGACTCCATCAACTATTCCGTGGACCAACTGCGCGACCTGGTGGCCACCATCAACCTCACTGCCGGCCAGGTGGCTGGTGCGGTGCAGGACACCCAGGCCACCGCCATGCACCTGGCCCAAGCGTCGGAGCATCAGGCACAGCAGATTGCCGAAGCCTCCACGGCGATCAACCAGATGGCCCAGTCCATCGACCAGGTGTCGGCCAACGCCGCTGAATCGTCGGCAGTGGCCGAGCGTTCGGTAGAGATTGCCAACAAGGGCAACGAGGTGGTGCACAACACCATCCACGGCATGGACAACATCCGCGAACAGATCCAGGACACCGCCAAGCGCATCAAGCGCCTGGGGGAATCGTCCCAGGAAATTGGCGACATCGTCAGCCTGATCGATGACATCGCCGAGCAGACCAACATCCTCGCGCTCAACGCCGCGATCCAGGCGAGCATGGCCGGTGATGCCGGGCGTGGTTTTGCGGTGGTGGCCGATGAAGTGCAGCGCCTGGCTGAGCGCTCTTCGGCGGCGACCCGACAGATCGAAACCCTGGTGCGAGCGATCCAGACGGATACCAACGAAGCCGTGATTTCCATGGAGCAGACCACCACCGAAGTGGTGCGCGGTGCGCGGCTGGCCCAGGACGCCGGGGTGGCGCTGGAAGAGATCGAAGGCGTGTCGAAAACCCTGGCGGCGCTGATCCAGAGTATCTCCAACGCGGCGCAGCAGCAGACGTCGTCGGCGGGGCAGATTTCCCTGACGATGAACGTGATCCAGCAGATCACCACTCAGACTTCGTCAGGCTCTACGGCCACTGCCGAGAGCATCGGCAACCTGGCAAAAATGGCCAGTCAGTTGCGGCGGTCGGTGTCGGGGTTCACCTTGCCGGCGGCGAAGCGGGTGGATGAGTGAAATGCACCCTCGAAAACACCGAAAAGCAAATGTGGGAGCGGGCTTGCTCGCGAATGCGGTGTGTCAGTCGCCGACGCTTTGTCTGACCCACCGCATTCGCGAGCAAGCCCGCTCCCACAGTTGATCTCCTTTGTTTTGAGATCGGTGTACGCATGACCCAGCACTACCAGCAACTCATGAATTCAGACGGGAGCGGTTATGGTTGATCGGCACGACTACGTGGCCCTCGAATGGGTCAAGGGCGAAATTGCCGAAACCCTGAAACAGGCCCGCTCGGCGCTGGACGCCTATGTTGAAGAAAGCAGCAGCGAGGCCATCGGCCAGTGCCTAAAATGCATCCATCAGGTGCATGGCAGCCTGTTGATGGTCGAGTTCTACGGCGCGGCCCTGTTCGCTGAAGAAATGGAACAACTGGCCCTCGCCCTGCAAGGCGCGCGCGTCAGCCAGCGCGACGAAGGCATTCGCCTGCTGCAACAGGGCCTTGGCCAACTGCCGCTGTACCTCGACCGCGTACACAGCGCCCGGCGCGACCTGCCCCTGGTGGTGCTGCCGCTGCTCAACGACCTGCGCAGCGTGCGCGGCGAAAGCCTGCTCTCGGAAACCAGCCTGTTCAGCCCGCAACTGCTGGTGATCCCGCCGCTGCCCGAAGACGCCCTGGCCCAGCGCACGCCAGAGGATTTCCCCGAGCTGCTGCGCCAGTGGCGGCAGATGCTGCAACAGGCGCTGGTCGGTTTGCTGCGCGAAGACCACGGCCCCAGCAACCTGGAAGACATGGCTCGGGTCTTCGCCCGCCTCGAAGCCCTGTGCCATGGTGCGCCGCTGTTACCGTTGTGGCAGGTCACCTCGGCGCTGGTGGAAGGCATGCTCATTGGCGTGGTTGCCAACAGCCCGGCGTTGCGCAGTTTGCTCAAGGCCTGCGACAAGCAACTCAAGCGCCTGCTGATCCAGGGCATCAACGGCATCAACACCCCGGCCCCGGATGAGCTGCTCAAGAGCCTGTTGTTCTACGTCGCCAAAGTCACCCGACCGACTCCACGGATGCAAAGTTTGAAAGAACGATATGGCCTCGATGAAGCTTTGCCCGACAGCGCCGTGGTGGACGCCGAACGCGCCCGCCTGGCCGGCCCGGACCGCGACGCGATGGGCTCGGTGCTCGGCGCGTTGTGCGAGGAGCTGGTGCGGGTCAAGGAACGCCTGGACCTGTTCGTACGCAGCGACCGTCAGCACGCCTCGGACCTTGAGGCGTTGCTGGCGCCGCTGCGGCAGATCGCCGATACCCTCGCCGTATTGGGCTTCGGCCAGCCGCGCAAAGTGATCATCGACCAACTGGCGGTGGTACTCGGCCTGGCCCAGGGGCAGCGCGAACCCAACGATGCGGTATTGATGGACGTTGCCGGTGCGTTGCTCTACGTCGAGGCCACGCTGGCCGGGATGGTCGGCACTGTCGAGCCGGAGCGCCGCGAAGAAAGCCGCCTGCCTACCACCGACCTGACGCAGATCCACCACCTCGTCATCCGCGAATCCTGCCAGTGCCTGACCCAGGCCAAAGAGCTGGTGATCGACTGCATCGAGGCCCATTGGGACCGCCAGCGCCTGGAGTCGCTGCCCGAGTTGCTGACCCAGGTGCGCGGCGCGCTGGCGATGATTCCGCTGCCCCGTGCGGCGAGCCTGATGCGTGGCTGCAATGACTACGTCAACGAGCAACAGATGGTCGGCGACGCCGCGCCTTCCGAGGCGCAGCTTGAGCATTTTGCCGATGTGCTCACCAGCCTCGAGTACTACCTGGAACGCATGCTCCAGGACCACGACGCCCCGGGCGAACGGGTGCTGGAAGTCGCCGCTGAAGGCCTGGCCGCGCTGGGCTATTTGCCGGCCGAAAAACCCTGGCGCCAGGCACTGCTTGAGCAGGGTGACACGCCCACGGAGCAAACCCCGTTCCTCGCCGATGCGTTGGCCAGCCCCACCTCGCGCCTCAACCCGCCGGCACTCCAGCGTCCCGGCAGCCTGCTGCCGCCGCCCGCCGGTGAAGAAGCCATCGATGATGAACTGCGGGAAGTCTTCCTCGAAGAAACCGCCGAAGTCCTCGATGTGCTGCATCGCTATGTGCCCGCCGGCACCGCCAGCCTGGAAGACAAGGCCACCCTGAGCGAAATGCGCCGCGCCTTCCACACCTTGAAAGGCAGTGGCCGCATGGTGCGCGCCCTGGTGTTGGCAGAGCTGGCCTGGGCCGTGGAAAACCTGCTCAACCGCGTGCTGGAGCGCAGCGTCGCGCCGGGCCCGGATGTGCAAGCAGTGCTGGATGACGTGTTGGAATTGCTGCCGGAACTGATCACCGATTTTGCCGACGATGCCCAGCGCCAGCGCGATGACGTAGACGAACTGGCGGCGCGGGCGCACGCCCTGGCCAGCCGTGTCGAACCGTCGGCCACAGACCCGGCCGCCCTGGACCCGCAGTTGCTGGAAATCTTCCGCAACGAAGCCCAGAGCCACCTCGACAGCCTCAACCGCTTCCTGCAACAGGCCACCGAGCACCTGCCGCTGCAAGTCAGTGATGACCTGCAACGTGCACTGCACACCCTCAAAGGCAGCGCCTATATGGCCGGTGTGTTGCCCATCGCCGAACTGGCGCGCCCGCTGGATCACCTGACCCGCGAATACAAGGCCCACCGCCTGCCGCTGGACCTGGATGAAATCGAATTGCTGCTGGAGGCCGAAGCGTTGTTCCAGCGCGGCGTGCGCCAGCTGGACAGTGACCCTCACGCGGCCATCAATGGTGCAGCAGGGCTGATCCAGCGCACGCAAAACCTGCTGAACAGCCAGCTTGAAGCCTTGCTGAATGCGCCCAACACCGGCCTGCGGATCAAGCGCGACCCGCAGTTGATCGCCAACTTCCTGGCCCAGGGCATGGACATCCTGCTGGACGCCGAAAGCCTGCTGCGCCGCTGGCAACAGCACCCCGGCGAACGCCAGGAACTGAGCGCGCTGCTGGACGAACTGACCACCCTCGGCGAAGGCGCGCACCTCGCCGACCTGCACCCGATGGACGAATTGTGCGAAGCCTTGCTCGACCTCTACGGCGCAGTGGAAGAAAGCAGCCTGGCGGTCAGCGAGCGCTTCTTCCACGAGGCCGAACAGGCCCACGAAGCCCTGATCAACATGCTCGACCAACTGGCCGCCGGCCAGGAAATCAGCGCGGCGCCGGCCCGGGTACGCGCCCTGCGCGAGCTGCTGGATGAAGGCCTCGACCCGTCCGCCACCGGCTTGATCAAGACCGATGGCAGCCGCGCGCTGAGCATCTCCGAGCTGGGCGCCGCTACGGCGAAGCTCGATCAGGGTTTTGCGGTGGATGACGAGATCGTCGAGATCTTCCTTGAGGAAGCGGTGGACATCCTCGACAGCGCCGGCCAGTCCTTGAAGCGTTGGCTGCTGGACCCGGATAACGCAGCGCCGCTGTCATCGTTGCAGCGGGATTTGCACACCCTCAAGGGTGGCGCGCGCATGGCTGAAATCGGCGCGGTGGGCGACCTGGCCCTTGAGCTGGAAAACCTTTACGAAGGTTTGGTGGACCGTCGCTACAGCTATTCCAGCGAGCTGGCCAATGTGTTGATGGCCAGTCATGAGCGGCTGGCGCTGTTGCTTGAGCAACTGCAACACCAGCAACCGTTGAGCGACTCCTCCGACCTGATCAGCCACTTGCGTGAGTTGCGCCAAGGCACCGGACAAGCGGCGCCCGCAGCGGCCGCCGAAGTCGAGACGCCGGGCAGTGATCCCGAGCTGCTGGATATCTTTCTCGAAGAGGCCGCCGACATCCTCGACAGCTCCGGCGCCGCGCTGTTGCGCTGGCAGGCCGAGCCGAAAAATCGCCAGGAAGTCGAGACACTGCTGCGCGACCTGCACACCCTCAAGGGCGGCGCTCGCATGGTCGAGATCGGCCCGATTGGCGACCTGGCCCATGAGCTGGAGTTTCTCTATGAGGGCTTGTCGGCAGGTTTGCTGGCGCCCTCGGCGGAGCTGTTCGCCTTGCTGCAAGGCTGCCACGACCGCCTGGCGCAGATGATCGATGCGGTGGCGGCGGGAATGCCGGTGGGCTCGGTGGACCTGCTGATCGAGCGCATCAAGAGCCTGGTGCGTCCGGCTGAAGTGACGGACGCACCGCTGGCGTTGACGGCAACCAAAACCGAGGCGGTGCCGGCCAGCGATCCGGCCGCCGACATGGTGAAGATCTCTGCCGACTTGCTGGATGACCTGGTCAACCTGGCGGGTGAAACTTCGATCTTCCGTGGGCGTATCGAGCAGCAGGTCAACGATGCGAGCGTTGCCCTCAACGAGGTGGAAACCACCATCGAGCGTATGCGCGATCAACTACGCCGCCTCGACACCGAGACCCAGGGCCGCATCCTCAGCCGCCAGCAGGCCGAGGCCGAACGCCTGGGCTACGAAGAATTCGACCCGCTGGAAATGGACCGCCATTCCCAGTTGCAACAACTGTCCCGGGCCCTGTTCGAATCGGCTTCCGACCTGCTCGACCTCAAGGAAACCCTCGACCGCCGCAACCAGGATGCCCACAACCTGCTGCAGCAACAGGCGCGCATCAACACCGAGTTGCAGGAAGGCCTGATGCGCACGCGCATGGTGCCTTTCGAACGCATGCTGCCACGGCTTAAACGCATCGTGCGGCAGGTGGCGGGCGAGCTGGGCAAGGACGTGGAATTTATCGTCGGCAATGCCGAAGGCGAGATGGACCGCAACGTGCTGGAGCGCATGGTCGCGCCGCTGGAACACATGTTGCGCAACGCCGTCGACCACGGCCTGGAATCCCGCGATGCACGATTGCTGGCCGGTAAACCCGAGAAAGGCCGCATCACCCTGGACCTGACCCACGAAGGCGGCGACATCGTTTTCGACATGCGCGACGACGGCGCCGGCGTGCCGCTTGAAGCCGTGCGGCGCAAGGCGATCAAGCGTGGCTTGCTCGATCCCAACCTGGAAATCAGTGACCGCGACGTGTTGCAGTTCATCCTGCAACCGGGGTTTTCCACTGCCGAAAAAATCACCCAGATTTCCGGGCGTGGCGTGGGCATGGACGTGGTGCATGAAGAAGTGCGCCAGCTGGGCGGCTCGATGGTCATCGACTCGACGCCGGGAGAGGGCGTGCACTTTCGCATTCGCCTGCCGTTCACTGTGTCGGTCAACCGGGCGATGATGGTGCAGTGTGCCGACGATCAATACGCGATCCCGCTGAACACCATCGAAGGCCTGGTGCGGGTCATGCCCCATGAGCTGGAAGGGCACTATCAGCAGGACCCGCCGCGCTACGAATACGCCGGCCAACGCTACGAACTGTTCTACCTCGGCGACCTGCTGCACACCGTCGGCCGGCCGAACCTGCTGGGCCAGTACCAGCCGCTGCCGGTGCTGCTGGTGCAATGCAACGAACGGCGCGTGGCGGTGCAAGTGGACGCCATGGCCGGCACCCGGGAGATCGTGGTCAAGGGCCTGGGGCCGCAGTTTGCCGGGGTGAAGGGCGTGTCTGGCGCAACCATCCTTGGCGATGGCCGCGTGGTGCTGATCATCGACCTGATGGCGCATATCCGCGCCCGGCCACCGGCGTTGCCGGCCCAGGCGGCGGACGCTCCGTTGATCCTCAACGACCCGCTGAAAAAGCGCCCGCTGCTGGTGCTGGTGGTGGACGACTCGGTCACCGTGCGCAAAGTCACCAGCCGCCTGCTGGAGCGCAACGGCATGAACGTGCTCACCGCCAAGGACGGCATCGACGCCATGGCCGTGCTGGAAGAGCACACCCCGGACCTGATGCTGCTCGACATCGAAATGCCGCGCATGGACGGCTTCGAAGTGGCCATCCAGGTGCGTGACGACCCGCGGCTGATGCGCATGCCCATCATCATGATCACCTCCCGCACCGGGCAAAAACACCGTGATCGTGCGATGGCGATTGGCGTCAACGACTACCTCGGCAAGCCTTATCAAGAGTCGGTGCTGCTGGAAAGCATCGCTTACTGGAGCAAGTCCCGTGCTTGATCACCGCGCAACTCAACTCACCGGCTTGCTGCTGCCATTGGCCGACCGTCAGCTGTTGTTGCCCAACGTCGCCGTGGCCGAGCTGATCGACTTCCAGCGCGGCGAACCGGCCAGTGATGCGCCGCCGTGGTATTTGCGGCAGGTTACCTGGCGGGATCGGCAGTTACCGTTGATCAGCTTTGAGGCCGCGTGTGGCGAGTCGGGCGTGGTGGGAGAGCGCGCGCGGATTGTGGTGTTGAACACCCTCGGAGGACGGCCGACGTTGAAGTTTATTGCGTTGGTGATCCAGGGGATTCCGCGTTCGTACAAGCTCGATAGCCAGTTGAGTTATGTGGACGTGCCGTTGTGCCCGCTGGAGTTGGCGGCGGTGCAGGTGGGGGAGCATGTGGCGAAGGTGCCGGATTTGATGGGGTTGGAGGCGTTGCTGGTGGAGGCCGGATTGGCCTGAGTGTAACCGTCAGTCAATCCGTGCAAACCGTTCGATTTTCGGTTGATCTCGATGCTCTGCCTGCCACAGGTCATAGGCACTTTGCATCGAAAGCCACAACCGAGCTTTGCTGATACCTGCCCGTTCTAGCCTTACCGCAAGATCCGGGCTGATTGGCGCGTGTCCGTGGAGGATTCTAGAGAATGTTTCTCTGGCGAAGCCAAGGCGCCGTGCCATTTCAGTAATGGTGATGCCCAAGGCCGGGATCACGTCCTCAAGCAGGATTTCGCCAGGGTGGGGAGGGTTATGCATGTCCATATCGATGCCTTTACTCAGTGATAGTCCAAATAATCGACCAGTTCTACCTGGTCGTTGAACATCCGAAAAATAATGCGCCAGTTACCGCTGATACTGACGGACCAGTAGTCGATCAGATCGCCTTTCAATCGGTGAAACCGCCAACCGGGCATGTCCAGTTCATCACGGTGTGTGGCTCTATTCAGAACCAGCAACACACGACGCAAGCGTTTTGCATGGTCTGCGTTGATACCTTTAGTAGAACCAGTCTCAAAAAAGACCCTGAGGCCTTTATGCTTCCAGCTAACGATCATGGCGAGATTGTGATGTGATACATCACGCTCTGCAATGGCCTTGTATCAGGTTTGGATATCAGATTCATAACGCCCAATCGGTGACATGCTTCGGACCGAAAAGGCTAGAGAGACGGGTTCCGAGCAACAACCCGAAAAGTTTGTAGGAGCAATCGGCGTGCGCTTTACGGTCGGATTTTTCCTGCAACCTCTCGCGCTGTGCATGAACTTGTTGTGCCCTGCGATCGCGCCTAGTCTTCGTGCGTCATCGCAAAAAACGGTGACACGGACGTGCAAGTCCGACGAAACTGTTTAGGCGTACAAACGCCCAGCCATCCAACGGGCGTTTTTTGTGCTCGCTGCTTTATGGCGGCTGCGCGCAGGAGGTCTTCGGACCTGCTGGGTGTCCTAAACAGGCCCGGTCTTGCACACCTGCGCACGGTCGCCACCCTTATTCGCGTGCAAGCGAACGGTGGCGCTCCTTACTCATCTGTTTAGGAGTTTCATCATGTTCAAACCTACCCCCAATCCGCCCCACAACGCTGAAATCGAACACCGCAAACTCCAGGCCGCCGCCGAGCGTGCGATGGATCATTACTTTCCGACTTCGGCTTCATCTTCACTCTTTACCGTCACCCCCTCTCAATCCACCGAAGCCCTGCTGGCCAACGCTTCTGAAACCTTTGCCTCACTCAACGCCCTGACTTCCAACCTGGCCTTTGAATTGGAAGGTTCCCAGCGCGGCGTGGTGCTGGCCATTCAGCAGATGAGTGAGCTGGGGCAGTTACTGGTTGATCAGGCACTGGAGCAGGTTGCTCCTTCTTGCGCAGCCTAAAAACTTGATCGTTCCCAAAAAGGGACCTATCGTTCCCTTTTTGGGACTCTTCGGTCGCTGCCATGCAAACCCTGCCCCTTAGCACTGCGCTATTCACCGTGACTCAGCAGAAAGTCTTGGGTTTGCTCTTTGGCAAGCCCGACCATAGCTTCTTCACCAATGAAATCGCCCGCTGGGCAAAGGTGGGCAAGGGCAGCCTGACCCGCGAGCTGGAGCGTTTGCAGTTGGCAGGCATCCTGACGGTGACGCGCCAGGGCAACCAAACCCACTACCAGGCCAACCCGCAGTGCCCCGTTTACTCGGAGCTGTTGGCCATCGTGCGCAAGACCCTGAGCCTGGATGAGCCATTGCGCAACGCACTGGCTCCATTTGCCACGCAACTGAAGTGGGCATTTATCTACGGTTCCATCGCCAAGGGCGAGGCGCACTCATCCAGTGACATAGATCTGATGCTGATCGGCGAAAGCCTCAACTACAGTGAAGTCATGGAGCAGCTCATGCCGCTGGAAGAGCAACTGGGCCGCACCATCAACCCGACGCTCTATACCCCCGAAGACTGGATCGGCAAATGGAATGCCGGTCATAGTTTTGTGCAGCGGGTGGCGGAGCAGGACAAGATCAACCTGATTGGGGAAAACCCCGTGGAGTCCAAGGATGGACAGCAAGGCAAACCTGGAGAACCTGCGACGTAGTGGTGGCTTGAAGGCTGAGCCGCCGGATCGCACGGAATGTGATGGGTTGATGCGCTCTGCCCGTGATCGATTGAAGGACGCCAAAACCCCGCAATTATCTTTCGCCAGCCGTTTTGATTTGGCTTACAACGCGGCCCACGCAATCGCCCTCACAGCCTTGCGCTTGCACGGCTATCGCTCGGACAAGCGCTATCTGGTGTTCCAATGCCTGCTTCATACCACCGCAGCCAACAAGGTTCAGGTAAGACTGTTTGCGCTATGCCACGAGCGCCGCAACCTGGCGGAATATGAAGGGTATATGGATGAGGATGAGGGGTTGTTGGAGCAACTGATTGCGCATACTCAAGCGCTATTGAAGGAGGTCGAACAGTGGGTGACTAACCAGAAATAGCGGCTTGGGTGATAAAGCGAGATCGGTCCCAAAAAGGGACTGATCGTTCCCATTTGGGGACTTCTGCGCACGTTCTCCCGAACAGCGCTGAGCAAATGTGGGAGCGGGCTTGCTCGCGAATGCGGTGTGTCA